>NZ_KQ031391.1:1270918-1446277 GCF_000966285.1 Pseudofrankia sp. DC12
GCCAGCCGGCGACGACCCGGGCCGGGATACCGATCCGGTCGGCGAGCTCCTCGGCTTGGCGGCCGCCGTGCGCGGTCGCGAACACCCGCCGCCCGGCGGCATGCAGGAGGCCAGTCAGGACACGCATCGCCTCGGTCTTGCCGGTGCCCGCCGGCCCGATTGCCGGGCGGACCAGGTCGCCCCCGGACAGCAGCCGGCGGACCAGCTCCACCTGCTCCCTGGACAGCACCACCCGGCCGCCAGGATCGGCGCCCGCCGCGCCCGCGCCGCTCGGCTCGGGTCCAGGACCGGCGCGGCGCGGTTGGCGAGCAGCGGCAAGACGCGCGCCCAGGTAGGCGGGGTCGACCAGCAGGCGAGGCGGCGCGCCAGCGGTGACTTGGCCGTCGCGGATCAGCGCGGCGAGGGAATCCTCGGCGGCCAGCAGATCCTCGGTGGTGAAGACGAGTTCGGGCTGGTGGCGACGCCGCTGCCCGGGTGCTGTGGTCTGCACGAGGACGACCCGGGGGTCCGCGAGGAAACGGTCGGTCAGTGCTTCGATCGTGTCCGCGTCGGCCCGCGCCCCGACCCATCCGGCGACTGCGCGCACCACGTCCCGGCGCAGGAACGTCGAGGTCTTCTCCGTCAGCCCCACCGCCCCGGCCAGCAGATCAAACAGGTCGGCGACCTCCGGCTCGCCGAGCGGCGCCGGCCGGGCGGGCGTGGGTGCCGCGAGCTGACGGACCTGATCGACGGTGAACCCGGCGGCCCTCAGCGTTTCCAGCTGGGCGGCGTGGACCGCGTCGTCGGCTAGGACTTTCTTGGCCTTACGCGAGCCGCGCTGCGCCGCGGCCTTCGTCGCCCCCGACGGTTCCAGCCCCTGGGCGACCAGCTGCGCGAACTCGGCCTCGACCTCGCCGCGCCGGGTCGAGAACGCCTCCAACAGTTCGGTCGGGAACCCGGCCAGCTCCGCCACCCCGTTACGCACCGGCTCCCAGGCCAGACCCCGCCGCGCCGAAAGCTCCCGGCGCAACACCGCCGCCCCGACAAAACCGGCGGTCCGGACGTTCGCGAGCAGCACCTCCCCATCGATCGCCCGCCAGTCCCAGCCCGCCACCCCCGCCCCACCGTCGACCAGCTCGCCGTCGGCCGGGACAGCGACGGCGTTGACGATGATGTTGTGAACATGCAGGTGCGCCTCGGTGTTACGAGACACGTCATGCAGATACGACGCGACCGCCAGCCCCAGCGAATGCCGGCTACGACCGGCGACCAGGTGTCACGCGTCGTTCTAGGTGGGCACGGCGAGGCGGGTCGGCGCCATCGTGCGTGGGCATGTGCCAACTGTGATCTTGTGGTGGGTTTCTTGTTGGTGCGCGACGACAGGGTGAGCACGTCGGAAATGGCGACGGCCCTCCCCTGATCACCTTGGCCGGTTCGGGGAGGGCCGTGCGAGGCGCGCGGAGGCGCTGGTGTTCACCGTAGACGTGGATCTGGTCGAGGTCGAACGGCGGTTGGCGGTGGGTGGCTTGACCTGTCCGGGGTGCGGGAGTGGTCTGGCTGGCTGGGGGTGGGCGCGGGTGCGCCGGGTGCGGGGGATCGACGGGGAGATCCGGCCGCGGCGGGGGCGGTGTTCGGGCTGTCTGGTGACGCATGTGCTGCTGCCGGTGTCGTGCCTGGCGCGGCGGGCGGACGCGGTGGCGGTGATCGGTGAGGCGGTCGGGCTCGCGGCCGGGGGGATGGGGGTGCGCCGGGTCGCGGCGGCGGTTGGCCGGGCGCCCTCGACAGTGCGGGGCTGGCTTGGCCGGCTGACCGGGCGGGCGCCGCGGCTGCGGGCGGCGCTGGCGGTGCGGCTGCGGGCGGTGGCCGTCGACCCCCGGGTCCTGGAGATCGGCGGTGGGCTGTTCGCGGGTCTGGTGGCGCTGGTCGTCGCGGTACGCGACGCGGCGGCGGGCCGCTGGGCGGTGCCCACGTTGTCGGCCTGGGAGTTGGTGTCGTTCGTGACGGCCGGCGGTCTGCTTCTGCCTGCGTTCGCCCCCGAGTCGATCAACACGGGTCCGCGTCTGCCCACCTGGTGATCGTTCCGCAAGGCTGTTGATGTTGCTGTCAACCGTCTTGTGGAGGTGGTGGATGTCGGTGTCGGACGCCGAGATGGCGCGGCGGGCGGAGCGGGCGCGTGCGGTGGGCCTGTTCCGCTACGGGCTGGTGCGGGAGGCGGCGGACCCGGGGCTCTCGGCGCGGGCGCGGGGCCGGCTGGTGCGCCAGTTGGCGGCTGGGGAGCATGCCGGGCCGGACGGGACGCCGGTGCGGGTGTCGCGCAAGACGCTTGACCGGTGGATCCGGGCGTGGCGGGTCGGGGGGTTCGACGCGCTGGTGCCCGCGCCCAGGCGGGTGGAGGCGCGCACCCCGGCCGAGGTGTTGGCGTTGGCCGCCGCGCTCAAGCGGGAGAACCCGGCGCGCACCGCGGCGCAGGTCGGGCGGCTACTGCGCGCGAGTTCGGGGTGGGCGCCGTCGGACCGCACGCTGCAGCGGCATTTCGAAGCCCTGGAGCTCAATACCCGGCCCGACGGGACGGCGCCGGCGGCGTTCGGCCGGTTCGAGGCCGATCGTCCCAACGACCTGTGGATCGGGGATGCGTTGCACGGGCCGCCGGTCGCCGGCCGCAAGACCTACCTTTTCGCTTTCATTGACGACCGTTCCAGGGCGCTGGTGGGCTACCGGTTCGGCTATGCCGAGGACTCCGTCCGTCTCGCGGTAGCGTTGCGGTGGGCGCTGGCCTCGCGCGGTGTTCCCGCCGCTGTCTACGTGGATAACGGCTCGGCGTTCGTGGACGCGGCGCTGCGCCGGGCCTGCGCAGTCCTCGGGATCAGACTCATACATTCCACCCCGGGCCGGCCCGAGGGCCGGGGGAAAATCGAACGTTTCTTCGAGACTGTTCGGGGCGAGTTCCTCGTCGAGATCGCCCCGGTCGGCACCCATGTGTTCGGTGACCTGTCGGCGTTGAACAACGCGTTCACCGCCTGGGTGGAGACGGTCTATCACCGCCGGGTGCATTCCGAAACACAGATGGCGCCGCTGGCCCGCTTCGAGGCCGGCGGCCCGTTCACCCATCCCAGCGACGCCGCCCTGGCCGAGGCGTTCAAGTGGGAGGAACACCGCAAGGTCCGCAAGACCGCGACGATCTCCCTGCACGGCAACACCTACCAGGTCGAACCGCACCTCGTCGGGCGCACCGTCGCCGCCGTCTACGACCCGTTCGACCTGTCACACGTCGAGATCCGCTGGCAGGGCCGCCCCGCCGGGGTCGCGATCCCCGCCGTGATCGGCCGCCACGCGCACCCGAAAGCCCGCCCCGAGACCCCGCCCACCCCACCACCGGCGGCGACCGGCATCGACTACGTCGACCTGCTCACCGCCGCCCACGACACCGAGCTCGCCGCCGCGACCATCAGCTACGCGGCGGCCACCGCCCCCACCGGCCAGGACACCCCGTGACCGGCGCCCACCTCGACGACGCCCTCGCCCTCGCGCACCGCGCCGCCGACCTCGCCCACGCCGCCGCCACCCTCGCCGACCCCTACCACACCGACGACCAGCTCCTCATCGCCGAAACCGTCCTGACCACCGCCCTCGCCGTCGAACGCCTCGCCACCACCCTCATCGACCAGTGCATCGAGGACCCAAACCCCGACCAGGAAGGACCCAGCCGGTGAGCATCGACCGGATGCAGGCCCACTACGGCTTCACCCGCATGCCCTTCGGCCGCGACCTACCCATCTCCGCGCTGCACCGCCACCGCGCCCACAACGAGGCCGTCGCCCGTATCGGCTGGCTCATCCACACCCACGGCCTCGGCGTACTCACCGGCGAGGTCGGCGCCGGCAAGACCGCCGCCACCCGCGCCGCCACCGCCACCCTCGACCCGTCGCGGAACACCGTCGTCTACCTGCCCAACCCCGCCGTCGGCGTCCGCGGCATCCACAACGCCATCGTCACCGCCCTCGGCGTCACCCCCCGCTTCCACCACGCCACCCTCGTCCCCCAGACCGCCGACGCCCTCGCCGCCGAAACCACCGAACGCGGCCGCCACGTCATCCTGATCATCGACGAGGCCCACCTCCTCGACACCACCCAACTCGAGGCCGTCCGCATGATCACCAACGCCGACATGGACTCCGCAAGCCCCCTGACCTGCCTCCTGATCGGCCAGCCCACCCTGCGGCGCCGCCTCAAACTCGGCGACATGGCCGCCCTCGACCAGCGCATCACCCTGCGCTACACCATGCCCGGCCTCGACCCCGACGAGACCCGCGCCTACATCACCCACCACGTCCGCTTCGCCGGCCGCTCCGACACCCTGTTCTCCGACGACGCCATCGACCTCATCCACACCACCGCCCGCGGCCTGCCCCGCGCCGTCAACAACCTCGCCATCCAAGCCCTCATCGCCACCTACGCCCAGAACAAGACCATCGTCGACCACGCCGCCGCCCGCACCGCCATCACCGAGGTCACCACCGAATGATCACAAAGGCGGCGACAAGCTGAGCACCACGACGACAACCCGAGCACCAAGGCCCCGCCGGCACCCCGCCGACGGGGCCTTCCTCATCCAAGATCATGCCCACCGTCAACGACGCCATCATGGACATCCAGCGCGGCGCCTAACACCAGGCCGAACGCGGCGTGCCGCTCCAGATAGCCGATCGTCGCCTCCACCGCCGCGTCCAACGCGGCCCCGACATCCGCGCGCAGCGCCTCATCGCCGAACGCCCACAGCAGGCTCACCGACTTCGGCGCCGCACACACCACGTCATAGCCCAACACCGTCGCCGGCGGCACCCGGCCGGCGTTCCACCGCTCCAGGTCGGCCCGCCGCACCCGCCACCGGCCATCCGACCCCCGCACACCGGCCAACTGCTCGCCCGGCCTCCCGGCCGACGCCGCCGCCTCAGCGCCAGTCGAGCCGCCCGACACCGCGGCATCGCCGCCGGACTCGTCGAGATCACCAGTCCGGGCGGCTGACACGGCGGCGCCTGCCTCGGCCGTGCGCTTGACCAGCCGCCGCAGATAGTCCGCGCTCACTTGGACCACCGGCGCCGCCTCGGCCAACGTCAACCACTCCGCCTCCGCGGCGCCGGCTTCCTGCCTTCTACCGGCGGCCCGGGACATCCGGCTCGCCGGACCCGGTCCGCTCAGCAACGGCAGACCGGTGACCGCGTGCCGGCCGCGCAACAGCCGCTCCAACCCGGCACCCGAGACCTCCCCGCGCAGCCCGACCAACCCAGCCAGCCGACCCCGGGCCCGGCCACGCGCGTGCCCCCGGCCGTAGTAGCCAGCCAGCGCATCCTCCGGCTGGCCACCCTGCACATAGGCCACCACCGCCCCCGCCGCGCGATCGACATCCTGCGCCCGGCGCGCCCGGACCCGCAGCACCTTCGCCGTCGCGATCACCGACAAACACCGAAAGCCACGCCCCGCGGACCGCGACAGCGCCGAACGCCGTCAGGAGGAAAATACCCAAGGGGACACGACATCGACTGCTCCAAGCCCCGCAGGACGACGGCCCCGAACCAGCCGGGACACGCCCCAACAGCACCCGACACTGACGACCGAAGTCACCGCGAAGGCCATCGCCAACGTCACCGCCACCATCACCGCGACAAGGTCAGTCATCGCGGAAGCCCTCGTGAAGGCCCTCGTAGCGGCCCTCCCTACCAAGACCCCGGCCCCATGCCACGACAGGCATCACCGACATCACCACGGAAGTCACCGCCAACATCACCGCCACCGTCACCGGGACAAGACCAGTCACCGCGGAGGCCCTCCTGAACGACCGGCCCAACGCAACCGTGGGCCCGATGGCATCGCCTGCCTCACCGCGCGTGCCATCACCGAGGACATCCCCCGAGTCGGTCCTCGCGGAGGCCCCGCCCGGTTTGGCGTTCGGTCAATACCGAACACCGAACGGCCTCACCGGAGCCGCGAGCCGGACGCCGACGGGAGAAGGGCGGCTCCGCGGATCGCCGGGTGATCAGTGAAGGCTGACGAACGCTCGGGGAGACGAGGTCAGGGCAGAAGGCTCAGTGTCCGGTTTGCCTTGACGATGGTGAAGTGACGTCGGTCGACCGTCGCGACCTCGTCAATACCGAGGCGTTCCGCGCACGCAATGACAGAGGCGTCGACGGTGCCGAGCGGAAGATTCTGGTATCGGTCGACGAGGTCCGCGATGCGAAGCCAGTCGGTCGGATGAACGGGCTCGATGTCGAAGACACCAGACGCGAGATCCCCGAGGAATCGCAGCTCCGCGCGGGTCCCGAGCCGGGAACCGAGCAGATAGACGACCTCCGTCAGGACCAGGGTCGGGACGATCAACGGGCCGGGGTGCGTCTCCAACAAGTCCGCGCAGGCTTCGTGATGCTGGTCATCGGCGTCGACGTAGGCGTAGAGCGGCCCGGCGTCGACGACGAGAGCTACGGCGTCACCTCGTTGGCGAGGATCTCCTCAATCCGCTCGGAGATGTCATGCTGTCCGCTGCGCCCCGCCCCGCGGGCGCCCAAGACCCTACGGCCTCCGCGCGCCTCGGCGCCGTGTTCGAGCAGCTCGGCCAGGTTCGCGGGGACGATCGCTGCCAGCCGCCGGCCGTGGTCGGTCAGGTAAACAACCTGTCCGGACTCGGCGGCCTCACGGGCCACGAGGGTCAGCTGCTCACCCTCCGGCAAAGGCATCTCAGTCACGACAACATCGTAACGCCGCATGCCCACGAGCACCGAACGGCGACCACTCGCCGACTGCGTCACGGCAGGCATCGCGCCGGACCGGGTCATCGCCGAGGCCAGCCACGCGGGCGTTCACCGGGCGGTGCGATCAGGACGTCGGTGGCGATGGTGGCTCGCCGGCCGTGCCCTGGCGTGTCCGCCGGGGGATCGTGGCGAGTTGGGTCAGGGCGTCGTCGCGGGCATGTTCGGCGGCCCGACGGGCGGCGTCGGCGTGGGCGGCGCGGTTGATCGCGTCGAGGGCCTCGGCGCGGGCGGCGGCCAGGTGGGTGACGGCTTGGTCGGCGCGGGCTTGCTGGGCAGCGGCGGTCTCGCGGGCGGCGGCCAGAAGCTGTTCGGTGGTGGCGGCGCGTAGCTGGGCGAGTTCGGCAGTCTGGCGGGCGGCCGACTCGTCTTCGCGGGCTGCGGCGAGCTGCCGGTCGGCGTCCATCCGCGCCCGGTGCGCTGCGTCGCGGCCAGCTTCGGTGGCCGCGAGGCGTTCGGTCGCGCGGTTGAGGTCGGTCTGCAGGTGCTTGGCTTCGGTTTCGGCGATCTCGGCGCGGTGGACGGCGGCCTCAGCCGCACGTTGGGCCTGCTCGCGGCCAGCTTCGGCAGCGGCGCGCGCGGCGTCGCCAACCTGAGCATTGCGGACGGCCTCAGCGGCCCGGTCATCGGCGGACTGCGCCAGCTGTGTCTGCTGCGCCGCCTGCGCGGCTGCTGTGGCGGCCTCTTGACGTGCCTGGGCGGCGTCGGCGCGGGCACGCTCCAAATCGGCCTGCATCTCGGTCGCGGCGTCTTCGGCGGTCAGCCGGGCCTGCTGTTCCGCGGCGAGGCTCACTTCCGCGTCTGCGACTGTCTTCAACGCCTCGGCGCGTACGGCCGCGAGCTCGGCGGTGACGGCTTCCGGGTCGGTCGCGGTTCCCAGCAGCTCGCGCGCTACGCCGGCGGCGGCCTCGAACTCGGCGAGCAACTCGGCGAGCCGGTCGACGGTGGTCCGCAGGGACGCGCCCGCGAGGCTCGCTGGCCGTTCGCCGGCCTCCGCTGAGTCCGACGGCGCGCCGACGGACCTGCGGGCCCGGCGCGCGCGGAACGCCGTCTGCGCGGTGTGGTCCGGCCGGACGCAGTACCGGGGCGCTGGCCCGCCGGTCGTCGGCGGTGGCGCGGCCGGCTCGCCGCAGCCGGGGTAGGCACAGACGGTCCGTCGGTCCGCCACATCCGTTCGTTCATTCATATCATCATGATATGTACGAATGGTCGAGGCCGGGCCCGTTATCCACAGCCCTCACGCCGCCGACGCCCCCGTTGCTCGCCCGGAACCGTCGCAGCGCTCGCGTGGGACCGTGCAGCAACGCCCGCCCATCGCGGTGGGATCTCCTGCGAACCTGAAAGATCGAATGCGCCCCAGATATTGATCTTTATAGTGGAGCCGAGGCGGGCAACCGCGGATACCCGCTGACCTGTCTTCCAGCATCGCACCGCCGGTACGCGGCGGCAGAAAGTGAACGCGACCTCGGGACACCGCGAAACCCACTGGGCCACCGAAACGCGTCCGGCACATATGGAATTCCTGGCGTCGCCACGAATTCCCAGGCAAAGGTCGTGCCGTCCAGTGTCGTCAGATCCCTAGTGATGCGAAGATTTCAGGCGACGTCAAGCCAGGCGCGTAGTCCTCGGCGGATGACGTCGCTGGCGTTCAAAAGACGGGCGGATCATCAGTCGAAGTCGAGGATCGAGAGGGTTTCGGCGGCGCCGGGGTTGGAGACCTTGCGGCCGATGTAGGTGCTGAGCGTCATGGATGGATTGGCGTGGCCGAGGACGTCGGCGATCTGGCGGGGAGAGTGGCCCTGGTCGTCGAGGATGGTGGCGACGGACTTGCGGCCGAACAGGTGCGAGGTCCAACCAGGGAAGCCCGCGGCGTCGAGGGCATCGCGAATGTCGGCGTTGGTGTTGCGCGGGTCGCGCAGGCCGCCGGCCGGGGCGAGGAAGACGACGTCGTCGGGCTTCTGGCCGTGGTAGCGGGCGCGGAGCATCTTGACCGCCCAGGGCGGTAGCGCGATGCGGCGGTGGCCGGCCTTGGACTTGGGACGCGGCTTGATGTAGATCCCCTTGCCCGTGACCCGGACGACGGTTGCGCGGATCTCGACGGTGCCTGCCTGCAGGTCGACGGCGTCCCAGACAATGGCGCAGACCTCGCCGAGGCGGGCGCCGGTGGCGATGACCATGTCGACGAGGTCGGGGATGTCGCGGCGGCAAGCCTTCGCGTCGTAGGTCAGCAGCGCGCGCAGCTGCCTGAGCTGCGCGACGGTCATCGCGCGTACCGTGTCGCGGCCGGACGTGCGGGCGATCTGCCCGGTGTCACGGACGACGTTGCGGTCCATGGCATCGAGGCGGGCCGCGTGCGCGCACATCCCGGACAGCACCGAACGCGCCGTCTTCGCGGACCCGTACCCGCTGCGCTTCGCGAGCGTCGCGAGGAACCGGTCGACGAGGCTGACAGTCAGCTGGCGCAGCCGGATCTCGCCGAGCGCGGGAACGATGTGCTTCTTCAGGGCGATCTCGTAGGCGGCGAGCGTGTTCGGGGAGAGGTCCCGCTGGCCCAGCGCCTCGAAGTACGCCTTGCCGAGCTCGCTGACCGTGCTCTCGCCGGTCAGCTCGCCGTCGCCGACCGCGGACCGGTTCCGGTCGCGCAGCGCCTTGCGCAGCGCATGCGTCGCCGCGGTCTTCGACCTGCCCGCACGCTCAACCTCACGCAGCACCCCGTCGTGGTCCCGGTAACGGCATCGCGCACGGTAACCAGAGGCGATCCTGCTGAAATAGAAGTTCCCGCTCGTTCCGAGCTCCATGACGGGACGTGCCACGGTGTATCACCACCATCTCCAAGGGCGGCGCGGCCTAGTCAGAGCATACCTGCGATTTCCCGCGTTTACCCCGCGCTATGGACGAAGGCCGTCGACCGACGTCGACTATTCAACGTCTCGAAAGTGCCTGTGCTGCAGGCAGATCCGACAGTTCGCGAACGTTGCTGAACAACGTTGAAAAGGGCACTTTGCTTTTCCGCGGGTTCGGGGTTCGAGTCCCTGGCGGCGCACCCGTACGCAGGCCTGTGACCTGCGGGAACTGACCGGCCTAGAGCCGGTCTTTTTCGTTGGTGATCGTTGTGGGCGTCAGGTGGGCGTGGCCCCCCATCGCAATGCCAGTGAAACTCTCTTGATCGCGTGGGTCAGGCTGCCATGGCTGGCTGAGTGTGGTCACGTTCGGTGACATCGGGAAGCGTGAGTGTTGGGGCCGCCGTGGTGAGGGTGTCGGTGATCGGTCCGCAGATCCGGGTCTCGTAGACGACCTTGCGGGTGGTGAGGCCGGGTCCGGCGTGGGGGAACTCCGAGACGCTCTTCGCCCGGCGTTCGCGGGTGCGGTTGCGGTCGGGGGTGTTGCGCCGCCGGCTGAGTGCGCTGTGGATGGCGGCGAGCCGGTGCGCGACGACCTCGTCGGGCAGGCCGGGGGTCGCCGCGCCGAGGTGGCGGGTGAGCGCGAGCACCGTGGCCTTGGTGGACAGTTCCCGGGCCAGGACCGGCTGCCCGGCGCGGGCGCCGCGCTGGGCGGGGGTGGCCTGCGCGGCGGCGCTGCGCTGCACCGCGCGCAGGAGAGCCGCCCCGAGCAGGAGAGCGGGGATCTCCTGGTCGACCTCGAACGGGTCGGTGGCGCGCAGCATCGGCCCGGCTCCGGGTCCGGAGTCGTTCAGGGTGGCCTTGGTCTCGCGGATCGGGGTCTCGGTCGCGCCCCATCGGGCCCGGTAGCCGGCGGTGAGAGCGAGCGCGGGCAGCGCGGCGGGGTCGGTGATGTTCGTGGCCACGGCGAACGTCTCACCGGTGTGGACGCCGTCGGCGAACACGTCCCACTCGACGTCGCGCCAGCCGTGCAGCACGTCGTCGGTGCCGAGGTCGACGAGCGCCGAGCCGTCGGGCAGCCACGTGTCGACGTCGACGGTGATCCCGGCGCGCAGCCGCACCGCGAGGTTCATCCCGGCGCCGGTCAGCCGCCTCAGCCGCTCGGCGCCGGGGAAGTTACGGTCCCCGACGTGCAGGAGCCCAGGGTGACAGATCGCCGGGGTGGCGGTCGCGACCTGCTCGAGCAGCGTCTGCTCACCGGCGTCCTTCGCGCCCGAGGACGGGCCGTGGGCGTAGCCGAGCGGGGTCTTCGTCCCAGCGTCGACGTCGATCAGAAGGCGGACGTGCGGGAACGGCGCCGGGTCGGTGCCCGCCCCGAAGCGCTCCCGGTTCGCCGCCGTGTCGGGCAGCCGCAGGAGGGTCCCGTCGAAGCCGGCGACCCGGAACGCTCCCGCGGCCAGCGCCTGTGGGTCGTGCGGGTCGAGGAGCTCCGCGCGCAGCACCACCAGGACCGCCTCGCACACCGCGGCGACCACCACCCCCGGCACGCCGCGCCGCGCCCGGGAGAACGCCGGCCCGCCGGGCGTGGCGGAGCAGCGGGTGAACGGGACGTCCGCGACCGGCGCGAACAACGCCGCCAGCACGTCGTCCCACCCGGTGCCCGCCATCCACGACCCCAGGACCAGCGCCCGCACGACGACCCCCCGGGTCAACGCCAACGCCGTCTCCTGCCCGCGCACGGCGTCATCAGGTGCGGCGTCGTCGCTGCCGGGCGGTGTCGTCGCCTGGAACTGGGTGAACGCCTCGGCGATCAGCCGGTCGAGCGCGCCGGGGCCGAGCCGCCGGTCGAGCTCGGCCTCCGCCGCTCCCAGCGACACGTGGTCCGCCGCCCGGCCCGACAGGGCCAGATCCCCGTTGTCGTAGGCCCTGAGCGTCCCGGCCAGCACCGGCCGGTAGACGATCACCTGGTCGCCGTGGCGGGCCGGGAGCGCGCCCTCAGCCAGCGTGAGCAGGCCGCGGCGGTCGCGGGCCGGCGCCCGGCCGCCGCCGCGGCGCCCGGCCGTGCGAACCGGCCCCGCGGCCAGGTCCTCGGCACGCACCGCCAGCAGCCCGGCACCGACCCGGCCGAAGGCCACCCCGGGCAGCGCGACCGACGGGACGACAGGATAGAAACAGGACACGGCGGACTCCGGGTCAGGGAACTGGCTTCGACACCCTTCACCTCACCCGGAGATCCGCTCAAACCCCGCAATCCGGGCACTCCCAGCACCCAAATCCTCCGCTCCGGCGACCTCCCACCCCACCCCCGACCGTCACCCAACGTCACCGCTAGCTCAGGCGCGGCCGGGTACCTCACACCTCGCGATCAAGCGCCTTACAACGGCATTGCCCCCCATCGGGGCGCTGGCGGATCGTTTCGGTCATGGCCGACCAGGCGCCAACGGCCAGCACCCCGCCCCGTGACACCCCGGCCAAGACGTGTCCCGGACACGCCGCGATCCGCCACAGATGCGACGTAGGCCGTCCCGCCCAGCCCGACCGGACCGGCGGCCGACCCGCATCGCCGGCCGACCGCGTGTGGGCGACACTCGGCCTCCAGCGTGGCGGGCCGGTCGCGGACGACGGTGGCCTGGCCGCTCTTGGGGGTGGCCGAGGGCGACCCAGTTGGTGGCGATCTGCGCGTTCGACGACACCCCCTGGGAGGTCCCAGCCGAGCCAGTACGTCGGTCGCACGATCAGGACCCGGTCGTCGTCCACGAGGATCACTGCGGCGGCCATCCACGTACGCGGCAGCCCACGCTGCCACGCCAACGTGCCCGTACCGGTAGTGATGTCCACGGCCGTCACCGTAGCCGGCTTCGGCCCATTCACCCGAGGGTCGAGTGACCTGCCGGAATAGATCCCCACTGTCCTGATCGACGGCATAATCGGCGCCATGATTCGCCCGCGACGCTTCGCCCTCGCCGTCCTGTTCACACTCACCGTCGCGGGCTGCACCCTGCCCGGATCGAGCGCCGCCGGGACAGACACCACGCCTACCCCCGCCAGACCGGCCAGCGCCGGACCGGCCCAGCCCGGACCGCTGGTCGTCTCGACGTCGACCTCGACGGTCTACCCGGCGCACTGTCAGGCGACGGACAACAACGAAGAGCCCGACCCGACCTGCACACCCGGCGCGCTGAACCCGGCGGTCACCCAGGCCACGATCGGATCGACGATCTGCAAGTCCGGCTGGACCGCGACGATCCGCCCGCCGACGTCCTACACCAACAAGATCAAAGCTGAGGCGATCGCCGCGTACGGCGACTACGCCGGCACCGCGATGGGCAACTACGAACTCGACCACCTCATCTCCCTGGAGATCGGCGGCTCCCCGACCGCGGTCGCGAACCTCTGGCCCGAAAAAGGCGAACACAACGACAAGGACCCCGTCGAGAACGCCGCCAAACGCGCCGTTTGCTCCGGCCAGATGAGCCTCGCCGACGTCCAACAGCAGATCGCCACCAACTGGGTCGCCCTCGGCCACAAACTCGGCGTCACCGGCATCCCCGCCACCTGACCACACCACCCACAAGAGCGGCCAGGCCACCGTCGTCCGCGCCCGGACGTGACGCCCAAAATGGACTGATCTCCACGAGCGCCGCGCCGGAGGCGCGCGCTCGTGGGACTCGAACCGGTGGAGCTGAGTGACCACAATACGAACCGGTACCCGATCCTGCGCGGGCCGGTCATCAACGTCATCGACACCGTTGCCAGGCCAGCCAGCTGCACAGATGTCATGGCGTGATGGCGTCGGTACCAGACAGATAGCTCCATGGTCGGGCTCGGCTAGATGCGGACCGCCACCACCGCCCGTCCGCTTCGGCGGTCCGGGCCTCGTCGTCGCGAGCCCGCGAGGCTTTGTGTGGGTCAAGGCAAGCTCGCCTCCGCCCGGGAACTTGGGTCCGCTGGGTCCTCGTACAGCGATTCACCGCGGTCTCGTCAAGATCCGTTCACCGTCTGTGTTGACCTTCGAGTCGGGTCGAAGGTTTACGGTGCTGCCATGGCTTCCTTTCGCATCTCGCAGTTGGCGGATCGTGTTGGAGTGCCGGCGACGACGCTGCGGTTCTATGAAACGGCTGGGCTGCTGGCCGCGGAGCGCACCCCTACGGGTTGCCGGATGTATGGCGAGGAGGCGGTGGAGCGGTTGGCGTTCATCTTCTCCGGGAAGCTGCTGGGGCTGTCGCTGGAGGAGATCGGCGACCTGTCGAGCGTGTGGGAGCAGGGGGTGTGCGCGGCGGTCCGGGAACGTATGCTGCCGCCGATCGCCGCCCGGATCGCTGACGCCGATCAGCGGGCCGCCGAGCTGTCGGCGTTCTCGGCACGGTTGGCCGCGTTCCACGCCGAACTCGGTCAGGCGGCCCCTGCGGGTGGCTGCGGTCCGGACTGCGGCTGCCTGACCACCGCCAGCTCCGTACCTGCCGGTCCCGTGTCGCTCACGCTGTCCCCGGTCCGACCTGACGTCACGGCCGCCGAAGTGTGGCCCGACGTGCCGGCGGCCTGCACCCTGGGCGTCGACGAGCAGACCGACCGAGCCGCCCAATGGCGGGCGCTGCTGGAGGAGGCGGTCGGCCGGGAGGAGATCGCTGACGGGCTGCGTCTGACGTTCCACCTGGCGCGGACCTCGCCGCGCGGATCGCCGCGCTCGCCGTGGCTGAGCAGGACTGCTGTGCGTTCTTCGCCTTCAGCCTTGATTTCATGCCTACGGCGCTTGTCCTCACCGTGCGCGCCCCGCAGACCGCCACCGGCCTGCTCACCGACCTGTTCGGCGCAACCGCATGACCGCGTCGATCGGCCGTCCGCGTCCGTGGTCCACGATCGGCGCCTTGGTCGCCGCGATTGCTGCGTGTGCGCTGTGCTGCGCTGGGCCACTGCTCGCGATGCTTGGTGGCGTCGCCGCGGTGGCGACCGTCGCCGCTGTGTGGGTGCCCCCGCTGGGGGTCGTGGCCGGCGTCGCGTTTGTTGGAGCCGTCGTGGTCCGCCGTCGCCGCCGCGCGGCCTGCCGGACCGTCGCTGGACCGGTCGTCCTGGGCGCCCGCCCCGGCCGCCGGGATGCGGCGAGGACCGTCGGGTCGTAAACGGCGCCGCGCGGGTGGCGGGCGGCGCGGTGCCGGTGAGCTGCGAGGATGACAGGACAGACCGGGCAGACGAGCGTGTGGAGGACCCGGACGGTGTCCCAGGGACCAGACGGCCTGGGTCGCGGGAATGGAACGCCGTCAGGTCGCGGTGTACCTTGTCGCGCTGGCCTCGGCGCGGCCGTCGGTCTCGCGGCACCGGGGTCGGTTCTGAACTGAGACATACAGACAAGCTGAACGAAAAGCTCAGAGCGCCACCTTGGCCAACTGGCGATCAAGCCTTGATGACACCGTCGCACGGAGCTGTGCCCGTTCGACCTGCGACAAGGGGCCGAACTCGCCGCGGAAGCCCCGCGCGAGCTGCGGAAGGTTGGCCTGGATCCAGGCTACCTCGGTCTCATCGCGTTTCGCCCAGTGCTTCGCTATCACAGAACGCGCCTCCGTGAATGCATCCAGTCGCACGGCGCTCTGTTGACCCAGATAATTCAGCTCTAGCTCCAGCGCTACGGTCGTGCCATCTGCTCGGCGCGCCGCGTCTAGCCTGAGCCGACTTACGACCGCGTCGACCGCACGGGCGTCACCTACACATATCAAGGCCCTAAGCGCGGATTCTCTGGTTTCGACATCGCGCCGCCGCAATGGAGGGACCAGGCGGTCGGTGCACGAATCATCACCTCTCATCGCAAGCGTGAAGAGCGCCGAAGTCCTGATGAAGGCGAATGGGTCATCAGCATACGCCGCCACCGCGTCTACGTCAACCTTGCCAGAGCCGTGTGCGAGCACACCAAGACATATCCCACGTTCAAGTTTACCCAGGCTGTCCAGCAATGCCAGGACGACACGCTCACCTTCACCGCCGGCCTTCACAAGGAGGTAAGCCGCTTCGGCGCAGACACCTAGATCTGGAGCCCGCACAAGTCGCTCCAGCAGATCGATTGGATAGTCCGACGCCGGGCATTTCGTGATTGCTTTGAGAAGCGAAGTGCGCCGCCGATCTGATCCCTCCTCCTCTAGCCGTCCGAGCAGCGCTCGACATGCCCAGTCAGATCCCAGGGAAGCCCGCTTCCCCAGCTCGCTTATCAGCACGTCGAACTGCTCCGCTGACATCTTCGCCGAGCGAAGCCGCTCAAAATCATCCTCAACCCACGATTCTATTCCTGGAAAGATACTCACCAGTTCAACCGCCCCAATCCACGCTGTGCAGCCATGAACGCACCAGGCGAGAGAGAACCCTACGCGACGTTATTCCAATGCCCCCTTGGAACGTTGTATCTCCAAACGGTTCTACGCCACCCGGGATTTTGAGCGACGAGCCACCGATCCGCCTTACTCTGCCAATCGCTATAGCGCGCACCATTGGCTTTCACCTCGATAAGTAGCGTCCAGTGTTCCCTTGGGTTCGTTACCACATAGTCTACGATGCGAATGGCCGGCGCTGGGGACCTCGGGAAGTGCACCTCCAGTCTTTTTTGCGGCGTTACTCTGACGCTATTGCCCCACCTCGCACGGATATCCCTGAGGGCCATAGCCTCAGCTATTTTTCCAATTTGATTTGAACTATACCGATGGTAGGAGCTCCGAGGACTGTGCAGGTTGGGGTGCGGACACCACACGCACAGGCGGCCGTCGAGGTCATTGCCATTGACGGGGTCTTGGTTGACGTAGTCGTAGGGGTTGGCGGAGCCGCCGGGGACGGGGTCGGTTTGGTCGAAGCGGCCGGTGTCGGGGTTGTAGAGGCGGACACCCATCAACGTGATGCCGGAGAGGGTGTCGTGGGTGCGTTGTTTGGCGCCGAGCCAGCCGTAGCGAGGGTAGGCGCTGGCTTGGAAGTAGGGGAGGCCGAACTCGGAGGATTCGGTGTAGCTGGTGATGGAGGTGGCGGTGGTCAGGTCATCGGCGGTGGAGACGGTGTCGCCGTGGAGGTTGGTGAGTTGGAGGGTGACGGTGCCGGCATTGGTTTGGATGGCGGCGAGGCCGCCGTCGATGCCGGTGATGTTGCGGGTCCAGCTGGTGGTGCCGGTGGCGATCCAGGCGGGGCTGTCGCCGGATGAGGTCGTGTAGTGGTTGGTGGAGGTGGTGGAGCTTCCGCTGTCGGTCCAGGAGCGGAACCGCAAGGCGGGGTCGAGGGTGTAGGTGCGGGTGGTGGTGCCTACGGTTTCGGTGTTGATGAGGTCGTTGGTGTAGTAGCCGAGGGTAGCCGCACTGCCGGACGGGGTGTAGGGGTCGGTGAGGGTGCGGCCGAACAGGTCGTAGGTGTAGCCGGTGGTGGTGAGTCGGTCGGCTTGGTCGTAGCTTGCGGGGTAGCCGGTGGGGCTGGTGGTGGTGGAGCAGTTGCCGGTGTCGGGTTGGCCGCCGGCGTCGGGGTAGCTGGTCAGGGCGGTGCGGTTGGATTCGGCGTCGTAGCTGTAGAGGCGGGTGCTGCAGGTGCGGGGTCCGCCGTAGGAGACGGCGTCGATAACGGAGGTGAGTCGACCGTCGTTGTCGTAGCCGATTGTCTTGGTGGACGGTGGGGTGGCGTCGCGGCGAACCTGGCCGTGGACCGAGCGGGCCTGGGTGAACGACAGCCAGATCGAACCAGATTTGGCGTAGGTGAGGCTGGTCGGCTGCTCGACGTTGTCGTAACGGGTCGTCGCGACCAGGCCGTTCGGGTAGGTCTGCGAGGTCAGTTTCCCGTCGCCGTCGTAGGTCGCGGTGAACGTCGAGGGCGCGCTGCCGGCGCCGACGCCGAGCGAGGTGAGCAGGCCGCGGTGTTCGCCAGTGCCGTCGTAGACGTAGCTGTAGGCGCCCTTCCCGTCGGCCCGTGAGGAGATCCGGCCGTCGAGGTCGTAACTGGTGGTGGAGCTGTTTGCATCGGCGTCGGTCTGTGAGGCGACCTGGCCCCAGGAGTCGTAGCCGGTGGTCAGGGTGACGCTGTTCGCGGTCGTGGTGGTGGGTAGGCCGGTCGCGGAGTCGTAGCCGTAGGTCGCGGTCGGGATCGCAGTTCCGCCATTGGCGGCTGGGCTGACCACCACTGCCTCCGAGGTCTTGCGCCCTGCGGAGTCGTAGGTATCAGTCGTGGTGCGGGTCGTCGTGGTGCTGGAGACGGTGACCGCGTCGGCGCTGGTGAGGACCTCGCCGAGGTTGTTGTAGGTGTAGGTCGTGACCGGGAGCGGGTTACCGGTGGATGGCTGGGCGGCCGGTCCGGCGGTGCAGGCCAGGCCGGAGTTGGAGGCGTTGACGCAACCACCAGAGCCGGTGGCGGTGTAGTAGGTGGTCAGCGTCGTATAGGCGTCGGTGCCGGTGCTGTTCGCGGCCGGCTGGCGGTCTTCGACGGTGTTGCCCGCGAGGTCGTAGTAGGTGGTGTGGACGATGTCGGGGGTGGAGCCGCCGCCCATCCAGGTGGTGACGGTGGTGGGTTTGCGCAGGACCCAGCCGGAGGTGTTCGGATCGGCCCCCGTTTTGGCGGCGTAGCCGTTGACCGTCTTACGCACGTCGAGGTCCGTGCCGTTCGGAATCCGGACCGAACTCGTGACCGTGGTCGCCAGCCTGTAAGGGCCGCCTGTGCCTGGGGCGCCCTGGTCGTAGTCGGTATGGGTGTGTTCCCGGCCGGAATACTGCGCGCCGGAGTCATCGACGATCGGATGCGTAGGCCCGTAGGTGTCGGTGACCAGCACGCCGTCGGCGGCATAGACGGTCTGCTCGTCGAGGAGCTGGGAACGGGCCGCCGACGTCGTCTCGGCCACCACGGTCGGGTCGGTGTCCGCGGTGGGGCTGAGTGCCTGGTTGCGGTTTTCCGCGGACAGGGTGCGGACCGGGTTGCCCTTGGCGTCGTGCTCGGTGGTGGTGATCTGCCAGGCACCGTTGCCGTAAGAGGCGGTGTTGACTCCGCGGCCGGCGGTGTCGAGATAGGTCAGGTCGGCGTACGGCCAGTCCGCAGCCGCCGGCGGGCTGGACGGCACATGGTCGGCGGAGAACACCCCGGCCGCGTAGACGGGCAGGTCGGTCTGCGCCCAGCCGGCGACCTGACCGGCGGACATGTCGATCGGCGCCCCTGTGCCGGTGACGGGAATGTCGTAGGCAACCGTCTGCGTCGCCGTGCCTCCGACGGGGGCTGGCCGGGACGCGGAACTGATCCGGCTCGAGCCGTCGTAGGTCAGGCTCCAGGTGGCCCGACCCGGTGGTGTGATCGTCGAAAGCCGGCCGGCCGTGTCGTAGCTGTAGGTGGTCGCCAGGCTGGTGCGGGGGTCGCTGGCGGAGCGCAGCCGGCCGTCGGTGTCGTAGGCGAATGCCGCGACCGTGACGGGCGTGGCGCCGTTGAGCGCCATTGCGACCGCGGTCAACCGGCCGGTGTAGTCACCCCACGTCGCCGGATTCGTGCCATTGCCGGTCGCGGTGACCGACGTCGCATAGGTCATGGTGAGGGCGCGGCAGCCGGCGACCAGCGTCGTGCACGACACCCCGGCTGGCACCGGCGCCAGGATGCGAGTCGTGCGCCCGGCGCTGTCGGTGGTGAACGACGAAGTGGTGTTGGTGCCTGGTTCGACGACCGAGCCGGCACGCCAGACGGTCACCCCGCCCACGGTCTGCGCGGTATAGACGGTCTTCGTGCCGTCCATATCGGTCAGCGTGAACTGAGTCGCGGAGTCCTTGGCCAGCTTCGTCCCGTCGGCACCGGTGTCACCGACACCGGTGTAGGTGTATGGGTAGCTGGACGAGCTGGTCAGGGAGTAGATGGACTGGACGCCGGTCTCGTCAGTGAGTGTGACGAACCCGCCCGAGTCGGCGTTCTCGGTCAACGTCTCATCGGCGGTACCGGCATCCGGGCCAGGCATCGACGCGGTCCAGCCAGGGCCGAAGATGCTGGTGGAGGCGCCCGCGGGCAGCACCTCAAACATCGCCCAGGAGTTCTTCGCGGCCGACGGCGCCGTCGTGGCGATCGTCATCGTCTGCCCCGGGCCGGTCGCGGCCGCGGTCCGGTAGAGGGCCGCGCCCGTCGCGTCGGAGACGTGGTAGCTGCCGGCGAGCGTCACCCCGGCCGCAGGGGTCGGGACAGCTTGGGCCTGCCAGTCGGAGACTGCGGCGAACACCATCGAACCCGCTGCCGAGGACGTTAGCGACTGGCTGAGAACACCGGCCGACGCGTCCCCAGGCGGGCCGACGTTTGTGGCGCCGATCGGGCTGTCGAGGTTGGCGCCCGTGACCACGAGGACCTGGAGGAACTTCGCGCAGGTGTTCGTCGCCGCCGTCAGCGACACCGTCCGAGCCGTCGCCGACGAGGTCCGCGCCCACCAGGCGACCGACTCGTCCTTCAGACTCGTTGCGCCGGTCACGCCGATCTTCGTCCAGACCAGACCGCCCGAGTCGAAGATCGCCGGACCGTTCGACGTCCCAGAGAAGTTCGACGTGGTGTCCCCGAGCGCGAGCAGCAGCGCGCCCGCCGGCGCTGTGAACGACGCCGTCACCGCGTTACCCGCCACGGTGCAGAGCGAGCCGTCCCACCCGACCGCCGCCGGGGACGACGAGTCAACAGCCAGCCCCGCGCCGGGCGCGTTCGTCGCCAGCGCGGCGTAGGTCCGCCCGACCGAGACGCTGCCGGTGTAGGACGGAAGCGACGCGTCCGTCGCCGACACTGAGTAGTCGCCCGTCAGCAACGCGGCTGTGCCCGGGCCGACCGGGGAGGTCGCAGTGGCGTCGGCGAAGGCGTGCCGTGCGTACTGGACTGTGCGTGCTGGTGCGCAGGTGACGGTGCTCGAGGAGTCGCGGAAGCAGGCCTGCAACTGCAGCGGACCGTCGGGCGCGCCGATGGCGCTCATGGTGGTGCCTAGGTCCCAGGTGAGCTTGTCGAACACGCCCGAGCCGTTACGGGCCATCGGCCAGGACGGATGCGTCGAGGTCCCGGCGACGGTGACATCCCCGGTCGGGACGTTCACCCACGGGGCGGAGGACGCCTGGCCGAGGTGGTACTGGAACGTCACCGACACCTGGCTGGCCGGCGCCTGGCCTTCTACCGAGGTGTACCGCTGGGTGCGAGCTCCGTCTGCGGGTTGTTGCAGGGCGCCGGTCCCGACGCCGAAGATGTAGGTCGCGACCGGGGAGAGGTTGCCGGCCTTATCTTTCGTGCGCAGGTAGAAGGTGTGCAGCCCGGCGGTCGCCGTCAGGGTGGCCGTGGCTGTCGATGTGGTTTCGGTCGCCGGCGAGGGCTGGTCGACGCCGTAAAGGAAGGACTGCGTGTCCCCGCCTGGTGAGGTCCAGGTAAACGTCCCCGAGGTCGTCGCCGTCCAGCCGCCGGCCGTCGGCCACGCCGTCGAGCTCACTCCCGTCGGGGCGGCGGGGGCGGCGGTGTCGACGGTGAACGGAATCCAGTCCGACCAGGCCGCCGAGTAATCCAACCCGTCGAAGGCGCGTGCCCGCCATTCGTAGGACGTCCCGTTCGTCAGCGTGCTCGCTGGGACGGTCCACGAGCCTGTCGCGTTCGACGGGATGTTGGAGACTGATCCGCTGGTGATCTGGGTGGTGCCCGTGGAGTTCCAGACCTCGAAGTCCAGCCGCAGCGGCGTCCCGTCGGGGTCGGTCGCGGCGCCGCGCAGTGTCGGGGTGGTCGTGTTTGTCAGGACTGTGGCGGGGCTGCCACCGCACTGGGCCGAGCAGGGGATGGTGGAGCGGTTCGCGACCGTGCCCGGGAAACCGTTGTAGGTGACGGAAATCGTCGGCGGGGTTGTGGTGTTGCCGGAGTTGAAGTACTTGAACTGGTCGGCGTTGGCCTCGTCGCCCGCGCGCAGCGTCAGCGACTCCGACGACAGGCCGTTGGCCGCCCAGGCCTGCGCCAGCGAGGTGATGTCGATGCTGACCGCGCCGGTGCCGCAGCTATTGGCCGTTCCCACGTTGGCCGTCGACGTCGCCCAGGTGGTGCCGTCGGAGGCGGGCTGGGTGTTCCACGTCGTCCCCGCCGACAGCGCCGCCGAGCCCTGCACCAGCGTCGGCTCGGCGGTGCAGACCTGCGACCCGACCTGCGTGAGCTTCAACGTCGCGGCCGAGACGTGATGGCTGGCGATCGTCGTGGAGTCGAATTTCAGGAACGACCGAGTGACCGTCCCAGTCAGATAGTTCCCGACCTGCAGGTACTGATAGGTGTCGTAGTTCGTCGTCGCGCTGCCGCTGCTGACCTCGGTGTCGAGGGTGTCCGCGAGCACCGCCGCCGGGTCGATCGTCACCGGATACTGCCGGGACGGGTCATCCAACCACGACGCATCAGGCTTCAACGTCAACGTCGGCGCCTCCGGCTTCGCCGTGTCCAGGGCGCCGTCAACGGTCCGGGTCCGGTCCGGCAGGCCGTTCTTCGCGTCGACGTGGGCGTCCCACATCACCGGCGTCGGGGAACGCATCACCGTCTTCCCCCCGGCGGACAGCCGCACCTCACCGCCCGCCGTCCGCGACGCCGTCATCCCCGACAGCCGCAACGGCAACCGGCCCGCGGCCTTCGCCGCCGCCGCCGTATGCGCGACGATCCGCATGTCAAAACCGGTCGGCAGCACCACGACCACAAGATCGGTGCCCGGCGCGACGCCCGGGTAGGTAGCGGTGTTGCCGGCAAGCTTGGGTGCGGGAAGCGCGTCGGGCCAGGTGAACGCCACGGTCCGCCCGGAATCGACGAGCGAGGCGACGTCGCCGCCAGAGCTACCGCCCGCCGACAGCGTCACCGTGCCCTTGACCGCCTTCGGGACGACCTTGCCGCCGACGACGGCGAGCGTCGTATCGACCGGTGCCCAGTCATCGCCCCGGCGGACCCGCACCACCCCGGACGCCGACTCGACCGTCGTCGAGCCGTCCGGGTTCACGAACGTCGAGGTGGTCTCCGTGCGGGCATCCGTCACCTCGATCCGGCGTTTCTCCGCCCGCGCCGCGAGCTGCGCCGAGACGAAGTCCGGCCGCTCCGCCGGCCCCGACGCAGCCGCGCTCGGCGCGGCACCCCCGGCAGCATGGGCGCCGACGCGCAGCGCGGGCACGAACGCCGCTGCCGCCGACACCAACGCCATCGCCAGCAGCACCACCAGAACGCGCACGGACATCCGCCGCGCCAGCACGGTCGCGAACACACCGACTCCGATCCCGAAACCAGCAACAAAGGGCACAGGACAAGCCAGCGCGGAAACCAGAGAACGACACCGTCCCCGCGGCCGCGATGGGACCACCGAAAATGAGGCCTACACAGCAGTCAGCGCAAGAGCAGAACCCACCAATTGATCAACAGTGCCGTAGCGGAAAGTAACACCGACAGCCTCAGCACCTTAAGGTTCCACGACCCGCCACAAAGAAGTCGCACGTCGCGCGGTCCGAACAGTGCAGGTCGGCCACCGATCGCCACCGACCTCGTTACGGAAAGCTTAGAAAGTGATGTGCGTCACACAAATTTCGTTAACATTTTCGTAATGACTGGCGGGAGAACCATCTACCTGCGAGTAGACGGTTGAGGAGGTGGAGCGCCAAACAGGTAGCGCACACAACGTCAGCCGTGGTATTTATCTCGCCCGTACATCCGCACCCGAACTAACCGCATGCCATACCCGTCGACGACGACGACACGGAGCTAGGAGCAGCACGTACCCCGCCATCCAGCCACCTGAATGAGGCCGAGACGGAAAATGCGCGCCCACCCCTACCGCCAGCCGTCGTCTCCAAAGACCGGCCGATGAGCCGTTCGATCCGCTACCGCCGCCCTTCCGCGCCAACGCCGTCGCACGCGTCCTGCGCGCCCGCCCCAGCCACAGATCCAGCTGGGCCACCATCCAAACCGTCGCCACCGAGCTGGGAATCAGCCCCGAGACACTGCGCGGCTGGGTCCGCCAAGCCGAGATCGACACCGGCCACCGCGAAGGCATGACCACGGGAGACCGCCAGGAGCTCCTGCGCCTGCGCATCGAGCACGCCGCCATGCGCCGCGCCCTGGCCAACACGCCACCAACTAACGCCCGGCGCCGAGCCGAGCCGCCTTCGACGCAGTCACCTGAGCAGCCGCCAGCTCTCGTCGCTACCGCGAACCTTGACCAGTTGCGCACAGACCGCTCCGAACCAGCCCTCCGGCTCGAAGGCGCTCTCCCCGAGGGAACCGACGGTGGCCACGGCGCCCACAACTGAGCTCCCCAGCACCCGCCCAGGCCCCGACCCAACGGGCAACGACAACCCCGCGAATCACAAGGCGCCCACCGCCCGCGGCACGAAGCGGGGGCGGCATCGCCGGCCGCCGTCACGTGCACTCAGCCTGGCCAGGACCCTCGGCCCGCCCACCGCCGCTCTGCCTCTGGTCGTCCTGATGCTGATCCTCTGCCAGTCACACCCGCCCACACACGACACCACGGCCACCAGCCAGACCACCGCCACACGCTCGACCGGCTATCCCATGCCGGCGCTCAACCCGGGCGCCTTGCGGGGATCCGGCGGCCAAGGACCGGCGGGCACCGCCGGTGGCCAGGTGCCGATCGGCGCGCTCGCCACCGCCGCGGCCGCGAGCCCGCGGCCCTCCAGCCCGACGGGCAATCTGGTCACCCTGACCGCGGGGCAACGACAGATCCCGGCCCCGGTCCTGGCCGCCTACCGGAAAGCCGCCACTACCCTGGCCGGCGAGCAACCCGCCTGCCATCTGCGCTGGCAACTCCTCGCCGGCATCGGAAAAGTCGAATCCGGCAACGCCCAGGGCCGCCAGATCAGCCCCGACGGCACCGTCACCCCCAGCATCCTCGGGCCCCGCCTCACCGGCACCAGCGGCTTCGCCCGCATCCTCGACACCGACCACGGCACCCTCGACGCCGACACCACCTACGACCGCGCCGTCGGCCCGATGCAGTTCCTGCCCTCCACCTGGGCCGGCGCCGGCCGCGACGGCAACGCCGACGGCCACAAAGACCCCAACAACATCTATGACGCCGGCCTCACCGCCGCCGGCTACCTGTGCACCCACCACCGCGACCTGACCGACCCCGCGCAGCTCTCGACCGCGATCCGGGCCTATAACCCGTCGGACGCCTACGTCCGCGCAGTCCTTGCCTGGACCACCGGGTACACCGCCACCACCCCCGCGCCCATAGCCGTCCCCACGCCCACTCGCACCAGCCCGGACGACGCATCGACCAGCGATCCGTACCCGATCTTCGCGCTCACCCCTGTCCACACCCTCGCCACGCCACTCCTTTCCCCGACCGCAACCAACTGCGCATCCATCACCCTCACGACGAGCAGCCTCAAGGCGGTCATCACCACCACCACCCTCGATCTCACCGGGCGCTATACCAACCCCGGCCTCAGTCCCGCCCACGACGCAACGATCACCATTCACACCATCGCCCGCGACGTCACCGGCCACGCCCTTGCCGACACCGACCTACCCCTGCCGCTCAAGCCCGGCGACGTCCCCGCCCTACTCACCCGACTTCCCCTCGACCAACTCACTGACCCCGGCCACACCACGACCCTCACGCTCACCCTCACCACCACCCCGCCCGGATGCCCGGGCCGAGCTCTGACGACCATCACGATCACCAACGTCATCCGGCCCGCCAGCACCTCAGCCCCGGCTGCCACCATCGCGAGCTCCCGACCCACACCCAGCCCCACCACGACCCAATGACCCCAAGATCCTCTCGACGTCGCCACCAAACAACGCCAGGCGACAGCAACCCGACCCGGAAAGGAGGCTTCTCCCGGTGAGCCGGCACCGACGAGCCAATCCCCCGCCGCCCCCAGCCAACGCGACCACGCGCCACCGGCACTTGGCGACCACCAAACAGCTGCCCGCCGTCTCACCGACCAGACCCCAGCAACGGCTCACGGCCGCGACCACCGCGCCGAACCTCCCCGGCCCCCGCCCAGGCGCACACCGCAGAACCCGGCCGACCAACAGCCGGACTCTCGGACCGGTCCACCTTCTCGGGATTCCCCTGATCGGCCTGCTCCTGCTCCTCGGCCACGACGAAAACACACCCGCCGGCCAGGCAACGACCACTCTCGCCATACCTAGCGGCAGCCAGCCCACCACGGCCGCCAGCTCCCCCGCCGCATCCTCATTCCCACAGATCACCAGCTCCACGGCCGCCCCCGCGGTTCTCGACCCGACGACCCCCAGCGCGACCGTCAACTATCCGGCCAGCACTCCGCCGACACCCTCTCCCACCACCGCGCCCGTTCCGACGCCAAGCAAACCCCGAGATCTCACCGCACCTCCCAACTCCACACCGCTCGCCCTCCGACTCTTCATCGGAGCTCGCAACTCCGCCGCGACCCGGCCAATCCGCGCCGCGGACTCAGGTCACTGCGCACCCAGGTCCACTACGTCCGATTCGGTGCAATTTTCGATAGTGTGGCCGTTCGACGTCACGCCCGGCGCACGTCGTGTGGCCCGCAGCCGGCGGCAGGTCCATCGGTCAGTCGCACCTACATGGACGCGCGGCAAGGAAACGTCTCGACCTCGGCCGGTCTCCTGATCCGCGGACCTCGCGTCCGCACCTCCGAAAGGCGACGCATGCTCGACGAACAGATCCGGATCGGCAAGAAGGCAGCGCGGCGGACCGTCGAATGGGGCCACCGCAACGTCGTCCGGCCGGTCCGGTGGGGCAACCTGCGCCGCACCGGCCCGTTCTCCGACTGGTACGGCAACGAGCGAGGCTGGCCCGCTGACCGGCGGTACATCGACGGCTTCATCGAACGCCACCGCGCCGACCTCGTCGGCCACGTCATGGAGATCAAAACCTCGCACTACGTGGACCAGTTCGGCCGGCCGGACGAGGTGACCATCGTCGACATCGACCGGGAGAACTCGAAGGCGACCCTGTTCGCGGACCTCGACGAGCCAGGAAGCCTCCCGGCGGGAGCCTTCAACGCCGCGATCGTCACCAACACCATCCAGTATCTAGAGCCGCAGCCCGCACTGGCAAACCTGTGGCAGTCGCTCACCCCGGGCGGCGTCCTGCTCCTGACCGCACCCGCGCTGGCCCGCACGGACGCGGAGATCCCGGAGATCGACTATGTCCGGTACACCCCAGCAGGACTGCGCCGCGAGTTCACCAAGGCCGGCATCCCTGCGATCGTCGAGGGATTCGGCAACGTCTTGGCCTGCTTGTGCACGATCTACGGACTCACCATCCAGGACGTCAGCCGCAAGGAACTCGACCTGATCGACCCACGATTTCCCATCACCGTCTGCGCCCGGGCGGTGAAACCCGAACGCTGAAGGTCAGGAAGCCGCGCCCGCCTCCGGAACAGAAGGTGGTCCTGAGGCCGCGACCGCGCCGCAGCACAGGACCGCGAGGGCGCTGCGTTCGGTGCGGTTGACGCCCCAAGACGGGCTGGGGGTGCGACTACGGCGCCGCTGTCCGCCACCGCTGGTGCCGGCGAAGCGACCGAAACCGCCGAACGACCCAGCTCGGCGGCAGCCGGCACCCGCGAGACTCAGCCCTCCAAGCCACCAGCATTCGTGACGCACAGCCACTAGAACGCCAGGCAGCGGGAATCAGACGTTCCATACGAACCAGCCGCGAGACGCCTACCTGGACGTTTAGGGCTGACATCAAAGCCCAAGATAATCATCAAACCTATTTGCCGAGGTCAGACATACGCTACGCAGCGTAGTGGAGGTGAGGGGACTCGACCCCTGGCCTCCTCCGTGCGAGGACGCCCACGGACGTCAGCTTGTAGTCTCGATGGGCGCCTGAACCCGGAATGGGTGGAACTCCTGATGGGCCTGCCACCGGGGTGGACCGAGATCGAGTAGAGCCCTGGGAACGCGACACGCCCCGGCTGGCCACCGGCGTCCAGCACCAGACCGAGCGGCTACGCGCCCTCGGGAACGGCGTCGTCGTGCAGGTTGCCGGACACATCGGCCGCATCCTGCGCGACCTCGCCGTACCAGCGGCCCACCACGAGGTCGCGGCATGAAGACGCTCGACCTGGGCGCCGAGGACCAGGCCGACCCGGCGCGCTCCGAGCCGGCCATGCGGACTCGACCCGGCAGGGCGCGCCAGACCAGCGCGCGGGCTGCCGCCTGGTGGGTCGCCTGCCGCTGGATCGACACATGGCGCGCAACCCGACGCGCGAGGGGCGGATCTGACTCGCAGACAGTGACCGACCGTGAAGTTGTCTCGATGGAGGGACTTCCGAGTCTAACCGGAGATGCGGCGGTGGCTTCACGGTGGTCCAGGTTGCAGGCTTGCCCTAGAACAATTGTTCGACTAGCATCGTTGCTGGTCCGCGCTCGTCCGGCATCGAGTGGTTACGCATTGCTTGCGACGACCGGGTACGGTTGCGGGGTCGCGGCGAGGGAGGACCGGCATATGGACACTCGTGATCGCAGTGTCGCGGAGAGCCTCCAGCGGGATGATCTGGACGTCGATCCGGACGAAGCCAAGTTCGCCGAACTGCTCCTGCTGGTCGCCGAGGAACTCGCCGACGACCCATACGGCGGTGCCGCCAAAGCGAACGGCGTGCTGTACTTCGCCGAGTTCGGGCACGTCCGCGAGACCGGCGTTCCGATCAGCGGCGTCCGCTACCGCAAGACCGACCGCGGCCCCGTCCCCCGGGGCGCGCGAGCGGTCCGAGACCAGCTGGTCGCGGCTGGGGATGCGGCGCTCGCCCGGGAACGCGTCCTGGGGCACGAGCAACAGCGCCTGATTCCGGTCCGCCCGGTTCACCGCGAGCTGTTCAGCGCGACCGAGCTCAAGGCGGTCCAGGAAGCGGTGGACCTGCTTCGCGGTCACACCGGCGACGACACCGCGGAACGGTCCCGCCGAGAGCCCGGCTGGCGGCTGGTCGACGAGGGCGAAGACATCCCGTTCGTGTCCGCTCTGCTGCCCCAGGTCCAGCCTCGGCCGTCCGCGCGGATGGCCGAGCGGATGCGTCAGATCCACGAGGAATACGCCCGAGCGGGCCGCCTGGCCGAGTGAGCGCGTACCAGGTCACCTATGGGGAACGCTTCCTCAGCACCGCGAAGGCCACCTTCCCCGAGTTCCGCGGCATGGAGTACGGCGGCCCGACATTCGACGACTTCATGAGGCTGCCCGTTGGAGCGGCGCGACTGGCGTTCGGGCAGGACTGGGAAGGCCAGCCGTCGGTGACCGGCTCCTCGGCGCGGATGGTGTTCCTACCACCGAGCGGGATCTTCGGACCGATCGTCTTCTACGCCGTGCTGGTCGCTCGCCCTACCGGGCCGGTTGTCGAGATCACCGATTTCGTCGCGGACCAAGACTTCTACGAGAACCTCGACGACCCTGACGACGAAGACTGACTCCGCCACATGGCTGAGGCAGAGCCTGATCCCTCCGGCGAGCTGGCGGGCTTGTCCTACCGCCGGGTTCTCGACCGGGCAAGATCCGCCGACGTTCCCTGACCCAGCCTCGGCTGCGCGGATCTTGCGCGGTCGGGGTTCCGGTGGTAGCCCCGGGCGCCAGATCCGCGGAGGAATCACGCGGACACGTTCTCGTTCTTCTCATCCCCCTGGATCTGGCCGGGGGGCAATGCCGTTGTAAGGCGCTTGATCGCGAGGTGTGAGGTACCCGGCCGCGCCTGAGCTAACGGTGACGTTGGGTGACGGTCGGGGGTGGGGTGGGAGGTCGCCGGAGCGGAGGATTTGGGTGCTGGGAGTGCCCGGATTGCGGGGTTTGAGCGGATCTCCGGGTGAGGTGAAGGGTGTCGAAGCCAGTTCCCTGACCCGGAGTCCGCCGTGTCCTGTTTCTATCCTGTCGTCCCGTCGGTCGCGCTGCCCGGGGTGGCCTTCGGCCGGGTCGGTGCCGGGCTGCTGGCGGTGCGTGCCGAGGACCTGGCCGCGGGGCCGGTTCGCACGGCCGGGCGCCGCGGCGGCGGCCGGGCGCCGGCCCGCGACCGCCGCGGCCTGCTCACGCTGGCTGAGGGCGCGCTCCCGGCCCGCCACGGCGACCAGGTGATCGTCTACCGGCCGGTGCTGGCCGGGACGCTCAGGGCCTACGACAACGGGGATCTGGCCCTGTCGGGCCGGGCGGCGGACCACGTGTCGCTGGGAGCGGCGGAGGCCGAGCTCGACCGGCGGCTCGGCCCCGGCGCGCTCGACCGGCTGATCGCCGAGGCGTTCACCCAGTTCCAGGCGACGACACCGCCCGGCAGCGACGACGCCGCACCTGATGACGCCGTGCGCGGGCAGGAGACGGCGTTGGCGTTGACCCGGGGGGTCGTCGTGCGGGCGCTGGTCCTGGGGTCGTGGATGGCGGGCACCGGGTGGGACGACGTGCTGGCGGCGTTGTTCGCGCCGGTCGCGGACGTCCCGTTCACCCGCTGCTCCGCCACGCCCGGCGGGCCGGCGTTCTCCCGGGCGCGGCGCGGCGTGCCGGGGGTGGTGGTCGCCGCGGTGTGCGAGGCGGTCCTGGTGGTGCTGCGCGCGGAGCTCCTCGACCCGCACGACCCACAGGCGCTGGCCGCGGGAGCGTTCCGGGTCGCCGGCTTCGACGGGACCCTCCTGCGGCTGCCCGACACGGCGGCGAACCGGGAGCGCTTCGGGGCGGGCACCGACCCGGCGCCGTTCCCGCACGTCCGCCTTCTGATCGACGTCGACGCTGGGACGAAGACCCCGCTCGGCTACGCCCACGGCCCGTCCTCGGGCGCGAAGGACGCCGGTGAGCAGACGCTGCTCGAGCAGGTCGCGACCGCCACCCCGGCGATCTGTCACCCTGGGCTCCTGCACGTCGGGGACCGTAACTTCCCCGGCGCCGAGCGGCTGAGGCGGCTGACCGGCGCCGGGATGAACCTCGCGGTGCGGCTGCGCGCCGGGATCACCGTCGACGTCGACACGTGGCTGCCCGACGGCTCGGCGCTCGTCGACCTCGGCACCGACGACGTGCTGCACGGCTGGCGCGACGTCGAGTGGGACGTGTTCGCCGACGGCGTCCACACCGGTGAGACGTTCGCCGTGGCCACGAACATCACCGACCCCGCCGCGCTGCCCGCGCTCGCTCTCACCGCCGGCTACCGGGCCCGATGGGGCGCGACCGAGACCCCGATCCGCGAGACCAAGGCCACCCTGAACGACTCCGGACCCGGAGCCGGGCCGATGCTGCGCGCCACCGACCCGTTCGAGGTCGACCAGGAGATCCCCGCTCTCCTGCTCGGGGCGGCTCTCCTGCGCGCGGTGCAGCGCAGCGCCGCCGCGCAGGCCACCCCCGCCCAGCGCGGCGCCCGCGCCGGGCAGCCGGTCCTGGCCCGGGAACTGTCCACCAAGGCCACGGTGCTCGCGCTCACCCGCCACCTCGGCGCGGCGACCCCCGGCCTGCCCGACGAGGTCGTCGCACACCGGCTCGCCGCCATCCACAGCGCACTCAGCCGGCGGCGCAACACCCCCGACCGCAACCGCACCCGCGAACGCCGGGCGAAGAGCGTCTCGGAGTTCCCCCACGCCGGACCCGGCCTCACCACCCGCAAGGTCGTCTACGAGACCCGGATCTGCGGACCGATCACCGACACCCTCACCACGGCGGCCCCAACACTCACGCTTCCCGATGTCACCGAACGTGACCACACTCAGCCAGCCATGGCAGCCTGACCCACGCGATCAAGAGAGTTTCACTGGCATTGGGCCGGGGGGTTCGGGGGGCAGCGCCCCCTGAGGTCTTCCCATACGACAACCGCCCCGTGCCGATCATCCGGCCCGGGGCGTTTCTGCTTGTCCGGCCGAAGGCCGGTCTTGAACAAGCAAGGAAAGTTGGCACAAGCCGGTGTAGCCTCGAACAAGCAAGGAAAGTTGGCACAAGCCGGTGTCGCCTCGACCTCGCCTCGACAGGTGTCGCCTCACGGCCTGTACGAACCGCGCGCGAGACGGCCGCGCAGGAACCTTCCCTCCATCCTCGACCGTCGACGGGGGACGATGCTGAAGCTGACCCGGAGGTGGCCCGGCAAGTGCTACTTGGGATACTCGGGACGTGCTCACAGACCAGTATCAGCTAGCCCTTCTTGCGAGGACCCGGAATCGAATTTCGGCGCTACAGGCTATACCCGACGTACGATCCTCGGAGCACTGGAAATGGATACGGCGATCAATAGTTAGGGTCGGAGCCAATGAGGTTGACAAGGTTGCGACAATTCATGCTGTACATGAGGTAGCCGGATGGGCCCTTCCACTCATCTACCTCTGGGCGATACTTGTCAATTTCTCGGATTCACACTGGCACTTCAAGGAAGGCGCAATTCTTGTTGCTCTGAGCTTCTTAATTACCATCGCGGCATTTATGGTGGGCACATTGAGCCTTTCCCTGCAACCGACCGTCACCCTGGGTGAGTATCAATAGTGTGATCGTGTGTTGGTCGTCAGGTGGTCCTCTGGTACTCGGTGTGGAGGATGACGAGGGACGCTTTCGCGACCAGCCCGATCTTCCAGGGGTCGATCGTGACGTTGCGGAGCAGGCGGAAGGTGACCTTGAGCAGCGCGTTCGCGCGCTCCCCGACCGCCCGCAGGGCGTAGTGGATGCGGTTGTGCAGTTTCTGTTCGGCGGTCAGCTCCCCGCCCTTCGGCTTCTTGAACGGGACCGCGAACTGCCCCTCCTGGGTTCCGAGAAGCGTTTCGTAGCCGCCGTCCGCCGAGCACCTGCCCGCCGTCGGCGAACCACTCCTCGAAGACCTCCGGGGCGCCGGAGGCGCGCAGGGCGGTGGTGTCGTGCTCCCGGCCGGGACGGACGTCGGACACCCACAGCGGCCAGCCGTCCTCGGGACCCGAGACGACTTGCACGTTCGCGCCGTGGTTCTTGATTTTTCCTGACCACCACAGGTCCACGCCCTTCGTCGGGCCGGGGACGGTCACCCGGTCGGTCTCGATCAACGTCCCGTCGACGATCACGTGGTCGTAGCCGGCGAACTTCGCGGCGATCAGTGCGTTGCGCAGGTCAGGGCAGCTCTGCCAGCCCAGGACTGCGCGAGGCCCTCGTGCAGGTAGCGGTAGCCCACCGACTTGCCGATTGTTGTTGTCCCGAACACAGCCGGATGACCGGGGTTCCGTCACAGAACCAGCGCAGGACGAACACGGCCTGCTCCCATGGAGACAGGGCGCGGGTCCCGCCTCCAGTACCAAATCCGCCTACGTTCCGCAATCAGGAGCGTGGCAAGGCGGACGACCGTGTGATCGCTCAGGGGCAGGACGCTCGTGTATGTGACACTCATGAGGACGCGGGGCTCCGGCGGAAGTGATCTGTGAGAGGACTACTTCCTACCGGTTGCCCCGCGTTTCGTCGTCGGCGACCCAGCCGTCGATCACGACCCGTGATGATTACCTAGCATGACGGGTCGTTGCAGGGAAAGGCTCATTGTCAGGCCGGGCTTTTGTGTTCACATATACATCGACGGCGGGCACCTTGATTGCACTAATTGCGGCCAAGGGGAACGCGGTTGAGATCAACACCCATCACTATCATCATTTACATCTCCCAGCGGAGTCATACGGCAAGATCCTCCCACTTATTCCAAGTATTGCGCTCGCCTCACAAGTCCTAGACAGAGTCACACCCGCCGTCCTGGAGTGGTATAGAGCTGACATCTACCGTGAAGCTCAAGCAATCATTGTTGATTGCTTGGCGGGAGTTCTCGCGGGAATTAAGAACAAGAAGGCATGGCCAAAGATGCATGACCGCAATTCACTCGTTACATTATGCGAGACAGCGGCTGTAACGCTAGAGCGTGGCATCGTGCCAAGAGCCATCCCTGGCGACCGCGAAACCGCCGAGTGGTGGCGGCACGAATCACGCGAGATGGCTCGGGGCGTCAGAGGAATGAAGCGGTCCATCCTTGCCCCAAAGGCCGACACCCGGGAATTCTTGGAGAGGCGATTGACAACGATGTTGCTAGCTGCTGCCGCTGGCAACTGGGACTGCTTCGTCGGAGATCAGACTCCCCATCTGAGGGAATCGGTAGCAGTCCGCTCTTTGAGGGCCTTTAGGACGGTGGTCGCCGGCTCGTCTCCTCTCTTGGTAACTTACGCGCTCGCGCGAACACATAAGGTCGAGGGGAGCTTCTTGACCTCACTCTTTCTATTTACCGGAACGCTGGCAGCAATTTCAATTCTAGTGCAGATTGATCCGCGATTGGCCACAAGACTCTCCGACACGAGTACGGTCCTGGGCGGCCTCGGCAGGGGGAAGTAGACGGAGTTCGCGGTTAGCTGGCTCCCGAACCAGCTATGTCTGGCACGAGATCGGTCAGCGGTACGCCGAGATGCGTAGCCATCGATTTGAGGACTGAGAGTCTGTCGATCTCCCGCGTTCCTCCCTCTACCTGCGATACCCAGCTTTCGGAGCGGCCGATTAGCCGGCCGAAGGCGGCCTGCGACATGTTGAGTTCTCTCCGAAGAAACGCGATCCGGTCGCCGGAGAAGGCCATGCGCGCCGCCATCGCAGCGGCCGAGGCGGGCCGGCACGTCAACGTGTCGCGGCGCACCGTCGCGGCATTCCTGGACGAGTGGTGCGCGGCGATGGCCGCCTCGGTGAAGCCCAAGACGCTCGCCAAATACCGGCTGTGCAAGGACGCCTACGTCGTGCCGTTGATCGGCGAGACGGCGTTGCAGGACCTGATGCCGGTCCGGCTCAACCTGCTCTACGGCCACCTGTTGGAAAAGGGCCGCGTGCACCAGCGCGGAAAGCAGGCGCGGGCCTGTCGCGGGCGACGGTGGCGACGGTGCACCGGTGCTACGCCGGGCGCTGGGCGATGCGGTGCGCTGGGGCTACCTCGCGCGCAACGTCGCCGAGGACGCCCAACCCCCGTCGGTCGGGCGACGGCCGGCCCTAGTCTGGACACCTGAGCAGTGGCGGACGTTCGTCGGGCACATCAGGGGCGATCGGCTGTACGCGCTGTACCTGCTCGCGGTCACGACCGGGATGCGCCGGGGCGAGCTCGTCGGCCTGCGCCGCCAGGACGTCGACCTGACGGCCGGCACGGTCGTGCCGAGCGTCCCGCGCATCGTCGTCGACGGGAAGACCGCTACCTCGGACACGAAGACCGAGACGGGCCTGCGCCCGCGGGCGCTCGACCCGATGACGCTCAAGGCGCTGCGGCACCACGTCGACCGGTGGGAGAAGAACCGCGCCGACGTCGGGCACGCCAACGAGCTGCTGTTCTGCCACCCGGACGGGTGCGACATCCACCCGGACTCGATCACCGACTGGTTCCAGGGCCACGCCCGCGCCGCCGGACTGCCGGTGATCCGGCTGCACGACGTCCGGCACAGCTACGCGACCGCCGCCCTCAAGTCGGGCGCGCACCCGAAGGTGGTCAGCGAGCGCCTCGGCCACGCGGACGTGGCCTTCACGTCGCGGATCTACAGCCACGTCATCCCGGGCATGGACGAGGCCGCGGCGGGCCTCGTGGCCGGGGTGATCCTCGGCCCGCAGGACAAGGGCCAGGAGAGCGACGTGCACGAATCTGTGCACGAAATGAAAACGTCGCCACTGGAAGGTGGCGACGATGAGGACTAAAGCCCAGCTATTCAGGGGTGGAGCTGAGGGGACTCGAACCCCACCAGAATGAGCAACGCGGAACGCGAACGAAGGGGGGTGTCGGGGGGCGAAGCCCCCTGACACGGGGGTTCCAGGGGGTCGCGCCCCTGGGCAGACATCGCGGCAAACGCGAAAGCGCCCCCCGAAGGGGGCGCTGAGCACGGTAATCCAACCCGTGGACCTCGTGGGACTCGAACCGGTGGACCTCGTGGGACTCGAACCGGTGGACCTGACTGACCACAATGCGAACCGCTACCCGATTCTGCCAGGACCGTTGATCAGCATCGGCGGTGCCGTCTGGGGGACCGCGACCTGCGGACACACGTCGCCAGCCAGCTGATCTGAGTTCAGGGCAAGCAAGGGCCGGGGATGACCCGCGCAACTGTGCAGCGGGCGCTGCGCCAGGCGTTGGGGGACGCGCTGCGGTAGGGCTACCTGACCCCCAACGTCGCCGAGAACGCGCTGCCCCCTTCGGTCGGCCGGGGCGGGCGGCGACGGTGTCGACGCCGGAGCAGTTGCGGGCGTTCGGCGCGCGCGCATCCGCGGCGATCGGCTCTGCGCGCTCTATCTGCTCGCGGTCACGACCGGGACGGGGCGCGCGAGCTATTCGGCCTGGGCGCGGTGAGGACGTTGACCTGACCCTCTGCACGGTGGTGCCGAGCGTCCCGCATTGGGGTCAACGGGCAGACGGCGACCTCGGACACGAAGGCGGAGACTGGACTGCGTCCGCGGGCGCTCGACCCGGTGACGCTCGCCGCGCTTCGCGCCTACATTGAACGGTGGAGAAAGAACCGATCCGATGTCGGGCACGCCAACGAGCTGCAATGTCGTGCCCGCGCTGCCGGTGGCTACCGAACGGCCTTCCGCCGTCAACGACACCCCTGATACGCCCCAGTGAGCCTTTCCCTGCAACGACCCGTCATGCTAGGTAATCATCACGGGTCGTGATCGACGGCTGGGTCGCCGACGACGAAACGCGGGGCAACCGGTAGGAAGTAGTCCTCTCACAGATCACTTCCGCCGGAGCCCCGCGTCCTCATGAGTGTCACATACACGAGCGTCCTGCCCCTGAGCGATCACACGGTCGTCCGCCTTGCCACGCTCCTGATTGCGGAACGTAGGCGGATCGGTACGCGGAGCGGGACCCGCGCCCTGTCTCCATGGGAGCAGGCCGTGTTCGTCCTGCGCTGGTTCTGTGACGGAACCCCGGTCATCCGGCTGTGTCGGGACAACAACATCGGCAAGTCGGTGGGCTACCGCTACCTGCACGAGGGCCTCGCAGTCCTGGCCTGGCAGGCCCCTGACCTGCGCAACGCACTGATCGCCGCGAAGTTCGCCGGCTACGACCACGTGATCGTCGACGGGACGGTGATCGAGACCGACCGGGTGACCGTCCCCGGCCCGACGAAGGGCGTGGACCTGTGGTGGTCAGGAAAAATCAAGAACCACGGCGCGAACGTGCAAGTCGTCTCGGGTCCCGAGGACGGCTGGCCGCTGTGGGTGTCCGACGTCCGTCCCGGCCGGGAGCACGACACCACCGCCCTGCGCGCCTCCGGCGCCCCGGAGGTCTTCGAGGAGTGGTTCGCCGACGGCGGGCAGGTGCTCGGCGACGGCGGCTACGAAGCGTTCGGAACCCAGGAGGGGCAGTTCGCGGTCCCGTTCAAGAAGCCGAAGGGCGGGGAGCTGACCGCCGAACAGAAACTGCACAACCGCATCCACTACGCCCTGCGGGCGGTCGGGGAGCGCGCGAACGCGCTGCTCAAGGTCACCTTCCGCCTGCTCCGCAACGTCACGATCGACCCCTGGAAGATCGGGCTGGTCGCGAAAGCGTCCCTCGTCATCCTCCACACCGAGTACCAGAGGACCACCTGACGACCAACACACGATCACACTATTGATACTCACCCAGGGTGACGGTCGGTTGCAGGGAAAGGCTCAGTGTGTTCGGTAAGCCGATCGCCGATCGGCTGGGGGCGAGTCGGCCACTTCCCACAGCCGCAGGTCGTATCCCCCGCAGCCAGTGGCGAGTGCGCGCCCGTCAACCCTGAAAAGGCAACGGACGACATGGCGCGGCCGTGGCTGGCGATGGGTCGCCAGTCGCTCGGGCTCTGGTCACGTGGGCGCCGTTCCACAGCCACGCCTCCCGTCGGTGCGATATCTCGCTGCCGAAGATCCGATAGGATCACCTCGTGGAAGGATGGCAGGACTTCGAGCGACTCGCGGAGCAGATCTACAGCGAGTTGGCGCCCGATGCTGTCGTCAAGTGGAATGACCGCATTTACGGACACGAGTCGGAGACGAAGCGGCAGATCGACGTGTCAGTACGCTGGGCGGACAACGACGATAGCTATCTGCTGATAGTTCAGGCTAAGGATTGGTCGACTCCGGCGGACGTGACAGCAGTTGGCGAGTTCGCGTCCGTCGTTCGCGACGTACGCGCAAGTCGAGGCATTATGGTCTGCCGCTCGGGATTTACGGAAACGGCGAAGACCTACGCGCGAAACGTCGGGATCTCGCTTCACAACCTTCACGATGCTCGATCGCGCAAGTGGCGCCACGAGTTGACCGTGCCAATTCTGTGGGTCGACCTCCTTCCGCGAGCAAGAATCGCCATGAGGGTGTGGTTTGGCGAAGGGGACCAGATATGGACTCCCGGGGGGTTCATACCACTATCCAGGGTCGGCGAGAACACGCCGATCGATATCCTGGAGACCTTCGAGGATCATTGGAACGGCGGACGGGCATCTCGCGAGCTCGACGTTCCACATGCGATTCGGTCGACAGAACCGCTGGAGGCCCTAGTACTTGACAAGCACGGAGAGCAGGTCCGCCGTCCGGTATTTGACTTCTGCGTGCTGTACAAAGTCACCCGACGCGCCTGGCTGGGTCAGTTCGAACCTCACTCTTGCCGCGGCCTCATCAATTACCACGACAGTAACAGTTTCCTGGCTTCGCACCTGCCGATTGGCGAGATTCCGACCCAAAGAGATGGATCGTGGGCAGAGATCGAAGATCCGGACAAAGTGGCACCGACGCTTCGAGGTACGTTTGTGACCACGGAGGCCTACACTCTTGAGAGGGGGTCGAGTCAGTTTGAATATTTTGATTTCGGACTGTTGAAGGCCTGTGGTTCACCTCATGAGGCCTAACGGTTGGCGACATGCCGCCGTGCCCAACTGTGCCCTTCTGGCTTCTGGTCTTAGCCACGTGAACGTTGCCACTTGATCAAGCATCGGCCGACCGAATTAGTATAGGACGCTGTCCGGCACATTTCGTGCCCTCAGGACGGCAACGCACGCTCCGATCGAGGAATCGCGAGAACGAAGCCTCCGCAGACATACCTCGCTCTGCATGATCACGTGTCCCTCACCTCCTCCGGCCCACGGCGGCTGGTGCCATCGCACGGCCGCCGATCAGGCGCGACGCGATGCCTTTTAAGATCGTCCCCCGAGACAGCGCCTCCGACGAGGGGAGCGGCGAGACAGTGGCTCGTCCAAGGTACGTCAAGTGGTTCCAGTTGGGCGCGGGCACGCTGCGGGCCGTCCTGCGTGAGCGGAGGCTGGAAGACAGGCTCCCCAGCGGGGAGGACTGGTACGTCTGCCCTCTCTGCCTGGACTCGATGTTCACGGTCGAGGAGCTCGATACCGGGGAACTCACTGTCGAGCATGTCCCTCCCCGGTCGCTCGGCGGGCACGCGATGGTCCTCACGTGCCGGCGCTGCAACAACTACGCGGGGAGCAGGTGGGACGCCCAGGCCTACAGGAGGCGCCAGTTTCACGAGTACCTCACCGGGCAGAGCGGTCGAGCCGAGACCGTCACCCTCGACATCGGCGGCGTCATCACCAGAGCCGAGCTTCATCTCACCGGCACGTCGGGATTTCTTATCGCCGAGACGCCGAAGATAAACAATCCGGCTAACCTCGCGGCGAGCGCGGCCCACCTGGACGCCAGGGCTGCGGCAAGGTAGCAAACAGGATGTGATCAACTACGGGGCGTAGTGACGTCCGTGGTTCCCTTGCGGTCTCGCGAGTCCGCTGACCGTGGTTTCGGCAATTCCCGGTCAGCCGCTGGCCAGGTGGACTGGGGAAATCTCACGCTTGGTCGCGGCCGGATGCCTGGCGTGATCTGAACGAGGCACGACCGGCGAGTTTTGGAAACATCCGGCAATGCGATGGGAGTGCCTGGTACCTGTGTTGTGAGAAAAGTGGCCTCCTGTTCGGACAATGAAAGCGCCAACAACCATTGTCCGCACGAACAGAAGGCCACCGCGTGTCATCATGCCAGTCTGGCCCCGGCATGTCCATCGTCCCGCTCGACGTCGAACGCTGTGACATCACAAGTCTCCTGGAAATGCTGGAGGAGATTCCCGATCCGCGGCGCAGCCGGGGCAAGATCTACAGTCTTTCTTTCCTGCTGGCCGTGATACTTGTCGCGACGCTGACGGGTGCGAAGTGCCCACGTGAGCTCCACCGCCGGGCCGCGGACCTCCCACAACCTCTTCTCGCCCGCCTGGGAGCTCCGCTAGATCACTTCCGCGGAAGCTGGCGGACGCCTTCGGAAAAGACGATCCGTCTTCTCCTGAAGAAGATCGACGTAGACGCCCTGGACGCGGCCTTTGGCGGCTGGCTGTACGCGCAGGCCGCCCGTGGGCAGGTCGCCCTCGCGATCGACGGCAAGGTTCTACGCGGCGCCTGGTCCGGCGAGGACACCCAGGTCAGGCTGCTCTCCGCGATGCTCCAGGGCCAGGGCGTGGTCATCGCGCAGGTCCGGGTCCCCGATGACACCAACGAGATCACCGTCGTCGAAGAACTGGTTGGGAAACTCCCGAAAATTCCCGGCACGCCAGCAGTGACTCTCGACGCCGTCCACGCCCAGCACGCCACCGCGGAACTTCTCGTCAAAGCCGGGTTGGACTACATTCTGACCATCAAGGGAAACCAGCCAACCTTGCAGCGAAAGATCTTCGAGCTGGTCCTCCCATTGCTCCAGGAAGCACCGAACCACGAGATCGAGGAACGCGGGCACGGCAGGATCAAGAACTGGATGACCTGGACCACGAAAGCCGACGAGATCGACTTCCCGCACGCCGCCACGGCCGGCGTCATCCGCCGTGACGAGTTCGATCTCACCGGAACCCGTATCAGCCGTGAACACGCCCTCATACTCACCAGCGTATCCCCGAAGAACGCGACCGCCGAATATCTCCACACCCACATCCGAGGGCACTGGGGCATCGAGAACGAAATCCACTACACCCGCGACACGGCCTGGCGCGAGGACGCCAACCCCACCTACACAGGGAACACCAACCATTCCCTCGCGAGTTTCCGCAATCTCGCCATCGGGGTGATCCGTCTCAACGGCACCAGGAAGATAAAGGAAACTCTCGAACACGTAGCCGCTGACCGCTATAGAGCCCTTCCACTCCTCGCCACCGTGTGCAACAGATCAACACGATGAGCTACCTCGCCGAGGCCCTGCCTGGACGCCATGGCTCGTACCGGCGCCGATCCAGCGTTCACGGCGACCTTCACGACGTACTCGGCCGAGCGTGCCCGCTTGTCGTGGATCAGGGCAGCGTATCTGTCCGCATTTGCTCTCTTCGGCTGGCGATATATTCTCTCGCCGACGCTTCAGCCGATCCGGGATGCGCTGGCCGAACGCGGAGGCAACAGGCTGCCCCCGCTGTCTTTTAGTTCCTCGGGCTGGAACGACGATCGTCGTGAGCTGTGGATCGTCAGGGAACCGACCGACTGCCAGAGCCTGCTTTCCGTCTGGGGCAGGGAGGGCATCTTCTTGCCGCTGCCCTTCGATAACAGGGGCCTGGGCAACCTGTCGCGGCGTCTCGGCGGCGAGGCCGCCGCGCAGGTCAATTTCACGTTCAAGGGGGGAACGCGATCTTGGCCTATCGGCCCAGAGCACGGTCTCGATCCGCCTCCGGTCTTCAAGGCCGCAGCTTAGTGCTCCAGCCGCTGTCTAGTGGTCAATTGGGTTGGTAGCCTGGACGGCGGTAGTTGCTGGTTTGGCGTTGGCTCGCCTGATGCCGGTCATGGTGTCAGGTTGCGCTGCCTGTGGCCGGTCCGCGTCTGCGGCGACATACCATTGCGCCGCACCCGCCAAGCGCGGCTGAGGGCTATCCGACAGGAGTCGTCGGGTCGGCCGGCGTGCCCGTCGGTAGTGGAATCTCATCAAGGCGCAACAGCCGCGTGTTCGTATCTGTCACGATGCTAAATAGCACGTCGCGGTTGTCGTCGAGGTTGCTGGGAGTCGCGCCAACCGCCATGAGCAGCGCGTGCAAGCGGGGGTAAGGAGTAGCCAAGGCTCGTTTTCGCAGGAGCGGCGTTCGTAGGGCATCGAGCGCGGTCGAGGCGAGATTGATGCCCGAGCGGCGGTTCTGGCCGGCTCGCTCGCGGATCCACGGCGTATCGGTCAGGTTGGCGAACTCCTCGGCGGCGATCGTGTAGAGCAACAGGAGGTCGCCGCGGGTGACGCCGATGTGCGTGCCGGGCGGTGGCGTCTCGCTGTTGAACGGCTCGGTGCTGAACATCAACCGGCCGATCACCGGCCCCATCCGCAGCCGCCGCACCATGGGGAACTGTTCGACGGTTGCGTCGATGAACCGCTTCGACTCCGGCAGCCACAACACGCAGTGGCCGTTGAACACTCGGCCGGCCTCGTCCCACGACGGCTCTGGCGTGCCGTACATGACCCCGTCTCCGCGTATGCGGTCACGGATCACGAGGTCCACGAGTTGGAGGCTGCTGTGGGCTCCGAACTGTCCGAAGGCGTGCCGCAGGATGTGTCCGGCGTCGATGCAGGCGTTGGCTGGGCTTCCGGCGATGATGTTGAGCAACAGTGTGGGAAGGAGTAATTCGAGCAGGCTGTCGGCAGGAGCCTCGGCCATGATGCCGGCGAGTAGATCGGTATTCTCGGGGATTCTGCCTGGTCCTTCTGGGCGTGAGATCCCAGGTTTACTGGTGGGCTCTCCCGCTGGAGGCACGGGCCGGGCGAAGCCGGCTCCGCTTCGTCGCTGCTTCCCGCTTCGCCCGCCACGTCGTGAAGTAGCCACATGATGACGTTAGGACACCGATCGCGTCCCCGAGGGCGTTCTGGGTCGATCGATGCCCCACTCCTGTAAGTAGGACCCGGCTCTGGATCGGGTGGCCCGCCTTCTCGACACCAAGAACAACCAGCCCGGGCGCGGAGGTAAGCCGGCAACCGTGCGCGGGCCGAACGGCGCCGTTGGGAGACAGCGGCCGACAGGATCGGTCGTCCGGGCCGCTCCCAGCTTGCCGAGCATCCCTCAGACCGTCAGTACAGCGTGGCCGCAGTGTTGGCGGGAGCGACCTTGCCACCTTGCAGCGGGTGTGTGTCGAGGAGGATCTCGCGGTACCAGGAGGGCGGCGGGTAGCTGTCGTTCCTCGCAGCGAGGAAGTCGTCGACATGCGTGCGACGGCCATCGATCCGGGGCAAGCGGCGGAAAGCCTCGTCCGCAGCGAGTTCGGCTGCTAGCGTGGGAAGCTGGTCGCGGAGTGCCTGGTAGATCCGCTCGCACTCGACGCCGATCTTGTCCCGCGCTTGGCGAAGAACCGAATTGGCGACGTAGTCCGAGTCGGGGCCTGTTAGAAGGTCCGCCATCTCCGGGTGCTGGTCCATGACGACCGCCCGGGAGGCCCGATCGGAGCCGGACCTGCGCCGGAAGGCGGGGATCGCGACGAGTTCAGTGACGAACCGCTCGACGCGGAGATCCCGTTCCGCCGGGTCGATTGTCCTGTAGCTGGCCGGGGCGTTGGCGGGGCGGAGCTCCTCAACCTCTGTCAGCAGACGCGCGTGCCAGGGCGCGGTCAGTTCCCAGCGGTTCAGCACACCCGCATGCGCGAAGGCCAGCTCGACGTCGATGATCTCCCCGTCGCGGGGTTTGGCGGTCCGCAAGAGGCGGCGTCGCGCCTTCTGCCCCTCTGGGTCCTCGTTGGCCGGGAGATCGTCGGCGAACGCCTGGTAGTCGAAGGTCGCCGTCGCGGTGTAGAGGAGGCGGGCGCCGACCTGGTTGGCGACGCGGACGAAGTCGGCCGCAGGCAGGTTCTCGGGGCCGAGCTCGGCCTCCGGCCCATCGACGCCCGGGGTCACACGGACCGGCAGTGTCACAAGGCCGAGTTCTGCAGTCAAAGCGGCGATCTCCTTGGTGAGCCCGCTCAAGTCGGTGTCCATCGCTGCCCCTCGCTGCGCCGGAATGTGACCGAGAAGTTACGCCGGCGGTCCGACATCGCCGGCCCGCCCGGGCAGACTCTGGTGCGCAGCGCGATTGGGTCTGTGCCGAGCGTGGCTATTTCGGTATGTTTCGTCTCCGGCTCGGCGCAAGGGGGCTAGCAGTGGCATCGGGGGCGGCGGGGTGGCTTCAGGACGCGGTGAGCTCGTTCGGGGACGGCTGTCGGGCGAAGCTGGCTGGACCGGGTGATCGGGAGGCCGCGATCAGGGCGCCGTTGGACTCGCTGCTGACGACGGCCGGGCAGCGCCTCGGCGTGCCGGCGGTCTTCCACGACGAGGTCCGCGATGTCGAGCGACGGGTTCGCCCCGACTACGGGGTCAGCGTCGATGGCGCGGTCTTCGGCTACGTCGAGGTCAAGGCACCCGGAAAGCCGGTCGACCCGGAAGCCTTCACCGGCCACGACCGCACGCAGTGGGAACGTCAGCGCGACCTGCCGAACCTGGTCTACACGAACGGCACGCATTGGCGGCTGTTCCGCGACGGTGAGGCCTATCTCGGCCCGGTCGTGCTCGGCGGTGGCGACCTGGCTCACGCCGGTCGCGAACTGCGCGCGGTCCCCGAGTTCGAGGCGCTGCTGACAGATTTCCTGCGCTGGAAGCCGGCGCCGATCACCTCGGTACGGGTCCTGGTGCGCTCGGTCGCACCGCTCACCCGGCTGCTGCGCGGCGAGGTCCTCGACCAGCTGGCAGCCGAGCAGCGCGCGGTCGACGCTGGGGCCGACTCCGAGGCCCAGCCGTTCACGGGCCTGGCCCGCGACTGGCGGGCGTTGCTGTTCCCGCAGGCCGACGACGCCACCTTCGCCGACGGCTACGCCCAGACCGTCGCCTTCGCACTACTGCTGGCCCGCACCGAAGGCATCGAGCTGGCGAACACGTCACTACACCAGATCGGGGTCGCGCTCGGCGCGGGCCACTCACTGATGGGCAAAGCCCTTCAGCTGCTCACCGACGACGTGGCCACCGACTTCAAGGTCACCCTCGACCTGATGGTCCGCGTCGTCGGTGCCGTTAACTGGCCCCGGGTGCGCCGCACCGGCCGCGACACCTACCTGCACCTCTATGAGGACTTCCTCGAGCTCTACGACCCAGGGCTGCGCAAGAAGTCCGGGTCCTACTACACCCCGCGGCCCGTCGTAGAGGAGATGGTCCGCCTCGTCGAAGAAGCCCTCGTCACCCGGCTCGGAAAGCCGGCCGGGTTCCGCGACCCCGGGGTACTCACCATCGACCCGGCGATGGGCACCGGCACCTACCTGCACGCGATCCTCGACCGGGTCGCAGACCAGGCCGAACGCCAAGATGGCCCCGGCACGATCCCAGGCGTCCTGTCGCAGGTCGCCGAACGCCTGGTCGGCTTCGAGGTCCAGATGGGCCCCTACGCCGTCGCCGAACTGCGCACCACCGACCTGCTCAACGCTCACGGCGCCAAGCCGCCCAAGGACGGGATGGGGCTGTTCGTCACCGACACCCTCGACGACCCATACAGCGCCCGCGCCCAGATCAGCTCAGCCCTGCGCCTCATCAGCCAGTCGAGGCGCAAGGCCAACGACATCAAGGCCAAGGCCGACGTGCAGGTCGTCCTCGGCAACCCGCCCTACAAGGAACTCGCCGCGGGCGGTGGCAGCTGGGTCGAGCACGGCGGCGAGGGCCACCCAGCCATCCTGAACGACTTCCTGCGGGATGTACCAGGCAAGTTCTCCGCCAAGGTGAAGAACCTCTACGTCTACTTCTGGCGCTGGGCGACCTGGAAGGTCTGGGAATCCACCCCACTGACGGCCCGTCGGCCCAACGGCGACTCCGGTGTCGTCTGCTTCATCTCCACCTCGGGATATCTGACCGGCCCGGCGTTCACAGCGATGCGCGAGTACCTACGCCGCAACGCCACCGACGGCTGGATCATCGACCTCACCCCCGAGGGCCAGACCCCCGACATCCCCACCCGACCATTCCCGGGCGTCCGCCAGCCGCTCGCTATCGGCCTGTTCCTACGCACCCCGGGCGCCAGCCACGAGATGCCCGCGACCATCCGCTACCGCGCCCTGCACGGCCGCCGCGAGGAAAAATTCGGCGCCCTAGCGCAGCTGCGCCTCGACGGCGACGGATGGCGCGAAGTCCGCAGCGGCTGGACCGACCCGCTGACCCCCGCCGCCGACGGCGGCTGGGACACCTACCCCGCTGTGGCCGACCTGCTGCCCTGGTACTCCCCCGGAGTCTTCCCGCTCCGCACCTGGATCTACGCCCCGTCGCCGGACACCCTGCGTGAACGCTGGACCACGTTGCTCGCTGAACGCGATCCAGCAGTACAGGCAAGGCTGTTCAAGGAAGGCCATGATGGCGCGCTCACCAAACCGAAGAGTCCGCTGCCCGGCTCGGACACACACCAGACCACGCTGACGCTGCTCCGCGACGATCGAGTCACCGAGCCACAGCCCATACGAGTCGGCTACCGGGCCTTCGACCGGCAGTGGATTCTGCCCGACAGCCGGCTCATGGACAGACCCCGCCTCGACCTGTGGGCCGCACGTGTACCCGGCCAGATCTTTGTTGTCGAGCAGCACATGCAGCGCGTGAAGGACGGACCCGGCCTGGTCTTTTCCGCACTCCTCCCTGACTACCACCACTTCAAGGGAAGCGAAGGCGGGCGTGTGCTCCCGTTTCTGCACCCCGACGGCACGGCAAACCTCGCACCTGGCCTCACAGCGGCGCTCACGGCCGCCTACGGCCAGTCGGTCCGCGCCGACGAGGTGCTCGCATACCTCGCCGGTGCCATCGCCCACCCGGGCTACACCAGCACGTTCGTCGATCAGCTGACCACCCCGGGTATCCGAGTCCCGGTCACCGCCGACCCGGCCCTGTGGACCAGGGCCGTTGGCCTCGGCCGCCAGGTGCTCAAGCTGCACACCTACGGCGCCGCCGCCCCGCCAGGACAACCGGCCAGCTCGATCCGCTACCCCCACGGCGACGCACGCCAGCCACGGTCGATCAAAGCGATCACGACGATGCCCGAGAACCTCCGTCACGACGACACCTTTGACGTACTGGTCATCGGCGACGGCGAGATCGGCCCCGTCAGCGCCGCCGCAGCCGCCTACGCGGTCGGTGGCAAGAACGTTCTGAAGTCCTGGTTCAACTACCGCAAGAAGGACCCAGGCGGGAAGCGCACCTCCCAGCTCGACCACCTCCACCCAACGACCTGGAACCCGGACTGGACCACGGAACTCATCGAACTGCTCACCATCCTGACCCAGCTCACTGAACTCGAACCCACCCAGGCCACGCTGCTCGACGAGATCCGCACCGGCCCATTGCTCTCCCTCAAAGCCCTGGCCGCCGCAGGAACCCAATGGCCCACAGACGCCAAAGCGGACCGCAGGCCCAGCCACAGCCGGGCCGCGCCCAGCATCCTCGGCGAATAGGCACCCCACGACCTAACCAGCACCGCCCGCCAAGACACGCTCAGTAGCCGACGAGCAGAGGAAAGCTGAGGGGACTCGAACCACCTCAGCAGGTCCCCGACCTGCGCCAACAACTCTAGACACGGGTAGCCAAGCCGTCACAGAATGACATAGGTTAAGGTCACGGTTCGACTACTCTCAGGGGTGGACCTGATTGGCCACAATACGATCCGCTACCCGATCCTGCCGGGACCGGTGATCAGCGTCGTCGGTGCCGTCCACGGGACCGCGACCTGCACAGACACAGTGCCAGCCCACTGATCGCTGATCCACGCGCGTCGGTCGGGTGTGATCGCGGTCTGCTCTCGCATAGTTGTTGATGTCGAATTGTGGTGCCTGCCCCATGGTCGTGGCGGTGTGTCGCTGTCGCCCGGTGGCGTCCGGTCCACGTCCGGGGGTGGGTTTTCCTTCTTGTCGGTGGGGTGGGAGGTCGGTGGCCCGGGTTATCCGGGGGCGGGCAGTGCGCGCAGCGTCGTCATCGCCTCGACGGTCAGTGGGTCCGGGGGGTGATGTGCGGCCAGGCGCAGCACGGTTTGTCGGGCGTGGTGGGCGAGCCGGCCCGCGACCGAGAACAGGCCGAGCCTGTGGGCCTTTCCCCGCACAGCCGCACCGACGTCACCAGCCGGCGCTACCCGGGTGCCCATCCGCGGCGCGCCAAGGTGCTTGCGGTCGCCGGATGGTCTGTGCTCGTCGTGGGCGGTAATCTAGCGCCGCTTCCAGTTCGGAGATCAGCTCGGCGGCGGTGGTGATCGGCTCGGTTCCCGCCTCCTCGCCGCCGAGCGCAGCTATGGTGGCGGCGTCGAGGTCCCGGGGCACCTCGTGGTTGAGCTGACGCGGGCTCTGCAGTCGTCCGAACGTCCCGTAGGGCGCCGGTGGCAGCCCGGCGTCTCCTGGCAACGGCCAGCGGCCGGTAAGGGTCGCGTAGAGCAGGCCACCGAGCGCGCGGACGTCCGCAGCCTGAACCTCAGGCCCGGAGACGGAGGCCGGCCCGGTGCCATCGAGGCTAGCGAGTACGGCGCCGATCTCGAGGTCGATCACCTTGACGATGCCGTCGATAGAGACGATGACGTCGCTGGGGCGCAGGCCGCCGTGCCGCAGGCCGCGCTCGTGCGCCGCGGCGATGACCCGCGCGGCGCCGAGGACGACGGCGGCCGCCTGCTCCGGACGCAGCGGGCCCTCCTGGGTGAGCTGGCGCAGCGTGCGGCCGTCGGCCCACTCGGTGATGACGTAGGAGACCTCGCCGTTCTCGGTGTCCGTGACGCTCGCATCGTAGGTGGACGCGGCACCCGGGTGCACGAGCCGGCCGGAGGCGACCGCCGCCGCCAGCAGCGAGTGGCCGGCCTTGCGACGGGCGGGATCGTCGTGGACGTGCTCGACGACCAGGACCGCGACGGGCCGGGTCAGAACGGTGTCGTCACCGCGCCACAGCGTGACCGGGCCGTGAGACGACAGAACCCCGATGAGGCGGTAGCGGCGATCGAGGACCGACTCCGCGCGCAGCGGGCCACCGTGGTCGTCTTGTTCGACGGCGTCGGCGAGGTGGTCGAACTCGTAGGTGTCGTTGGTTTCGCCCCAGTCGGGGCGGGCGTACTGGTAGGCGTTGCTACCGGGCTCATATTCGTTCCCGTACCCGCTGCCAGGCGACCCGGCGATTTGTGCGCCGGTCATCGAGCCGTCGGCGAGCGGGCGGGCCCCGGTCGTCTGGGCGCCTACCCGGCGGCCGACGAGCGCCGCTTCCAGGTCATCACGCATCGCCCCGGCAGTGGAGTACCGGTCATCCGGCTCATTCTCCAACGCCTTGAGCGTGATCGCATCGGCGGCGGCGGAGACCCTCGGATTGAGCCGCGACGGCGGGCCGGGGATCTTCCGGACGTGCTGGTAGGCGACCGCGACCGGGCTGTCGCCGCGGAAGGGCGGCTCTCCGGTGATCAGCTCGTGGAACAACGCACCGACAGAATAGACGTCGCTGCGGGCGTCGGATCTGCCCCCGCAGGCTTGCTCGGGGGAAATGTACGGGGCGATGCTCGGAACGCCTCGGGCGCCGGCCATCGTCACCGATATGGTGCTGCCAAAGCCTATAATCTTGACCCCGCCGTCCGGGGCGAGCATGACCTTCGCGGGCCTGATGCCCCGGTGAAAGATGCCCCTGCTATGGCTGTGGTCTAGTGCGGCGCAGATGTCAGACGTAATCTCCATCGCGCGCCGCTCATCGAACGGCCCTTCCCGCTGGAGCGCCTCGCGTAAAGTCCGGCCCTCGATGAACTCCATGACCATGTAGGGCAGGGTGCTTCCGTTGATCACACCCTCGCCCATGTCGAATACGTGCACGATCGCCGGGTGGTGCAGGTGGGCAGCGGACCGGGCTTCCCGCTCGAAGCGCTTCAGGAAGTTAGGGTCACGGGCGTGGTCCGAGCGCAGCACCTTGATGGCTGTGTCCCGGCCCATCCGGACATCGCGGCCGTGGTAGACCTCGACCATGCCGCCATAGCCGATTCCAGCTCCCAACGCGTACCGGCCGTTGACGACATCAGACTCCGTACCGTAGCGGTCGAAAACGTCTTCCTGTGAGAGGAGGGAGTCTCGGCGAACGCCCTGCGACCCCACCACACCGGGAGTCTGTGTCTGCGGAGCACCCTGTCGCCGGTCCGTGAAAACTGACCCCCTGGGGACCTCCGAATGTTGACCCCCCTGCTTGCGTAGGGAGGTGCTGAAGGTGGAGGACTGGGCGGAGATCCGTAGGTTGCATCGGGCCGAGCAGGTCCCGATCAAGGAGATCGCCCGGCGGCTTGGGGTTGCGCGGAACACGGTCCGTAGGGCGTTGGCGTCGGACGGTCCCCCGAGATACGAGCGGGCGGCGCGGGGGTCGGTGGTCGATCCGTTCGAGCCTCAGATTCGGGCGTTGCTGGTGGAGTGGCCGCGGATGCCGGCGCCGGTGGTCGCTGCGCGGATCGGCTGGACTTACTCGTTGTCGCCGTTGAAGCGGCGTCTGGCGGTGATCCGGCCGGAGTATGTCGGGATCGACCCGGTGGACCGGGTCGTCTACGAGCCGGGGCAGGTCGCGCAGTGTGACCTGTGGTTCCCGCCGGTGCCGGTGCCGGTCGCCCCCGGCCGGGAGCGGGTGGCGCCGGTGCTGGTGATGGCGCTGGGGTTCTCCCGGTTCCTGGCGGCGACGATGATCCCGTCGCGGCAGGCCGGGGACATCCTCGCGGGGATGTGGCTGCTGATCTCCGGGATCGGGCGGGTCACGAAGACGCTGGTCTGGGACCGGGAGGCCGCGATCGGCGGGGGTGGCCGTCCGACCGCGCCGGCGGCGGCGTTCGCGGGCACGCTGGCGACGCGGATCCGGCTCGCGCCGCCGCGGGACCCGGAGTTCAAGGGCGTCGTCGAGCGGGCGAACGGCTATCTGGAGACGTCGTTCCTCCCCGGGCGGGGGTTCGCGTCGCCGGCCGACTTCAACGGCCAGCTGACGGACTGGCTGGCCTCGGCGAACACCCGCACCGTCCGGTCGCTCGGCGCCCGCCCGGTCGACCTGCTCGAAACCGACCAGGCCGCGATGCTGCCGCTGCCGCCGGTCGCCCCGGCGGTCGGCCTGGCCAGCCGGGTCCGGCTCGGCCGGGACTACTACGTCCGCGTCGACGCGTCCGACTACTCCGTCGACCCGCGGAGGATCGGCCGGTTCGTCGACGTCATCGCGTCGCTCGACACCGTCACCGTGACCTGCGACGGCCAGGAGGCGGCCCGCCACCCGCGCAGCTGGGCGCCGCACGCAGTCGTCACCGACCCCGCCCACGCGGCGGCCGCGAAGGCGATGCGCCAGGCCCTGGCCGCCGACCGCCAGGCCCGCCAGAGCCGCCGGCACGCCGACGGGCACCCGGTCGCGCTGCGCGCCCTGCCCGACTACGACGCCCTGTTCGGCGTCGACTTCAACCCCACCGGAACGGAGAACCAGCCATGACCAGCACCGCCCCGCCCCGCGACGGCCTCCCCGCGATGATCGCCTACCTGTCCCGGGTCCTGAAGACCCCGACGATCGGCGCGTTCTGGGAACAGCTCGCCGACCAAGCCCGCGCCGAGAACTGGTCGCATGAGGACTACCTCGCCGCGCTGCTCCAGCGCCAGGTCGCCGACCGCGAGTCCAAGGGCACCGTCATGCGGATCCGCACCGCCCACTTCCCGACCGTCAAAACGCTGGAGGACTTCAACCTCGACCACCTGCCGTCCCTGCGCCGCGACCTCCTCGCGCACCTCGCGACCTCGACCTACGTCGCGAAGGCCGAGAACGTCGTCCTACTCGGCCCGCCCGGGATCGGCAAGACCCACCTCGCGATCGGCCTCGGCGTCAAGGCCACCCAGGCTGGCTACTCCGTCCTGTTCGACACCGCCTCGAACTGGATCACCCGGCTGTCCGACGCCCACCACGCCGGCCGCCTCGACGCCGAACTCACGAAGATCCGCCGCTACAAGCTCATCATCATCGACGAGGTCGGCTACATCCCCTTCGGCCAGGACGCCGCGAACCTGTTCTTCCAACTCATCGCCTCCCGCTACGAACAGGGCTCCGTCCTGGTCACCTCGAACCTCCCCTTCGGCCGCTGGGGCGAGACGTTCTCCGACGACATCGTCGCCGCCGCGATGATCGACCGGCTCGTCCACCACGCCGAGGTCCTCACCCTCACCGGCGACTCCTACCGCACCCGCCAACGCCGCGAACTCCTCACCAAGGGCCGCCCCGACCAGGACCGCCCGTGACCACCACCGGGCAGGCCCCGCCCGACGGCCCGTTCACCACCGAAGCCCAAGCCCGCCACAGCCCGCTCGCCCGAGCCGTCCACACCGACTTCGACCCCCTCCAGGCCCCGGCGCTGCGCCACGACCACCTCCTGGCCGTCCTCACGGCCACCGGCGTCACCCTCGGCGCGTTCGACGCCCGGATCGTCGCCTGGCTCGCCCGCACCTGGGAAGCCACCACCATCGCCGTCCTCGCCGGCCTGATCACCCGCGCGAACCACGCCGGCAAGACCACCACGACCTGCCCGCACCACCGCACTACCTGATCTTGAATTCGACCCGGGGTCAAATTTCACGGACCCCCAGGGGGTCAAATTTCAGAAACCGTTGACACACCCTGGTCGGCGGCCCGGGATGACCACATGTCGGCCCTGGGACGTGGAGCCTCGGCTCGCGTCGCGAACCTGTCGGCACGGCCGAGGACCTGGTTCGCAGGGAATCGCCTGTGGGCCTCCGTGATAACTCGGCGGCAGCCGTCCGCCAGCACTCCGGCCGCCAGCAGCATGCTGACCTCAGTCCAGAACGTCCGGGCGGTCGGCCCCCAGGCCGGCTGATCCGCCCGCGTCAAACCAGCGGCCTCCAGCAACTGGCGCGCCACCCGCTCCCCGTAGAACAGGCCCGCCAGCTCCGCGATCTCGCCGGAGGTTAGGCCCTCAGCCACGGCACGATCCGGCAGCGTGAGATCCGCCGCGACGACCGGAAAACTGGCCGGCGACGCCGCGTCTGCGCCCACCCCCGTACTGCATCCCAGGATGGCAGAGCTGGCGCAGCGCGCACAATCAGACGTTCAGACGAACGTAGTCGGGCTTGGTCACGTGCAATCCGGCAAGTCGGCGGTGTTGCATTGAGCCCACAGGTCATCGCTGCCGACAGCCGCATCGTGCCACCGCTGTCGGACGCGAGGACGCGCGCGTTGCGAGGCGGTCCGACCCAGCCGCGAGACGAGTGGCCGGGGACGCGGTGCCGTGCGGCGGGTCGCAGTGATCAACCGCTTGGCGTCGCACGACGATCCGCGCGCCGACCAAACCCGGCCTCAAGGACGCTCCGACACCCTCGCCATCATCCCGACACACGCTCAGGTCGCCCAAACGGGATAGATAGATTGCCGTCAGGCTTCCCACCGTCACGTCTATGGCCGTTGCGCTCCTGCTGGCCACACGATGTCGACGGTCTTTCCAGTGTTGTAGGCGTATGCAACGACGTCCGCGGTGCCACCGAAGCCGCGGCTGGGCTGGCCGTCCCATACAGCAATGAGCAGGTCGGCCTTGTCTACGAGCCTTTCGCTGGCGTCTTGATGCGCGGTCGACTCGGATGCTTCGTGTGGAAGAGCTACGATGCTGGTGGCTTCGCCGAGTAGCTCGTCGTACAGCGCGTGATGTGTCTCCGGAAGGCCCTCGCGGTAGCGTGTCGCCGGGACAACGACTGTCAGCTGCCCGCCGTGGTTTAGAACTTCCTGCGCGAAGATGCTGTCGGGGCCGTCGGCGATGCAGCTGATTCCGACGAGGTCGGGGCCTTCGTATCGGCTGAGGATTTTGAGGATCTCGCTGCGGGCGTAGTCCTCGATGTCGGCGGGCAGTCCTCGGTGACCTGTGATCCCGATCGTGGGCATGTGTGGTCCTTCAGATATCGGCGGGGTCGGTGCCGTGCAGTGCCGCGTCGAACCGGCGGATCTCTTCTGACGTTGTCTGGCCGGGGATGGCGTGCCGGGTGTGCCAGGCCGCGCGTATGACTCGCTGGGAGCTTGTCGGTGCGGCGGTGACCAGCGCGTGGGTCGCGAGTGCAGCGCACTGGTCGTAGTCGCCGGCCTGCGCGTGCGCGTCTGCTTCGCGCAGGAGGGTCAGCCCGTGCTGTGCGTTGCGGTTCGGGTTTGTGCCGGCCGTGAGGTCGCGGGCGGCATCGAGGGCGACCTGAGGGCGGCGCAGGTCGACGGCCGCGGTGAGCCGGTAGCCGGCGAGTTTGGCCTTGTCGAAACGCATGATCCACGGCCAGGGCGGCGCCTCGCCGTGGGGAATTCGCCCGACAGCGGTCTCCGCTGCGTCCAGACTGCGCCACGTCTCGTGCTCGTCGCCGGCAGCGGCATAGACGGAGGCAGACACGGCGTCCATCCAGGCATCGGCCACCGGGTGCCGGCGGACGGGGAGTGCCTGTTGTGACCTCCCTACAAGGAGGACCGCTCGGTGCAGGTCGCCTGTCTGGGCGGCAAATGCAGCGGCGCTCCCTAGCATGTAGGCGGGCAGTGTCGGGTGGCCTGACGCACGGGCGAACCGAACCGCCGTGCGGTAGTGGCGTTGCGCTGAGCCGATCTCCCACGTATCCCACGCGAGCCAGGCCAGGAATCCGAAGCCCTCGCTCGCTGCCTCGTGCGCCGATGCGACGGTCTCCTCGTCTCCGGCGGCGACGGCCACGTCTCGTAGCAGCCGTAGGTGACCTGCCACGATGTCGGCGAGTTCCGTCGGGGGCAGGGTGCCGTCGCGCAGCCGCTGCGCGGACAAGGCGGCGCGCAGCACAGCGACCTGGGCAGCTGGTTCTCGCTGCAGGGTGACCAGGTATGACTCCAGATGCGCCAGCGCACTGAGTCCAGCGGCGCCAGCGAGAAAGTCTCGACGGTGGATCATCGATAGTTCATCCCACTCGGAAAGAGCTGTAACACCTCCCGCCCCGGACAGGTGGGTCCCAGGGCTCGCCTCGACGCCCGCAGTGCGGTCAGGAGCGCCCGTCGTCTGTGTGACGTCAGACGTCCCGTCGCCATCAGTAGGTGCGGCATCAGCTCGCCGATCGATGGGAGCCGCGACGCGGACGCCGAGTGCCTGCTCGTAGTCGCGGATGAGCGCGGGTGTTGCCTCACGACTTCCGGTCTCGACCCGGCTGAGATGGCCTTTGTCGCGGTCGATCATGCGGGCGAGTTGTCCGAGGCTGATTCCGCAACCCAGGCGTGCGGTTCGCAGGTCGTTGCCTCTGATCACGTCATGGTCTCCCGCCATACGGACCGCACTGAAGCGGCTCCAACGTACCGCCGGTCGCACTGCCTAGACGGGACATACGCGACCTGGTCGTCGCCTCATCTGCGCTGACCGTTGCCGCAACACTGTGGCGGCAACGGGCAACAGCGACAAGTCCATCACTGACCGCAATCCTCGTCGTTGGGCGTGAGTGGACGCGGAGGTCTCGCAGCGCGCTCGATTTTGCTCCGCCTCATGCCTGTTGGTGGCACTCGTAGATGAGAGGCACGGAGATGATCAATTCTTCTGTTCCATCGGGGTCGAGCGCGGTGGTGGTCGCTTCAGGCGGCCTGGACAGTACGACGCTCGCCTATCACCTGGCAGACGGCGGTTATGGGCTGCGGCTGGTCTCGGTCGACTACGGCCAACGGCATCGTCGCGAGTTGGACTTCGCAGTGGCGCTGGCTGGACGGCTTGATGTGCCGCATGACGTGATCGACCTGCGCGCGGTGGGGCGGCTGCTGGCCGGTAGCGCGCTGACGGACGCTGCGGTCAGCGTCCCGGACGGCCACTACACCGACGCCACGATGCGGATCACTGTCGTGCCGAACCGCAACGCGCTGCTGCTCGACATCGCGGTCGCGCTGGCGGTTGCGCATGGCGCGGGCGCGGTGGCCTTCGGCGCGCACAGCGGTGACCACGCTATCTACCCGGACTGTCGGGAGGAGTTCGTCCAGGCCTTCGAGTATTCGGCGCGGGTCGCGAACGAGGGGTTCGTGGCTGACGGGTTCCAGGTGCTCGCGCCGTTCCTGACCTGGACGAAGGCAGAGATCGTCCGGCGTGGTGCGCAGTTGGGTGTTCCGTTTGGTGACACCTGGTCGTGCTATCGGGGCGAGGTCGCGCACTGCGGCACCTGCGGGACCTGTACCGAGCGGCGGGAAGCGTTCGTGCTCGCGGGGGTCACCGACCCGACTGACTACGTCGAGCGGTGAGCGATGTTCTCTATCGGGAAGCGGTTCACCTTCGACGCGGCGCATGTGCTGCACGGCCTGCCCGCCGGTCACAAATGCGGCCGGCTGCACGGTCACACCTACACCGTCGAACTGCACCTACAGGCCGACGGCCTGGTCGACCCGGGGTTCGTGACTGACTTCGCCGATCTGGCGCCGTTAGGCCGGTACCTCGATGAGCAGTTCGACCATCGGCTTCTTAACGACGTACTCGCTGTCGAGCCGACGTCGGAGGCATTGGCGGCGCATCTGTTCGGCTGGTGCACGCAGCATCTCGCGCCGACCCTTGCCTGCGGGCAGATTGTCGCGGTCCGGGTGTCGGAGACGCCGTCGAGCTGGGCCGAGTACCGGCAGACCTCGACGTGAGCGCCACGGTGCTGCGGGTGGCCGAGACGTTCGGTCCGACGTTTCAGGGCGAGGGGCCTGCGAGCGGGCAGCGCGCTCTGTTCGTCCGGCTGTCCGGTTGCCCGCTTGCCTGCCAGTGGTGCGACACGCCGTATACCTGGGATCGGTCTCGGTTTGACCTGGCCGCGCAGAGCCGGCAGGTCGAGGTCGCCGAGCTGCTCGGCTGGGTGCGGGGCCACGCTTGCGAGTTGGTGGTGTTGACGGGCGGCGAGCCTTTGGCCCAGCAGAGCGCGTTGATCGAGCTGGCCCGGTCGCTGACGGGCGATGGCCGTCGGGTCGAGGTCGAGACCAGCGGAATCATCGCCCCAGGCGGCGATCTGCTCGCCGCGGTGGCGCGGTTCGTGGTGTCCCCGAAGCTCGCCAACAGCGGTCTTCCGGAGCGCCGACGCATCCGACCCGACGCGCTGCGCGCGTTCGCGGCGAGCGGGCGGGCGGTGTTCAAGTTCGTTGCCTGCGATCCGAGGGACCTCGACGAGGTGGGGCAGCTTGTCGAGGACTACAGCTTGGCGCCCGTCTGGGTCATGCCGGAGGGCACCTCCGAGGAGCAGATCGGCGGCGGGCTGCGTGCGCTCGCCGGGCCTGTGCTTGCCAGGGGCTGGCATTTGTCCAGCAGGCTGCACATTGTCCTGTGGGGAGACGAACGTGGCCGTTGAAAAGTCTGGTGAAGGACCTGAGCGGGGACGTCTTTCCCGTCGCCCCGGGCCGCGCGTGTGGGAGAGCGAACCCGTTATTGGGGGCGGCGGGAGCGTTCCTGCCGCTCAGGCAGTACCGACAATAGCAGAAAGTGCGCGGCTGCCGGCGACACATTCCCTGATGCCGCTGTTCGCCGACGAGAAGTATCTTCACCGGGCGGCGCGGGCGTGTATGCGTCGCCGTTCGGCGCCCGGGGCTGACAGGGTCACCTGGGCTCAGTACCGCCAGGGCCTACCCGAGCGGCTGCACGCGTTGAGTCGCCGGCTGTTCGACGGGACGTGGCAACCGGGCCCGCTGCGCCTCACCTCGGTCACGGCCTACACCGGCAAGACCTTCACGGTCGCGATACCGACCGCCGAGGACCGCGTCGTACACCGCGCGCTGCGCGGCGCTGTCGAGCCCGTGTTGGAAGCGACCGTCCTCGCTCCCTGGGTGTCGGGCTACCGGCCTGGGCGCAATCGGATCACCGCGCTGCGGACCGCGAGCAACCATCTCGCCAAGGGCCTGGGGTTCGTCGCGGACCTCGACGTGGCCCGAGCGTCCGAGGGCGCCACGGTGGACCAGGTGGTCGACTGGGTAGCAGCCCATGTCCACGACGGCACTTTCCTCGACCGGCTCCGGACGATCCTTGGCGGCCTTTCCGATCCGATGATCCCGGGCAGCGGCCTCGCCCCGCTCCTGATCAACCTGCGGCTTTCCCGGGTCGACGCCCGCCTCGCGCATCTGCCGGTGGTCCGGTTCGCGGACAACTACTGCGTCTTCACCGCCACGCAGGACGCCGCCGTCCGTGCGTTCGGGGCCGTGACCGAGGCGCTCGCCGCGGAAGGCCTACGCCCGCACCTGACCAAGAGCAGGGTCCGGACGGCCGCGAATGTCGAGGACCTGTTCCTCATCGCCGGGTGACCGAAAGGAGAGCCCTGTGTCCCTCACCTGGAGATTCGTGGAAGCGGGCACCTGCCTGTTCGGCGACCGGCTGCGTCCGATTGCCGTGCCCGCGCTGTGGTGGACCGCGACCCCTGTCACCTACACCGATCTGGGGAGCGGTCCCGGAACGGACATCCCGGTCACCATGGTCGACTGGGACGGCGCCTCCAACCTGGCACGCCAGCTTGGGGGCCGGCTTCCGCGGTCGGTCGAGTGGGAGTGGATGGCCGCCGGCCCAGGCCGACGCCGCTATCCGTGGGGCGACCATGAGTGGGCTCCGGGGAAGGCCGTCCTGGTGCCGGCCGGACACGAGCAGCCCCAGACGGCCGGGAGTTGCCCGCTGGGCGCGACGCCCGAGGGGTTGCTGGATGTGGCGGGCAACGTCTGGGAGTGGACCGCCACCACGGTGCTCGGCGGCGGCGCGGTCATCCGCGGTGGCTCGTATGCCTCGCCACCTCTCTACGCGCAGTGCACCTTCCTCAACGCCGCCCCGGCCGAGCTGCGTTCACCCGGCATCGGGTTCCGCCTGGTCCGAGAACCATGACGACCCCCGGCCAGACCGCACCCGCAGTGATCATCGGCTGCTCACGGCGCAAGACGTCGACCACCGTCCCGATTCCGGCTCTCGACCTCTACCAGGGCGGCCGGATCCCCGAGCTGCGATCGGTCCTCGCCGACCAGCCCGACCTGCGGCGCCGCGTCTGGATCCTCTCCGCCGAACACGGCCTGATCCACGGTGGCACCCCGCTGCTGCCCTACGACCGGCGCCTCGATGCCGCGCGTGCGCTCGAGCTACGTCCCCAGGTCGCTCACGCGGCCGGCCGTGAACTGGCTGCTGGCGGTCCTCCCAGGGAGGTCCTGATCGTCGCCGAACCGCTCTATCTTCTGGCCCTTGCCGACCTGCCCGGCCTGCTCGCGCCCGGTCTCCTGCACTGGGTCGAGGACCCGGTCGGCGGCTGGCCGCGAGCCGAACAGATCCTCACGACCTGGAGCCAGCCATGCCGCTGACCAGCACCCTCTCCGTCCGGGACACCCTTGCCCGGCGGGACAACGAGTACACCGACGCGCTGCGCCGATTCGAACAGCGCCACGAACTCGACTGGCACGCGCCGACACCCGCCGAGACCAGCGGCGGCGCGGTCTCGGTCGTCATCCCGGCGCGCAACGTCGCCTACTGCCTGGGCCAGGTCCTCGACGCGCTGCGCGCGCAGGACACCCGGGGGCCGTTCGAGGTCATCGTCGTTGATGACGCCTCCACCGACGCGACGTTCCGCGTCGCCGTTGGCCATCCGCTCGGGCCCACGGTCGTGCGGCTGCCGTCGCGGCAGGGCAGCGCCGCCGCCCGCAACGCCGGCACCGCGCTCGCGCAGGCGGACACCGTCCTCTTCCTGGACGCCGACATGGTGCTTCCGCCGCATGCCCTCGCGGACGTCGCTGCCCGTGCGACCGCGGACCTCGTGCTGGTCGGGTTTCGCCACAACGTGCCCTTCACCGCCGACGGCGATGGGCACGCGGTGGTCCCGGTACAGGCCGCAAGCCTGGCCGCGGACCTGCGGGTGCGGTGGACCCCGCCCGTCGAGACGGTCCTGCCCTACTCCGGCATCACGCTGACCGCTCCGCTCGATGGCCGGCCGCTGGATGCCACCGACGACCTGCGCGCTTTGGGCGAGGGCCGGTGGTACTACGACTGGGATCTACCTCGCATGGTCGTCACCGCCGTCATGGCCGCGCCACGCGCCGCGCTCCTGGACGTCGGTGGTTTGCACGCCGCGTTCGGCAGGACGGGCTGGGGCTGCGAGGACACCTACCTGGGCGCGGTACTGATCGCCGCAGGGCTGCGGGTCGCCCCGTTGCGCCAGCTCGTCGGTTACCACCTCGACCCGCCAGACGCCCCCGCAGCGTGGGCGGCGAAGCTCGCCACCTGGCCTGACACCCTCGCGCTCTACCGCCGTCTACTCGCTCAACCGCCACCGGGCGGCCAATCCGCGGAGTTCCTGCGCGCCACCCGCGAGCTGCTGGCGGATTGCGAGGTGCTGTCGTGAACCGCACGGTCGCCGCCGCCGAGATCGGCGGGCAGACCATCGTCTACGACCCGCTCACCGGTCAGACCCGACTCGCCGACCGGCCGCTCCCGGCAGGCCGCCGGACTTACGACGACCGCGAGCTCGCCGGCTGGCCGCAGATCGACCCAGCCTCGCTGAACTCGGGCTGGCCGGTCTCGCTGTGCTGGTCGCCGCTGGTGCGTTGCAACCTGGCCTGTCCCCACTGCCTGGACGACAAACAGCTCCCCGAGCTGCCAGCGGCGGACCGTGCCCGCACCGGCCAGGCCATCGCCAGCTCCGGCGTCCTTGGCGTGGACATCTCCGGTGGCGAACCGCTGCTCCTCACCGACCTGCCCGACCTCGCCGATCTCCTCGTCGCCGGCGGCCTGGCGGTCAGTGTCACCACGAACGGCTGGCAGCTGGCGCGCCGCGCCGCAGCCCTGGCCAGGCACGTCGACGCGGTCCGCGTCAGCCTCGACGGGCCGGACCCCGACCGCCACGACGCCATGCGCGGTCGGCGAAGCTTCGACCGGGCCCTCGGCGGCATCGTCGCCGCCCGCGCTGCCGGCCTCCCGGTCCAGATCCAGACGGTGATCCGCGCCAGCCTCACCCGCCGCGACCTGCAGTGCCTTGTCGATCTGGCCGCCCGTCTCGGCGCGCAGGGGGTCACGTTCCTGCAGATGCTGCCGCTCGGCGAGGGCGCCGCGCTGACGGCCGAGCTCGTCGGTGACGCCGTCGCCCGCGCTCTTGTGGACAGCCTCGCCGTCCCCGCCGGTCTGGCCGTCCGGTTGCGGACCCGCGCCGCCGCCGGCAACTTCACGGTCGTTCGCGCCGACGGCCAGGTCTGGCGCAACCAGCCCGACGCCGCCGGCATCGGCCCGACCGACCGCCTGCACGGTCCGACCGGCTTGGCGTTGACGGCACCGGACGGCTCCGCGTGACCGCCCGCGTGTTCGAGCACAGCCGCCTGTGGCGGTTGACGGCTCCCGCTCTCGATCGGGCCGTCCAGCTGCTCGCCACCGCGGCCACCGAGAACTTCGGCGCTTTCACCCAGGTCGTCGGGATCGCCGACGGCGGCACCGTCCCCGCCACCCAGATCGCGACCCAGCTCGGCGTCAGACCCACGATGGTGCGTGCCCGCCACAACCCGACCGACGCCCACTACAGCCCCGCCACCGGCCAGGTCTGGTGCGACCCAGGCGACCTCGCGCCAGCAGGCCGGGTCCTCGTCGTTGACGACATCTGCGGCTCCGGAGCCACCCTGCGGACCGTTGTCGCCGCGCTCGCCGAGCGCGCACCGACCGGTACCCAGCTGGTCACCGCCACGCTCTGCCTGAACGCCGGATCCACGGCCCCACCCGACCTGTGGGTCTGGGCCGACCTCCGGGACTGGGTCGTCTTCCCCTGGGAGACCCAACCGCCCGCCGACACGATGACAGACCTGCCACTCCCCACGCAGGCGTACCGGCGATGACCCCTGGCGGCCCACGCCCGACCAGCGGCACTGTCCTGTTCGTCCTCGCGTCCTACCGGCGCGACGCACCCGCCGGGATCGAACGCGCCATCGCCGGCCTGACGACCGGGTTGAACGCCACCGGCCACCGGTCCCTCATCGCCACCGCAGCGCCGCACCCTCCCGACGACCCCGACGTGGTGCCGCTGCAGCTACCGGTGTCGTTCCCCTGCGACGACGACGCGCTACGCGCCTGCATCGAGAACAACCGCCCCGCGCTTGCCGCTCAGCTCGGCGCACTCGCGGCACGGACCCGCGCCGACGTCATCGTCTACGCGGACGCGCTCTGGGGCCTCGGCCGGATCGCCGCCGACCTCCCCGTCCGGGCCGTCCTGGCCGTCCACGTCGTCGGCGACCCCCAGGACCTCCGCCCCGCCCTCGACTCCGCCGACACCGTGATCTCCCCGTCGGCCACCGTCCTGCACGAGGCGAACGCCCAGGGCTATCGGACGGACAGCTGGCGCGTCGTCCCCAACCCGCTGCTCATCGATCCCGACGACGTCCCCCGACCCGATGCCGCTGAGCGCGAACAGCTCCGCCGACGCGGGCCCGTCCGAGTCGCGGCCCGACTCGGACGCGAGAAGGGCGTCCTCGAACTCCTCGCCGCCCGACCCTCAGGCCCACGAACCCGCCCCGTCGAGGTCACGCTCGCCAGGGCCGGCTTCGAGGAACACCCCGGCGGCCAGACGACGCTGCTCGCCGCCTGCCAGACCGCCGCCACCGCAGCCGGCGCGACGTTGCATCCACCGCTGCGCTGGGCGCAGGTGCCCGCCTGGCTGGCCCGCGCCGCAGTGACCATCGTGCCGTCGCTGCGCGAGACCTTCGGCCTCGTCGCCGCCGAGTCCCTGTCCGCCGGCACACCCGTCATCGCCTACTCCGTCGGGAACCTGCCCGACCTCATCGGCGACGCCGGCATCCTCGTCCCACCCGACCGCGGCCCCGCCGGGCTTTGGGAGGCCGTGAAGACGCTACTCACTGATCCGCTACGCTACAGCGCAACGTGTGGTGCTGCGTACTACCGGTCACGGGACTATCGGCCCACCACTGTCGCTGACGCATTCCTGAAAGCGGTGTGGTGAACGATGTCCCTGGTACCTCTCCTGCTCGTTGACGGGCACAACCTGCTTTACCGCGCCTGCTTCGCCACGCCCGCGCAGATCTACTCCCGGGATCCGGCTCGGCGTGACATCACGACCCAGTTCATGTTCTTCGCGCTGCTACGCAAGGCGATCACCGCCGAGCTCGCCGGCTGGCCTGAGGTCCTTGTCGTCTTCGACGGTGAGCACGGCGCCGCCGGCCGCCAGGCCGCAGATCCTGCCTACAAAGCCAACCGGCCTACTAACGAGGAGGCCCGCCGGCCGCTCGAAGCGCTGGCCGACATTAAGACCGGCCTCGACCTGCTCGCCGTCGCCTGGCTCGAATGCGAGGACGCCGAGGCGGACGACGCCATCGCCACCCTCGCCCACGCGGCCCGACCCGCCCGCGAGGTGCTGATCCTCTCGACCGACCAGGACTACTTCCAGCTCCTCACCGGGCCGGACGGGCTCGGCCAGGCGGTCCGCGTCCTCAACACCGCCCGCCACCCCGGCAACCGCCTCCTCGGACCAGCCGACGTCCGCGCACGCTATGGCGTCGAACCCGCCCAGTTCCCCGACCTGCGCGCGCTCGCCGGTGACCCCGCCGACAACATCCCAGGCATCCGCGGCATCGGGCCGAAGACCGCCGCCGCGCTCCTCGCCGACGGCCTCAGTCTCGACGACCTCCCAGCCTCCGGCCGCCTGACCGGCACCCGAGGCGCCGCGATCCACACCGCATGGCCGCAGATCCTCGCCTGGCGCGACATGATCCGCCTGCGCCGTGACCTCCCAGTACCGCACGAGCCCGCTGGCACTCCGACCGCCGCGTTCCCGATCCCAGGCGAGATCATCACCAAACTCGGGCTCTGGTGGGCCGACGGCGCCCCCACGGCGCCATGACCGGGCCCGGAGCTTCTCGACGCTCCGCGCTGCTCGCGGTGATGGCCCACCCCGACGACGCGGAGCTGTGGGCCGGCGGCACCCTCGCGCTTCACGCCCAGTCCGCCCACGTCACCATCGCGATCCCGCCGTCAGACCCCGCCCGCCTCGCTGAGGCCGCTGCTGGCGCCGACATCCTCGGCGCGCACCTCCAGCTCCTCGACGATCCCGTGACGCCCCAGGCGCTGAGCGCTGTGCTGACGGAGCTACGTCCGGACGTGGTCATCACCCATCCGTTCGCCGATGTCCACCCGGACCACCGGGGCCTCGCGGCGTCCGTCCTCGCGGCCCTCCCCGACGCGGTCATCGCCACCGGCTTCCCGCGGCGGCTCTATACCTGCGACACGTACAACTCGCTGACCCTGGACGGCCCACTCGCCGCCACTGCGATCATCGATATCACCCAGACCTACTCGACGAAGATGCGCGCCCTCGCCGCACACAGCACCACACAGCCCATCACCGATCACTTCGGTCCCATGGCCGAAAACCTTGCCCGCCTCTGGGGAGCCCGCTGTGGCACCCACTACGCCGAACCCTTCACGGCCGTCCCGATCCTGGGACGCCTTCCCAGCGCATCTCATCTCTGAAATGCCAGCAGGACCCTCTCAACGTCCTGTATTCCGGGTCCGTGGAGCAAGGAGGAAACACAGTTCCGTCATCCCTGGTCGACAGCGGATCGAGCCAAGCGGATCTTCGTCGCCATGATGTGAAGCGGGATTCCCGCCCAGTGTGCTTCGGACCGCGCGGCGGTCATCGTTTGACGTCGCTGAGACGTTCAGCGCCGGAAGGCCAGATGATCTCCACCCGCAGGCTCCTGGACCTGGCGGACTCGACCACCGCCGCCGTACCACCTCGGTCGACCGGTGACCGGCCGTCCCAGACGGCCATGAGGAGGTCGACGGAGCCCAGGAGCGCCTCGTTCGCAGCCTCGTAGGCTGCACGGTTGGACTCCTCGAAGGGCATAACTCGCACGTGCGCGGCGCGACTAATGAGCGCGTCGAACAGCTCGGCGTGGTCTGGTTTGACCTTCCGCGCTCGGTAGTCGGAGGCCGGCAGGATGACTTCCAACTCGCCGCCAAGACTGAGCGCAACATCGGCGAAGATGCTGTCCGCTCCGGCCGCGATGCAACTGACTCCCGTGAGTCCCTTCTGCGCCTGCGGGGTGAGAGCTTCGGTGAGGGCAGCGCGGACAAGTTCTGCGCTGGCGGGTGTGAGATCCATATGACCGGTTATGCCGACGCGGACCACGAATCCGGCCTCCTCTTCGATCTGTCGCGACGGGTCAGGCGGCCGGCGCCGCGCGCAGGATGGGTTCTATTCGGCTGCGCAGCGCGGCGATCGTGCCCGTCGCTGTCGTACTTCCGGCGTGGCGGTAGAACTCGGCAAGCTTGACCCGCACCCGGGTCGACTGCGTCTGTTCCACCGTGTTCACGGCTTCATGACCGAGCCGGGCCGCTTCGTCGTACTCGCCCTGGATCAGGCGGACCTCAGCGAACCCGAGTTGGTCGAGCGCCGCGCTCCGCAGGCTGTGGCGATCTCGCAGCGCTACGGCCTGGCCCAGCCAGGTCGCCGCTTCGTCGGCATGCTCGGGTGCCTGGTAGGCGATCTCAAGGAGCCGTCCTCCGGTGACGCCGGCGAGTTCAGCCTGATCGAAGTAGGAGATCCAGTACGGTTCGACGGTCGGATCGGCGTCCCGCAAGCGATCCTCCGCGTAACCAGTCGCCCGGCGGAACGCACCGAGCCGGCCCTGCTTCGCATACGCCCACGCCTCCCGCGTGTGCAACATCCCGAGGACAGCAGGGGTCAGACGCCGGCCGGTGCCGTCCTGCGCGAGGCGAACCAGTTCAAGTCCTTCAGAGACACGGCCGAGGTAGTACTGCTGGCGCGCCATCCCGGCGAGGATGTTCGCGCAGAACGCGGGATCGTCAGCGGCCTTGGCCGCGCGCAGCGCGAGCAGGTAGTACCGCTGCGCGACCCCGCCTTGGCCCGAGTCCCAGGACATCGTCGCCGCGGTCGCGGCGAGCTGTGCCATCGCGCCGTGCAGGCGCCGCGTCAGCTCAGCAGGGTGGGAGAAGTCGCGCAGCTCGTCGGCGACCTCCGTCAGTTGGCCGATGACCGCCTTACGACGAAGACCGCCGCCGAACTGGTTGTCCCACGAACGGAACAGCCGCGCCCCCTGCTCAATCTGCTCGATCTCCTGATACCCAATGCCGGCGGTACGTCGCGGCGTCAACGACGGCTCGGCGGCGAACAGCCAACCCTCAGCTCGTTCGAGCAACGCCGCACCGAAGAGGATGGCGACAAGGGAACGTGCTGCTTCACGACGGTCATAGGCAAGATCCTCCTTCGTGAAACGGCTGATCAGTTCTGCGGTCGAGGTCCCACGCACGATCAGGAGATCTGCCTCGGTCTCGCCGGAGCCGACCGCCGATACCTCACGCAGCGCAGACAGCGTGCGAGCCTCGGCGGTTTCGTCGGACGGGGCCGGATCCTCGGAGGAAGCCGCTACGATCTTGACCCCGAGTGCCTGTTCGTAGGCGTGAAGGAGCGCTGGGGTGACCTGCCGGCCATGCCCCGTCTCGACACGGCTGAGATGGCCCTTGTCGCGGCCGATCAGACGGCCCAGCTGGCCCAGACTCAGCCCACAGCTCAGACGCGCGGTCCGCAGGTCGTCGCCGCTGATCACGTAGTGGCCTCCCGCCAGGGCCGCGCAACGTATCGGCACCAAACATACCGGCCACGGCACCGTCTGATCGCGGCATAAGGGTCTTCTGGGCCGGAACGTCGTCGTGGATCGTTGCCGCAACGCTGTGGCGGCAACAGCCAACGGCGACATGGACCGCACGGAGCCCGATCCTGAGTACTGAAACCGGTCGACGGCGGAAGGCGCAGCCCACGAGTGGGCTTATTCGGCCATTCGTCGGGCATTCGCGCTCTCGGCCCGAGAGCGAATTGCCTTGTTCCAGCCATCGGCGCAGCGGGACATCCGCCGCGTGAACCGCATGCAGAGGGAATTAGCCATGACCGACTCCGGCGACCGATTGCGGCGCATAGACCGCACTCCCGGCGGCCCGCGAGGACCTGTCGCGCTGCTCGCTCAGCGTCCTGCACCGGCCGAGCGGGTCGCTGCCGCTCGATTCCCACTGACCGATGAGGCCGTGCCGGCGGTGCGGAAGGGCACGGTCGAAACATTGACCGCATGGTCGGTCGATGCGGACGCCGTCGCGGTTGCTGAGACCGTCGCCTGCGAGCTAGTCGCGAATGGCGTCCAAGCGAGCAAGCCCGGCGACGAGTACGGGGCTGTACGGCTGACCGCGAGCAACGGCACGGTCGTCATCGAAGTCTGGAACCGCGACCACGGATCCGTACCGCGCCTGACCCCGCCCGACGTCGACAGCGAGACAGGCCGTGGCCTGCAGCTGGTCGACGCGCTGTGCAGCCAGTGGCATTCCTACCGGGCGGCGTCGGGCGGGATCGTCGTGCGCGCGGAGTTATGAGCGTTATTGCATCGGATACAACACTCGCCATTGCCCGATAATGCTGATTATGGGTCGGGTCTGCCTGGGCGCTGTGTTGCGACACGCGAGAGTTCTGGGTGGTTGAGCCGGGATTTCGTGAACGCTAGCGTCTCCGCATCAATGTTGCGTCTGATGCAACGGGAGGTTCGGGTGAGTGCGACCGGGTTGCCTGGTTCGGCTCGTTTGGAGATTGTGGAGAACGTTGTCCCTTTGGATCAGGCGGGGACGACGTTTGAGGCGATGCTGTCAGGCTGGGCACGTCAGCAGCGCGCGCGGTTCCTGCGGGAGGCGGAGACGATAGCGCCGCGGCTGGCGCTGGTGAGGCGGCTGGTGGCGTTCAGCGGGCTGTTCCCGTGGGAGTGGACGCCGGCGGAGGGCGAGGCGTTCATCAGCGATCGGCGGTCCGGTTCTCGCCCGGTATCCGTGTCGACGGCGCGCGGGTACGAAGTTGCGCTGCGGATGTTCTGCGAGTACGTCACGGACCCTCGCTACGAGTGGCCGCGGGTCTGTGAGGAGCGGTTCGGCCGGTGCCCTGCGCAGATCTTCCATGAGTGGAACAGCGTGGCGCATGTCGTCGAGTACGAGGGGTCGGCGGGCAGGCGGCCGTTGACATACGACGAGGTGCAGGCGTTGTTCGACGCCGCGGACGGGCTCGTCGAGGAGATCCGGGGCCGGGGCCGCAAGGGCGCGTTGCCGGCGATGCGTGACGCCGCCCTACTCAAGACGATCTACGCGTTCGGCCTCCGGCGCCGGGAGGCGCGTGGTCTGGATCTGACGGACCTGCGGCGGTCTCCGAAAACGGCGCAATACGGGCAGTATGGCGCGCTGTTCGTCCGATACGGGAAGGCGTCCCGTGGCAGCCCGCCGAAACGGCGAACGGTGTTGACGGTTCCCGAGATGGACTGGGTCGTCGAGGTGCTCGCGCACTGGGTCGGCGAGCTGCGGCCGTTGTTCGGGCCGGGGCCTCTGACGGCGCTGTGGGTGACCGAACGTGCGAGCAGGATCTCCACGCGAGGCGTCAACGAGGCGTTCGAGACCGCGCGGCGGGCAGCGGGGCTGCCCGCGGAGCTTGACCTGCACTGCCTGCGGCATTCCTACGTCACGCACCTTGTTGAGTTCGACTATCCCGAGCGGTTCGTCGCCGAGCAGGTCGGGCACCGGTGCACCTCGACGACCGCGATTTACACGGGTGTCTCGGACGAGTACCGCAATCGGTTGGTGCGTCGGTCGCTGGAGCGGCACGAAGAGTTGTGGGAGCGTGCCCAGTGATACGGAAGATGGGCTATCGCTGGAACCTGCGGAAAGTCATGGCCGACCGTGGCCTGTTCCAGACAAGTGACCTGGTGCCGCTGCTGGCCGAACGGGGTGTTCACCTGTCTCGGGAGCAGGTCTTCCGGCTGGTGACCCAGCCGCCGCAGCGGCTGTCGATGGATACTCTCGCCGCGTTGTGCGACATCCTCGCCGCGACTCCCAACGACCTTGTCGACATCGAGGTCGTCAACGTTCAGGTCGCCAAGGCGGCCGGGCAGGCGCGGCCGGTGCCGACCGGCCGGCGCACCGTCGTCCGCCGACCGGGCCTGCCGTGACTGGCCGACCGGGCCGACCGGCTCGGGACGAGGGCGCGGTGACCCGCGTCGCGACCGCGATCGTGGGCACGACGACCGGGCTGGGCCTGACCGCGGCCTGCGCTCTGGTGGACAGGGCGGCGCCACGGCCCGCGGCGCTGCGTGCCCTCGACGAACATCTGGCCGCTCACCCGGACGCGCTACGGTCTGGTGCCTCCGACGTCCCCAGCAGCCTGATCGCGTTGACCCGCCTGCTGGTCGAGGCCGGTCAGGGTGGCGTCCGTGCGCCGCACTGCCTGCGGTGCCTGCGGACGGCGGACCTACGTCACCGCGCTGCGGGCGGGCGGCTCTGCGACACCTGCTACCGCACGTCGACCCGCAGACCGTGCCACCGCTGCGGCCAGACCCGCAGGGTGGACACCGCGTCGGCGCAGGGCCCGCTGTGCTCGGCCTGCGCCCGGCCCGTCAGGCCCTGCGCCCGCTGCGGCGAGCTCTGCCGTCCGACGGCCCGCGACCACGACGGCGGGCCGCTCTGCCGGAACTGCTACCAGCCACCCCAACACACCTGCGCCTCGTGCGGCCAGGTCCGCGCCGGCTACGCCCGGACGCCCGCGGGGCCGGTCTGCCGCGCCTGCTACACCCAGCCAACCCGGCCCTGCGGCGTCTGCGGCCAGCAACGCCCGCTGTCCCGCCGGGGCCGCGACGGCCAGCCAGACACATGCGATCGCTGCCGTCGGCGCCCGCTGGTGACCTGCACCCGATGCGGGCAGCCACGCCGCTGCGATCCCTGGATGCTGGCACCGGTCTGCCTGACCTGCAGCGGCGAACCAGAACCACAAACCCGACGCCGTCGCTACAGCAACGAGCGTGAGTATCGCGTCGCACGCGCCCGCCGGCTCGTGCCCGAGCGTCTGCACGCCCTGCTCGCCGACTCCGTGGGCACCATGCCCGAGCAGCTGACGCCCCTGGCCACCGCACTCGCCGCCGCGCCCAACCCGACGTCAGCCCTGGACTGGCTGACCCGGTGCTCCGGCGGCCGACTGCTCGCAGACCTCGCCCGCCGCGCACACCACGAACCGGTCAGCCACGCCCTCCTCGACAGCTACCCCCAGACCTACGACCTGCACCACCTGCGCGGCATGCTCGTCCGCGCCGGTGTCCTGCCCGAACGTCTCGAGTACCTTGAACGCCTCGAACCGTGGCTCGACCAGACCCTCAGCGGCTGCCCTAAAGCGCACGCCCGGGTCGTGCGCCCGTTCGCGCAGTGGCACCTCCTACGCCGCGCCCGTGCCCGAGCCGCCCGCCAGGGCTTCACCTCACACGCCGCGCGCTGGGCGCGGACCCACGTCCTCATCGCCCTGGAGTTCCTCGCCTGGCTCGATGAACGCGGCACCAGCCTCGCCGACGCCCGCCAGGCCGACATCGACGACTGGCTGCACGACGCCGCTCAAACTCGCTACCTGGTGCGCGCCTTCCTCGCCTGGACCAGGGCCCGCCGACTGACCAGCGACCTCCAGGTGCCGACGCTGCCCCACTCCGAGCCGGACACCTTCCTCGACGAGGCCAGCCGCTGGCAGCTACTCGAGCGCTGCCTCAACGACGGGCAGATGCCCCTCGATGTCCGCACCGCCGGCGGACTGCTCCTGCTCTACGGCCAGATGATCTCCCGCCTGACCCGTCTGACCAGCGGCGACATCCACCACAACCAGGCCGAGACCTACCTGCGGCTCGACAACGTTCCGGTGCTGATCCCTGGCAAGCTCGCCACCGTCGTGCGCGCACAGCAGGACGCAGCCACACGACGACGAAACTCCGCAGACCCCGACCGGCCGCTCTTCCCCGGCCGCGCCCCAGGAGCACGAGCCTCCAACGAGGTCCTGACCCGCCGGCTCCGCCAGCACGGCATCGAACCTCGCCACTCACGCAACCGCGCCCTCGCGGACTGGGCCAGCGAACTCCCCGCCCCGGTCCTCGCAGACCTCCTCGGCATCCACATCACCACAGCCGCCCGATGGGCACAGCGCACCCGCCACGACTGGACGAGCTTCATCGCCGCCCGAGCCGACCAGGGGATGTCCACCAACCAACGAAGATCGATATCTAGGAATACCGCATGGTCCGATTAAGTGATCTCCACCAGTGTTCCCAGGCCATCGGCTGTCTGCCCCCCGTGTCGGCGACGACAGCCTGCCGATGCCGACCCGGAGGCCGCAACCCGTGGACGAGCCAACGAGGCCTATGGACGCCCCTACGGAATTCAGCACCGACCCTGAGGTCGTCGCGCGCGTCGCTCGCCTCTTGCGAGCTTTGGACCCTTGGTACGAGATCCAGGAAGACGCGCGACCTGAAGTCGAGCAGGGGTCCACGGCTGGCCTCAACCGTCCCCCTGCGGCGGCACAGGCCGATCTGGCGGCCGACGTGGAGGTGAGGTGCTGTGGCGCCTTCGCCCGTCGCTAACCGTCCCGCCAGCCGGGACGAGGACGCTCGGACGGTCACCCTCGCGCCGAGGACCGCACGGCTGCGTGGTGATGACGAGGTTGATGGTGAGGCGCGTTTGCCGTGGCTGCGGCTTCCGGCGGGAACAGCGGGGTTGTTGATCCGCCGTCAGTCGGGCCCGGGCGGCGGGGGCTGGGAGGGGCCGGTCGCCTGCCATGTTCCCGACGCGGCGGCGGTGGAGTTCCACGCCGTGCGCCCGGGAGGTCTGTGGCCGGCCGCAGTGGCGATGTCCCTGCTCCCTCAGGTGCGTCATGTGGTGATCTGTCCGCTAAATGGCGCGCCGTCGCGGGCCGCGCTGGCGTTCGCGGTCGGTGATCTGCTGCCCCGTCCGTCGCGGCGGGTGTTGTCCGCGACGGTTGTCTGCGGGTCCGAGCTGCCAGCAGGTGCGGGGCTGAGCGTAGTGCGCCACGAGGTTCGGCTGAATGCTCCGAGCGGATGTAGTGACTGGGTCGTCTGGCAGTTCCTGGCCGCCGGCCCGGTCGGCGGCCGTGGACGGCGTGGAACCCGGGAAGCGGAGGTTCGGTGAACGTTGACGAGGCTTTGAAACTGCTCGCGCAGAACTCGCCCGATGGTGGGGGGAGCGACGAGAGCATCGCCGACCTATTCCGCCGAATGGACACCGATCCCCGGGAGTCCCGTCGTATCCAGCACATATGCGAACTGTTCGATATGGAGGACCGGCTGTGTGCACAGGCCGTCCGGCTCAACAGACCCGACGCATACGCGCCTGACGACGAAAGGTTGGACCAAGCCGTGACCCGCGATAATTTCTCCCCGACGAGGGTCGGACTGGCGCTGGACCGAGCCCACCCGGCCCGGATGTACGACTATTACCTCGACGGTAAGGACCATTTCCCCGCGGACCGGGAGGCGGCGGAGAAGGCGCTGGAAGTGTTTCCGCATCTGCGGACCACCGCGCGGGAGAATCGGGCGTTCCTGCGGCGCGCCACCGCGCATCTGACCCGGGCCGGGTACCGGCAGTTCCTCGACATCGGAACCGGCGTCCCCACCACGCCCAACCTGCACGAGGTCGCCCAGAGCATCGCCAAGGAGGCGCGGGTGGTCTACGCCGACAACGATCCGCTGGTCCTGACGCAGGCCCGCGCACTGCTGACCAGCGACCCGGCGGGGCGGACCGCCTACCTGCACGGCGATCTCCGCGAACCGGAAGGCATCCTCGCCGCGCCGGAACTCGCCGACGCGTTGGACCTGACCCGTCCCGTGGTGCTGAGCCTCGTCGCGGTCCTGCACTTCATCCCCGACGCATTCGACCCCTACGGCATCGTCGCCACGCTGCTCGCCGGACTGCCACCGGGAAGCGCGCTGATGCTCAGCCACATCACCGCCGACCACGACCCCGCCCCGATGGCCGAACTCGTCGCCACCTACGAAGCCGCCGGCATCCCGGTGCAGGCACGTAGCCGCGAGCAGGTCGCCCGATTCTTCACCGGCCTCGACCTCGACGCCCCCGGCCTCACCTGCTGCCAGCGCTGGAACCTCGATACCGCCGCCGCCGATGCACCCACCGACGCGGAGGTCAGCTGCTATGCCGCCGTCGGCCGCGCCTAGACCGCCCGCCCGCAGGACCGTTCATCCGGCGGCCACCGCTACCCCGACGTCCGCCACCGTGGCTCTGAGCAGGGAGGCCGACGCCAGGCACACACCGGTCCTCGGGCTACAGCTCCCCGCCAACCATGCGGGCCTGTTGCTACGCCGCCGACCGGGCGAGCCAACAGGCTGGGGCTCCGCTTCGGAACGACGCTTCATCCATATTCTCGGCGACCGGCCGGGGCTGTCGTTCCTCCCCGTGCACCAGGCTGAACTGATAAAAGCCGCCAACGCGTTGGCCCGACTGCCGCCGGTTCGCGTTGTCGTGCTCCACCCGCCCGGCGCCTCGCCCCAGCAGACAGCGCTCGCGCTTGCGGTCGCGGACCTGCTCACCGAACCGGATCACCCCAGGGTGCCAGGCACGGTCACCAGCGGGACGCCCCCGCCTCTCAACAACGGGCTGACCACCGTGCGACACGACATCCACCTCACCACCGCCGGGCGGACCCACGACAAGTTCGTCTGGCAGCTCCTGGCCACCGGCCAGCTACCCATCTGACAGGCGATACGCCGCCACAGCAGAATTCTCACAGCCGCCGAGCCACCGATTGTCGCGCTGACCGTCCTAGAAGAAGTGCGCGGCCCGCGAACCGGCAACCACCGTCACCGCGGGCCTTTCGGGACGTCTCCCGCGCCGATTTCAACTCGCACGTTCTGATGATCCACAGGTATTGCTTCGGAACGGCGACGGCCAACGCGTTCCGGACGCCCGTCTTCCCCAGGAGTGACGTCATGAGAGACTAATCATCCGCCTGACTACCCAACGCGCCTTCCACTCGGAGTGTTTCCTCATGCCGCTCGCCGCAGATCACTGGATGACCGAACACCCCGCGTGGCTTCCCACGCCCGACGGGGCACACCGGGTATGTCCACTGGCCGGCGGTCTCGTTCTGGCACAGGTGACGCGCGGAACCCTCGTGCTCACCGCGCTGGACGGCGGGGATACAGAACCGGCGGCAGACGTCTTCGCCCTGCCGCAAGGCGCCGCCGACGATGTGCCCGAACTAGCGAAGGAACTGACAGACCTCGGCCGGGTCGGACGTCTGCGGAACCCGTCGCTGTGGGAGGCACTAGGAACCGCCATCCTGCGCCAGGTCATCCGGGCGGGACAGTCCAAGAGGCTCTACCGGGCGCTGTGCGCGGCCCACGGCCGGCGGGTGACGCTGCCGGACGGCGAATCCTACGCGCTGTTCCCGACACCCGAAACACTTCTCGACCTGGATGACGCACAGTTCACCAACCTGGGACTAGCCTTCAAACGGCCGGTGTTGCGATCCGCAGCCACAGCATTCATCGCCCACGGCGATGAATGGATGCGTCTATCCCAACCGGCCCTGGTTGACGAACTGCAAGCTGTCCGACGCGTCGGACCGTGGACGGCGGGAGCCGCCGTCGCGGACTACACCAACCGCTGGGACCTGTATCCCTACGCCGATCTGGCTGTGCGCACCTGGGCACGACGAGCCGCCCCCTCACACGCCTGGTTCGACAACGAGCGTGCCTTCGGCGCCCAGTGGCGACACCTGGCCGACGCGCACCTTTCCTCACTTACTCTCCTCACCCTCGCTTGGGGATCGCAGCATGGAGACATCGGATGACGGCGCCGTCCGAGGCGCCGACCTGAGTCGTCCACTCGACGCCATATTCATCAACGCGCCGCTACGCGACTACGGCCAGAGACCCAGGGTCAACGACTTCACCCTGCCCGTCCTGGGCATGGCCTACATCGCCACCTACGCCGCCACGCAAGGCTTCAACGTGGGAGTACTCGACGCCGAATCCCTGGGCCTCGGCATTGAAGAGACCTACCGACTCGTCAACCGCCTCGGACCACGGTGGGCAGGATTCAACCTTCTCGCCCCCACCTACGAGATAAGCGCTCAGATCGCCGCCGGCCTGGACCCAGGAATCATGGTCATGGTCGGCGGCCACCAGGCCAAAGCCATGCCCGACGCCATCATCACAGACCCCCGCTTCACAGCATTGGAAGCCCTCGTGCTCGGCGAAGGGGAAACGCGGGTAGCGGAACTACTGGACGACAAGCGTTCCCGCGCCGACCTGCCCGGCGTGATGTGGCTCGACCCCATCCTGCACACACCGGTCACGGGTGGCAGGCCCGGCGCCGGGCACCACCTGGCCCCGGACGTCGACCGGCTGCCCTTCGTCGACCGCCGCTACCTGGTCAACGACCCCTACCCAAGCCCAGACGGCAGAGTCGAGGCCAACATGGTCGGCGCCCGCGGCTGCCCCTACGACTGCTCCTTCTGCGGCGCCGCCGTCAGCGCCAACCCAGACATCACCATCCGCACCCGCACACCCACAGGCATTCTCGCCGAAATGGAAGTCCTGCACGCGACCCACAACGTCACGGCGTTCCGCTTCGTGGACGACCTCTTCCTCGGCTACGAACGCTTTATCCGCCGCGCCATGGACGCGTTCACCGCCCAACGCGTCGGTGACCGATACGTCTGGGACGCCACCGGGCGCATCAACATCCTGCACCGCGCCGACGACACGCTCCTCGACCAACTCGCCGCCAACGGGCTGCGCGAGGTCGCCCTCGGCGTCGAGTCCGGCAGCGAGCGGCTACTCGGCTACATGGGCAAGCGCATCAACCCCGACCTGACCCGTTCCGTCGTCCGGCGCCTCACCGAACGCGGTATCTCGGTCAAGGGCTACTTCATCCTCGGATTCCCCACCGAAACCCGCGACGAACTGGCCGCCACCGTACGCCACGTACGAGAGCTCTGGGAGTTGACGGACGCGCGTCCCGGAACCTTCCGAGCGTCTGTCTTCGAGTTCCGCCCCTACCCGGGCACCCCGGAATGGGATCGCCTGCTCGCCACCGGCCGCCACAAACCCGCCCAACTGCTCGACTACACCGCCGTCGATCTCACCAGCGGCGGACTCGACGAAGCCATGCGTGGGCGGGACGAATTCAACTTCTCCGTGAACCTTCAGTTCGGAGAAGCCAGCACCGACGAGATTCGGGCCGCTCTGGTCGACCTCTCCCGGGAGCAGTACGAGCGCAGCGGGCGGCGATGAGCGCCGGATATTTCGTGGCCATCGACGGGCCGAGCGGCATCGGCAAGACCACCGTCACCGCAGCCCTGGTGCACCGCCTTGCCCAGGCAGGATTGCCCGCGCTCGCTACCAAGGAACCCAGCACCAGCCCGCTGGGCAACCTCGTCCGCTTCGGGACCGACGACTACCGAGGCCTGGCCTTGGCCTGCCTGGTGGCCGCCGACCGCGACCAGCACCTCGACACCGACATCCGCCCAGCCCTCGCCCGAGGCGCCATCGTCATCTGCGATCGGTACATCGCCTCAACCCTCGTCCTACAACGCCTTGACGGTGTACCGGCCGGCTTCCTCTGGGCGCTCGCCGAGCAGGCCGACCGGCCCGACCTGACCGTCATCCTGCTGGGCGAACCCACCCGCTCCCGCGAGCGGGCAGCCCAGCGCGGCCACTACAGCCGCTTTCACGGCGGCGGCCCCGAGGCCGCGTTAGCCGAAGCCGCGACCTACCGCAATGTCGCCGCCGAGCTACACGCGGCCGGCTACCCCGTCCTCGTGCACGACATCGGCGCTCAGAGCGCCGCCGAAGTGGCCGCGTTCCTCGCGGACTCGGTGCTGACCCGGCTAGCAGGCAGCGCGACCGCCGGACCGTCCTGAGCCGCGCGGACCAGCGAGTCATACGTCTCACTCGTTCGCACCGCGTCGATACCCAGGGACGCGACGAACGCCGCCAACTCCGCCTGAACCGCGTCGGCCGGCTCGTCGTCGGGCACCAGCCGTTCGAGTTCCAGGAACGCCCCCACGCCCTCGACCTCATCGAGGCACAGCGAGATATCGCCGTGCCGGCCCGTACGCCGCGACTTCGCTACACGAACAGTGGCCGCGTACCCCATCAGCAGGACCGCCTGGTGCATCTGCCCTCGGTCCAGGACCTCTGTTTCATACTCCAAACAGTCCTGTGCATTCGCGACGGGCTGCTTGAGAGCAAACCAGTGGCGACCGTTCACCGTGCGTAGGCGTAGGAACGAGACACCCAGCTTGCTGTCGCCGAAAGACCACCCGACGGGCGCAAAAGCCTGGTCATCCTGAAAAACCGGACCATCGAGAACTATTCCGCGCTCTGCGAACGCTACAGCCACCGCCTGGGCGTCCGACAGCGCATACTTCACTTCCACTTCACGCAAGATATCTCCTACAAGGCCTGAGGTAGATCGGGCATCTAGTTATCCGATCTCATCCGTTCGTGTCACCGCAACGGCAACCGGCGCTGCAAACGGTCATTCGGAATCATGTTAGCGGCCGTTCCCGTCGGCAGCGTGAGACGCCGACGCCTGATGGCGACGCCCCGCCGGCAGACCCGTCCGGCGGCGCCGGAGGGGCGGCACGTGCTGTGGATCTTTCCGTCTCCCGACGAGGCCCTATCTGCCTGGCAGCACGTCTCCCCACACGGGCGACTCGTCTCCGGTTGGAAGGCCACCGAGGCAAGTCGATTGTCAGCCCCCGCGCGCACCCGACCCCGTGCATCACGCCGGGTACGACGACGACCAAGACCGACACGGGCATCCACCGAGAAGCTGGACATCGAAGGGCCGACCGGCCAGCGCTCCCGAGGTCGGCGCCACTGCGGGCTCCCTCAGGACCGTTGGCTTGTCAGAGGAGCCTGATGTCGGTAGCGAGGTGGCGTAGCGACACGGCGGGCGTGGCGCTACCGGGCTACCTCCGGAATGGGCGCCGCCCGTCGCGTGCTTTCTCGCTGCGGAAGGGTCTGAACCAAGCGACGGGCCGATAGTCTCCGATGCCAAGCCTCTGGTTCTCAGGGTCGTCCGGGTCTTCCATCCCATCGCGACTCGCATTGAAAAGACCGAGGATGTCGGTGTCTTCGAATAGCTCTTCGACGCATGCTTCCTTGTCGAAGTCATCGGGATGGGCGGGGTAAGCTGCGATCCAGTCATCCAGAGCACCATCGGCGCCGAGGTCGGTCGCAAGGCCGATTGCTAGGTGAAGTGCCATTTCTTCGCCTGGACTGCGTGGGGTTGGCCAGGCGCCCGCAGCGAGGTCGGCTGCCAGGTCGTCGAAGCTGCGAGCGGCTTGGCGTCGCCAGACGGCATCCTGGCTGAAGGTGATACGGGGATAGTCGGCGAATAACACCCAAATTCCGCTCTCCTCGACGGGTTCGTCGCCGTGTTCCTCGACATCGCGGTAGCCTTGGTCCGCGAAGTGCTGCAGCGCGAACCACAAGCCCGCCGCCGTCCGAGGCGTCAGCTGAAACCCTCCGCATAGTTCGCAGTCGTCCCGGTTGCACGTGCAGGCAGCGAAGAGCACGTCGAACGGCGGCCGTGCCTCCCGGTCTTTCGCGAGGTCTGACTCGGTGTCGTTGTCGGTGGTCGTCACCGAGTAGTGGGAACCGTGCGCTTCGACGCCGTCGAGGTCGTCCGCGAGACTGTGCGGATTGAGGACCACGCCCAAAGCGTAGGCAAGATCGGTGCGTACGTCGGCGCGGTCGCGTTCGGCGAGTTCTTCGGGAGTCGCATGGTCCTCTGCGGTGTAAGAGGTACCCACGAGGGCGTCCAATGCCTGCTGTCGGAGTGCGACGGCATCGCACACCTCGACGTCCAGCACGAGTTCGATGCGGAAGGCAGGCGCCGCGTCCCGGTCGCTTGACATGTCACCAACCTTAGGCTGCGCCACCGACAACTCGCCGCCAGGAGCTCGCCGACGAGTGAGCCGGGCCGATACCGCCGACGGACCCGTGCCGTCAGATCGCGCAAATGTCAACCCGTTTCTTGACAGCGCCGTCGACCACTCACCCGCCAACCACGGCGCTCTCAGGCTCAGGTCCGCGCCGCTTGGAGCTGCACGGTGGCCACGCCAGCGCCGGTCCCGCGGCGCGGCCACCGCGCGCCAAAACCGCCTTCGGCGCGGTCAACGACAGACGAATGGCTGGATGAGATCGCCAAGAGCGACCCTGGCCTGCGGACCTCAGACCTCGTCCCGCCCCAGCCGCCACACGCAGACACGACTGCCGCCGCCGTGCTCGAACTGGGCGCTGCCACGCGCCAGCGCCCTCAGTAGATACGCTGACGATGTCGACTGGCCTGAGGTTATTGATCGTTGCAGTTGATGTGCAAGCGACAGCGGCGAACCCCTCCCGCATCGCCCCTCCGCTACACGGCGGTAGAAGGTGGACTTGTCGCCATGGGAACCCAGCGGCCCAACGCGGCACCGAACTCGTCCGCGAAACTCGCCCGGCACACATGGAAATTGCGGCTGCGCCGCAATTTCCATGGAGTCATCGCGATCAACGTCGCGGTGCATCAACCTGTGCATCGTGGGTGAATGTCATTGTGTGCCGTCGCGTCCGCCAACGGGCACGAGCGATGAGATTGCCGTAGTCGTTGCGGTGGTCAGCGCCCAGGCGAGGCGCGGCCGGCGACGGAGTTTGGTTGTTGTCACCGTTTCGCGTTCGGTGCGTGGCAGTGGGGCTCTGGGTCTGATTCCGGCGTAGAAGGCCAACTGGCGTGGGGCCGGCGTCGTAGCGTCCAGCGTTGGAGAGGTAGACGGCCATCCATGCCTGCTGGGCTTTGGGAAGGGGTTGCCAGGTCGTCGCGGCGTCTGCTGCCAGCCAGGCGCGCAGCCGCGCGTCCGAGCGAGACCAAGCGGGGGTCCGGGTCGGCGGCGGCGCGCAGGTCCGCTTCCACGCTGTGCCAGCCACCGGCTTCCCGGGTGAGAAGCCAGGCCGGCCTGGGCCGTTCCGCAGGACGCGGATCTTCCCCAGGACGGCCTGGAACAACGGTTCCGGTCCCGGCGGCCCTTGCGCCGCCCATGTGATCACTGCCCCGGGAAGTCGGGCTCCTCGGTGATCTTGCGTCGGCTGCGGACGATCATTCGATCGAGGCGGCCGCGTGCCTTCTCACGGTCGATGTCGAACAGGTCGACGGAGACGAGTTCCCGAAGGAGGCCAGGGCGGTCGCAGTCCTCCACTCGGACGACCAGTAGGTGGCGTTTCGTTCCGTCGGGGTCGACGCCGTACGCGGCCTGCCACTCGTTGCTCGCGTACACGGAGCGCAGGTAGGCCGCCGACAGAATGGCTATGGTGCGCCGGCCGGGATCGCTGAGCGCGCGTTGCATCTCGCCGAGGAAATGTGATCCGGGGCCGAAGTCCCATGCCTGGATGGTGGTTTGGTGGCCCTGCTCCTCCAGTGTCCAGGCGACCCACTCCGCCCAGCGCTCGTCGGCGCTAGTGTAGGAGATGAAGAAGCGTTGGCTCTCCGCGTCCGGATTCACGTCGCTGTCGCTCACAAGGCCAGCATGCTATAGGTCGTGGTCCTCTTTCTGGATTCAGCGCTGTCCCGATGGAGACACCGTGGACATCCCTAGCCAGGGCACCAGCCGTGACGGGAACCGGCGTGTCAGACGCTGGCGATGACGACCAGCGCGCAGCCGTAGGCGGCGACCGCCAGGTGCAGACCTGTCCACAGCCAGTGCAGCCGCAGCCGTGACAGCCGCGGGTACTTCGCGTAATGGTCGACGCGGTAGGCCGGTGTCGCCGTGGTGGCTGGCAGGGCGCCTTCGTCCTTCAGATCCTTGGTCAAGGCGCGGGCCTGCGAGAGGTGGTAGTTCGCGCGCTCGTGGAACTTCGCCGCCGTGATGGCGCCGTAGAGCCCGACGACGACGATCAGCGCGGCCAGCGGAATCGTGGTCGTGGCGTACTTCTGCTGGGCGATCAGTCCGCTGAGACCGGCCGCGATGACGAGCACGTAGTTCGTCATGGACGACCGCTGGCTCTCCGACTGCCGTAGCTGCGTGCGCTGCTCGGTCCAGTAGGCGAGTATCGCCTCGGACTTGTCGCTCATCAGAAATTCCCTCTCCCCGGTACTCGGGATGAGTGCGAGAATCGCCCGCGCCGATGCGGCGAGCGGGAAGGCGAGCGGCGCTATGAGGCCATTCCGGGATAGACAGGCGGTGTGGCCGGCCGGTACTTGCCGTTGACCGTCCGGCGGAGTTGCTCGCGCAGCTCGCGCTCGTCAGCGTCCGGACTCGTGCCGGTCAGCCGGATGGGTTTGATGCTGGCCAGGAAGCCGGTTGGCTGGTAGTCGCCGACGATCACCGGGACGAGGGAGCGGCCCTGCCCGACCGGGTCCTTGCGCCACGCCTCCATCCACACGGCCTGAGCCTTCGGCGAGCTGAGGAGGTTCGCGGAGACGATCACGATCGTTCGTTTCGCGACGGCCATCGCCTCCTCGAGTTTCCATATGAGGTTCTCCGCCGCCTGGATGTCCCAGGTCTCGATGTGGACGTTGTACGCAGCGTCTTTTTCCAGCGTGTGGGCGATCCACGCGCCCCAGCTCTCGTCCGTGTCGGCGGCGGCGATCAGGAAATCCCACTGCACGGCGTCCTCAGGCAGCTCGTCGGCACCACTCGCGTCGGCCGCGGCCGACGCGGAGCCAGGGGTCGCAGCGCCGTCGCCGTCGGCCGGCACCTCGAGCGTCCAGCCGGTCAGGCCGGGCACCGTCAGCCAGGCCCTACCGGTGAACTTGGGTACCACGACCTCGACCTCGCGGTACGAGCCGGGGTCCAGGCCGAGCAACTCCTGCGCCGCAGTGGTGCCGTAGAACTCCGAGGACATGATGACCGCGAGGCTCGCCGCGGGGTTTGTGGGGAATACCGCGCGGATCGGCGGTGCGTCCACCAGCCGCGTGCCGACGATGACGGCGTCCCCGGCCCAGCCGGTGCGGTCCTCCACGACGTCGCCGTGGTGCAGCGACAGTCGTAGGCGGATGGCGCCGGCATCCTTGCGGCCGCGGTTGTAGCCGCGCACGCCGCGGCGCAGCTGTTCGACCAGGTCGGCGGCCACCACCGCTTTCGGCACGTCACCGGAGATGACGACGATGAGACCGTCGCCGGTGTCCTGAACCTTCACGGCGGCAGCGGAGATATCGGCATCCGCGAGCGCGTCGTAGAAAATCTCTCGTAGGCCATCACGGATCGCAAGCTGAACCATGACGCCATTGCGGCTGTAACCGACAGCGTCCAGCACGGCCACGGTAGCGGGCCGTGGGAGCCGGTCGCGGCCGGTGGGCTTACCGGCCGGCTCGGCTGCCGCGCCCCCGGATTCGGTGGCCGCCAAGCGCTGCGCCGCGCGCCGGGCCTCGGCGACCCCCTGCTTGAAGACGTCGTTCGCCGGGTAGCGGTCCAGCGCGAGCTCGAGAATCCGCAGCCGTCCGCCAGGCACCGAGCCGTCGCCGAGGGTGACGTTCACATCAGCCCACCGGCCACCCGAGGTAGAGGCGTCCGGAAGGTTCTTGCGGCTGAACCCGGCGTCCGCCAGCAGGTGGTCGGCTGTCTGCCGCTGGTAGAAGACGTCCGCGAGTTCCGCGAGATCTTCAGCGCGCAGCTGGCGCAACTGCTTCACATCGTCCGTCATGACAACCCCCGTGCTGCCGACGCCGCTCACCCGACTGGCCACGGACACGGCTCGATCAGCCACGCACCGCCCGGCTCGCGAATGGCGCGATCGTACTCGCTCGGAAGGGCAGGCAGGCCGGCCGGATCTGGGCGGCGGATCTTGCCTGATCATGCCCATGGCGAGGACAACAACACGATCGGGCACGTCGAGACTGGCTGACCGTCAGCGAGGATACAGAGCACACGGTGGTGCGAGTCAAGCGCGCCCATGACGCCCCAGAGTCCGAAGGCGGGTTGCGGGTCCCAGCCGACCGACTGCGGCCGCGGCGCCTGTCGAAAGAGCGCGCCGCCGTCGACCAGTGGTGCAAGGAGGTCGCTCCCAGCGGGCAGCTACGTACCTTTTACGGCCAACACCAGAATCGTTTCTCGGACTTCGGCAACCGCTACCGGGCCGAGTTCAACGAGAATCACGCGGTCGGCCGCCTCCGCGAAACTGTGGCAACGCTCCCGACGAGGACGTTTCTCTATGCAGCCAAGGACGAGGCCATCAACCACGCCGTGGTTCTGGCCGACTACCTCGCGCGGCCGGCAGCCGGCTACCGTCGTCAGGCGCGCGAGAGGAGCATCGCGACCGGGCCCGCCGCCTGGACGGACGTCCTCACTGTCCCCAGCATCAGGGGCCTATGGCCGATCGACTTGACCGGACGTGATGACCGCGGATCGGAGCTCCGGTCGCGTCAGCGCGCCGCGGTCCGCCAGGGGAGAGCGCAGTTGTGCTACCTCCCATCGGATGAGCGCCAGCGTCGCGCCCCTGAGATCGGGCGCATCGGGCGGGAGCGCCTGACCTGCGGCTCTGCCGCACTTCCGGGAAGTCCCCCGCCGGGCTGAACGCCGCGTCTCACAGCGCGAACTCGCCGATCGCTCCGGCGTCTCCGTGGCAATACTGCGGGTCCTGCAGCGCGGCACCGGGGACCTCCGCCTCACGATGCCACGCTTGCCGCCGCCGCCCCTGCCCCCGACTGGCCGCCGGACAGCCCTGGTCGGCTGACCACGGCGGGCGCGCCTCGTGGCCGGCGGCGGCGCCCGTCCGACCCTTGGCGCTGCCGCTCTCGGCGCGGTCCTTGCTCGCGCGGGCTCCGGCCAGTCGAATGATCCCTCGCCCGACCGGGCCGCCAGATGATGATCCTCTCGGTCGCGTTTCGCGTCACGACGTCCCGACCCAGACCGACACACGTCCAGGTCCTCGCCGTCCCATCAGCAGGGCCGGTTGAGCAGCGACTCCCGCCGGGTGGATGATGTGCACGTCGCGACACGCGACAGTCATGGGTCGGGGGGCGCATGAAGATATTTTCCGTCGAGGTCGGCTGCTCTACTCCTGGTGTTTCCCCTACGTCGCCGAGCGGTAGGGTCTGATGTCGCCGGCAGCCGACAGGGTCCGTTCGTCGCTGAAGGTCCTGAGGATCTGGGCGGCGCAGGCACGCAGTCACACGGTCACGGCCGTGAAGCAGCTCTGGTGGGAGCTGCTCGGGCTGCCGATTCGGCTGACGGGAACTCGGCCGAGTGACGTGATGACCGCGGGCCGCCGCGCGGGCTACCGCGCGCTCGGGCTCTCCATGGTGGTCGTCATCGCCATTCACTGGATCTGCGCGCGTATTTTCCTGACACTCGCCCTCGACGCCCAAGCGCTGCGCGACCTGACCGGCTCATCGAGCACCAGGGGCGCGGCGAGGTTCGTGGGTCACCTGAGCTACTGGGAGGCGGCCACCGTCTGGGCCATTTTCATCTACGCGCTTGAGCTTTCCATCACCAGCCAGGTCGGGACGTCTTCGGTGCGCCCGGCGACGACCAAGTCCGGCCGGCGCCACGGCGTTCATCGGCTGTACGGGCTCTGGGGCCGGGTCGGTGTCGCTATCGTGTTCGGTGTTCTCGTCTCCGAGATGCTCGTTCAGCTGCTTTTCGCGCCGAGCCTGACCCGAGTGGTGGCCGCCAACCATTCCAAGGAGAACACGGCCGCAGTCAATACGGAGACGAACACGGCGACCGGCGCGCAGGCGAACGGGCTGGTCGATGCGAAGGGGCAGCCCACCGGTGTCTACGCCCAGCTGCTCAACCAGCAACGCCAGCTGCAGAACAATAAGAACGCCGCGCGCGAGCGGCTCGCCTGCGAGCAGAATGGTAACGTCAGCCACCTGACGAATGATCCCGAAACCACAGTCGACTGCGCCTCCTTCCCAGGAACGGGCCGGCCGGGTTACGAGGTCGCGGCGCAATGCCAGTGAAACTCTCTTGATCGCGTGGGTCAGGCTGCCATGGCTGGCTGAGTGTGGTCACGTTCGGTGACATCGGGAAGCGTGAGTGTTGGGGCCGCCGTGGTGAGGGTGTCGGTGATCGGTCCGCAGATCCGGGTCTCGTAGACGACCTTGCGGGTGGTGAGGCCGGGTCCGGCGTGGGGGAACTCCGAGACGCTCTTCGCCCGGCGTTCGCGGGTGCGGTTGCGGTCGGGGGTGTTGCGCCGCCGGCTGAGTGCGCTGTGGATGGCGGCGAGCCGGTGCGCGACGACCTCGTCGGGCAGGCCGGGGGTCGCCGCGCCGAGGTGGCGGGTGAGCGCGAGCACCGTGGCCTTGGTGGACAGTTCCCGGGCCAGGACCGGCTGCCCGGCGCGGGCGCCGCGCTGGGCGGGGGTGGCCTGCGCGGCGGCGCTGCGCTGCACCGCGCGCAGGAGAGCCGCCCCGAGCAGGAGAGCGGGGATCTCCTGGTCGACCTCGAACGGGTCGGTGGCGCGCAGCATCGGCCCGGCTCCGGGTCCGGAGTCGTTCAGGGTGGCCTTGGTCTCGCGGATCGGGGTCTCGGTCGCGCCCCATCGGGCCCGGTAGCCGGCGGTGAGAGCGAGCGCGGGCAGCGCGGCGGGGTCGGTGATGTTCGTGGCCACGGCGAACGTCTCACCGGTGTGGACGCCGTCGGCGAACACGTCCCACTCGACGTCGCGCCAGCCGTGCAGCACGTCGTCGGTGCCGAGGTCGACGAGCGCCGAGCCGTCGGGCAGCCACGTGTCGACGTCGACGGTGATCCCGGCGCGCAGCCGCACCGCGAGGTTCATCCCGGCGCCGGTCAGCCGCCTCAGCCGCTCGGCGCCGGGGAAGTTACGGTCCCCGACGTGCAGGAGCCCAGGGTGACAGATCGCCGGGGTGGCGGTCGCGACCTGCTCGAGCAGCGTCTGCTCACCGGCGTCCTTCGCGCCCGAGGACGGGCCGTGGGCGTAGCCGAGCGGGGTCTTCGTCCCAGCGTCGACGTCGATCAGAAGGCGGACGTGCGGGAACGGCGCCGGGTCGGTGCCCGCCCCGAAGCGCTCCCGGTTCGCCGCCGTGTCGGGCAGCCGCAGGAGGGTCCCGTCGAAGCCGGCGACCCGGAACGCTCCCGCGGCCAGCGCCTGTGGGTCGTGCGGGTCGAGGAGCTCCGCGCGCAGCACCACCAGGACCGCCTCGCACACCGCGGCGACCACCACCCCCGGCACGCCGCGCCGCGCCCGGGAGAACGCCGGCCCGCCGGGCGTGGCGGAGCAGCGGGTGAACGGGACGTCCGCGACCGGCGCGAACAACGCCGCCAGCACGTCGTCCCACCCGGTGCCCGCCATCCACGACCCCAGGACCAGCGCCCGCACGACGACCCCCCGGGTCAACGCCAACGCCGTCTCCTGCCCGCGCACGGCGTCATCAGGTGCGGCGTCGTCGCTGCCGGGCGGTGTCGTCGCCTGGAACTGGGTGAACGCCTCGGCGATCAGCCGGTCGAGCGCGCCGGGGCCGAGCCGCCGGTCGAGCTCGGCCTCCGCCGCTCCCAGCGACACGTGGTCCGCCGCCCGGCCCGACAGGGCCAGATCCCCGTTGTCGTAGGCCCTGAGCGTCCCGGCCAGCACCGGCCGGTAGACGATCACCTGGTCGCCGTGGCGGGCCGGGAGCGCGCCCTCAGCCAGCGTGAGCAGGCCGCGGCGGTCGCGGGCCGGCGCCCGGCCGCCGCCGCGGCGCCCGGCCGTGCGAACCGGCCCCGCGGCCAGGTCCTCGGCACGCACCGCCAGCAGCCCGGCACCGACCCGGCCGAAGGCCACCCCGGGCAGCGCGACCGACGGGACGACAGGATAGAAACAGGACACGGCGGACTCCGGGTCAGGGAACTGGCTTCGACACCCTTCACCTCACCCGGAGATCCGCTCAAACCCCGCAATCCGGGCACTCCCAGCACCCAAATCCTCCGCTCCGGCGACCTCCCACCCCACCCCCGACCGTCACCCAACGTCACCGTTAGCTCAGGCGCGGCCGGGTACCTCACACCTCGCGATCAAGCGCCTTACAACGGCATTGGGTCGCGGCGACTGCGCGCGATTCGGATCTGACCACGGCGACGAAAGCCCTGGACGAATGGAACGCCAAGAACGGTTCCACGCTCACGCAACTGCAGAACGAAGCCGGCGAGATTCAGGGAAAGACGCACGACCGCACGCTCGACAGCCAGACCGCCATAGCCGCCGACGACGGCATCGGGCCACGCATCGAGGCAGGTATCGACTACCTCGCGGAACGTCCGACCACCCGACTGCCAACCCGCCTGGTCCTGTTGCTCGCCGGTGTCCTCATCGACCTGGTACCCCTCATCATCAAGCGGAGCCTGGTAGTCGCCTCCACCGACAGCGAGGGCCGTCAGGTGAGTGGCGAGGTCGTCGCGGCGCAGATGGAGCTCGAGGTCGGCATTCTCGAGGTCCGGCTGAAAGCTGCCGCCCGTCGGCGCGAGCTGTATCAGAAATACGGCATGGCGTTCGAAGGCGGCGTGTACTCCTCCGACGACCTGACAGACCAGGGAGCCTCGAAGTTCGAGGAGGACGTCAAACCGGTCTTCGATGCGCTCCATCTCGAGGTCTCCCTGGCCGGCGACGTGATTCGCGGCTCCTGGATGCGCATGTACCTGCTGCGGCCGGTGGGTGGCTACACGGCGGAGGCCGTCCGTCTGGAAGCGCGCCGCGCGCTGGATGCCGTCGCGCCGGCGAGTGCCAGCAGCTCCGCCGAGCTCGACGAGGCCACGCGGCGAGGCGGTCAGGCAGTGCTGGGATTCTTCCGCGAGACCTCGATGCTGGCCGGGTTCACCTTGATTGCCGGGCCGCTGGTCCTCGCGCGCCACGGCAACGAGGCCGCCGTGACGATGCTCGACGAGGCCGACAGCCCCAGTGACTACCCGCTCGACCGCCCGGAACAGGTCGTCGCCCGAGCGCGCGAGCGCGGGAATGACCGCGCACGTGATCTGTCCGACTGGTACACCGATGGCCGGGACACCGACCCGCCCGAGGACGGCTATGGTCCGGTTCCGCGGAACGCCGACGCGGCCCCCGGTGCCGGCCGGCCGGCACCGGACCGCGAGCCCTTCGGTGAGCCGGACGACCCACCCGAGATCCAGAACCCGCTGCCGTGAGGACTACCGTCGGCGCCGGGCCTGCATGGCTTCCTCGGCCAGTTCGAGGTAGCGCCCGAGTTGCGAGGTCAAAGGATGGGAGGGGCCAAGGACACGCTGACTCGCCAAGAAGGTCCGCCGCGCGAGTGGCTCGGCCTCGACCCAGCGCCGGAGCTGGAGTAGCACCGCTACCAACGGCGCGGCCGACTCGAGCGTCGCCACACTGTCCGCGCCGAAGATCTCCATCCGGCCGCCGTGGCCGCGTCTCAGCCCTTCGACCGCCAAAGCATAGTTCGCCTCCTTCGCGTCTCGCTTCTGGTAGCCGCGGGCCAGCCAGATGAGATCCACGCTGACGCGGACCACCGCCTCCAGCGTCAGCGGATGCTTGCCGCCCAGGTGCTTCTCGGCGGAGGCAAGGGCCTCGGCATCGAGCCGGTAGGCGTCGTCCGCCTCCTCGCGCTCGCGGTGCCAGGCGGCGAGGTTCAACCTCGACATCACCGTGTCCCCGTGGTTGGCACCGAGGATTGCGATCCGGTCTCGCAGCGCCGTGCGGAGATGATCCTCCGCGTCCTGGAGTCGATTCAGCCGGGTGAGGGCCACGCCAAGGTTCGCCCGGGTGGCGCTGGTGGCCGGGTCGCGTGCGCCCAGCCGCCGCTCGCGCGCGGCCAGCACCTCGGTCAGGAGCACGGCCGCCGTCTCATAGTCCTTCCCGCCGAGGAGCGCGCTCGCAAGGTGGTGCGCCGCGGCCCACGTGTCCAGGTCGTCGACTCCCAGCGCGACGGTCAGGTGTCCGCGCAGGCCAGCGGCTAGTTCGCGAGCCACGTCGTATCGGCCAACCGCGTGCAGGTACGTACAGGTCTTCAGAAGGTCCGCGCGCAGCTTGGCGTCGGTTTCGGCGTCCGAGATGCTCTGCGCGGGCGCCCGCAGATAGCCAGCCAGCACGCCCTCATAACGTGGCCAATTCGCCGGGTCGACGGGATCTTCGCGGGCTGAGGGGCGTGGGCCGCTGGCCGGGCGCCGAGCCTTGACGCCGGCGGTGAATACGAAATTTCCCGGACGTTCGTCACTGGCAGCCTCGAGCAGCCTGAGTGCGCCGTCAATCAGCAGACCGCTGGCGAGCTGACGCGCGGCTCCTCGCCAAAACATCGTGGCGGTCACCGATTCCCAGGTCACGCTGCCCGCGCGTACACCCGCACGAATCAGGATCTCCCTGGCCTCCACAGGCCCGGGAAATGCATCGATCAGCGCCTGTATTTCTTGCTCGGAGAGCTCTTTCATAATTCCACCACTTCTCAATTGCCCGGTCCGCGCGGAATCCCGTTCCGGCGCCAGAGATTGCTCCTGGCGCCGAGCTCCGGTTCATTCCCACCGCTCCTCGGGGCCATCGTCAGCAGCGAGAGAATCGAGCTCATCCGACGCCCGCCGCACCGATTCGCTCAGTGGATGTCGAGCGCCGAGCACCTCCTGGAGCCTGGAAAGGAGATCCCTGAACCTTTCCTTGGCCTCAGATGGGTCACCCTGTGACCGTATAACGAACGCGAGCTCATAGCGGGTCGTCAGCGTGTCGACGTGATCCTCACCCAAAACGCGGGTCCGCCTCCGCAGCAGATCTTCGAACAAGCCCCTCGCCTCCGCGAGGTCACCCCGAACCCGCAAGACCGACGCGACGTTGTGGGCGGCCTTCAGGGCGCTCGGGTCGTCGGCGCCGAACCTGCGCCGCCGCCGGGCGAGCAGATCGCTGAACATCGCCTGCGCGGCCGCATAGTCGCCGCGCTCGCGAGCCACCGACGCGAGGGCATGCGCGGTCGCGAGCGTGCGCGGGTCGTCATTGCCGAGAACCCGACGGCGCCTGGGAAGAAGATCTTCCAAAATCACGTGCGCGCCGGACCAGTCGCCCGCCGCGTGCATGACGACTGCCAGGTAGTGAGTGGTGGTGAGCGTGGCCGGGTGATCCGGGCCTAGAACACGCCGTGCACGTGCGAGTACATCTTCGAACATCCCTCGAGCCGACTCATGATCGCCCTCGGCAGCCAAGGTCGAAGCTAGGTTGTGCGCGGTCACGAGCACGTTAGGGTCGTCCTCGCCGAACGCCCGGCGCGCTCGGTCCAGCACGTCGGAGAAGATCTCGCGCGCCGTTCGGGTGTCGCCCTGGTAGCGAAGCGCGCGGGCGAGATTGTGCTCGGCTTTCAGAGTGACGGGGTGGTCCTCTCCGAGGGCGGTGCGCGCCCGGCTGACGAGGTCGGCGGACATCTCCCGCGAGGAGGCCGGGTCACCACCGTCGAGGATCACGGACGCCAGCGAACACCAGGCGCGGAGAGTGTCGCCCGCGTTCTCGCCGAGCGTCCGACGCGACATGTTCAGCAGCTCGTTAAACATGTCGCGTGCGGCGAGATAGTCGCCTTGGGAGCGCGCCACCGCGCCCAGGCTACCGAGCGTCGTGATCAGATCGGGATGGTCTTCGCCGAGAGGCTCCGACCACCTGCGCAGCGCGTCGGTACCAAGGCGGCGGCCATTCACGTGGTCGCCGAGCGCGGACAGGTGGGAAATGAGAACAATGACGACGCGTCGACTGGCTGCACCGTCGTCACCGACCAGACCGGTCGCAAGCGCGTGGACGTGGATATCGGCGGACCGTTCCAACGCGGCAGGGTTCCGTGTCGACGAAACGAGTTCGCCCTGCGCGAGCAGCGCTCGCGCCACGGCACGCAGTTTTGATCGCAGATCGGCCGGGGTGTCGTCACGCAGTGTCCACTGAGTCAGTCTGTGCATCGAGACGGTGCCGTTCGTGCGGCGGACGCAGGCCAAGGCGACGAGCCGGTCGACCAGCGCAGTGAACAGCGCAGTGAACAGCGCCGGAGCATCGGCCAGTTCTCGGAGTGGCGGCGGCAGTAGGCCGGCCGTCCGGGGCCGGATCAGATCTAGGGGAATCGGGCTGGCGCCGAAATGCGCCCAGAGTTGAGCGAGAAGCAACACGGCTGGTTCCGCCGGTCCCAGCACGTCTTGCGCGACGGCCCAGGTCGCCGCGACCGCCGGTGCCGGCGCGGATCGCTCCTCCCGCGCCTGGCTGTGCGACTGGGCATGCAGCCGGCTCAGGTACTCCGCCGGTTCCATTCCAGTGGCGCCGAGGAACGCCCCCGCCTGGTCCAGAGCCAGCGGGAGCCCCTCGAGCGCCGCCGCCAGTTCGTGTGCGTCCTCTGCGCCGATCTGTGGCACGTGGCCGCGCAGGAGAGACACCGCATCGGCCGCCGGCAGCGCATCGACCTCCAGGGTCCGCATCCTCGTCGACCACCCGGGGTCGCGCGACGTCACCAGTACCTGGCCGTTGCCGGACTGCGCCGCCTGGAGCAGACCGAGCACGATGGTCGACGGCTCTGCGCCGGAGATCCAGTCGCCCAGGGCACGAGCAGTGTCGTCGACCGCTTCTGGCGCGTCGGCGTCCTGCAGAACCAGCAACCAGCGGCCCTGCGGAGGTCCCCAGGCCAGGAGCGCCGTCACCGCACGGACCGTGTTCATCACGGACCCGGCATGGGAGACGCCGAGCCGATCCGCCAGCCTGGCGAGCGACGCGGTCATCAAGGCCAGGCCATCAGCTCGCACCCACCAGACGACCTGGTATTCGGCGGCGTGGAGGTAGCAGTACTCGACCGCCAGCTGGGTAAGGCCGACACCACCCAGCGCGTGCGACCGCGCCGGCAGCAGGACTAACGCGCCCGATGCGGCCAGCCCGGCGTTCAGCGCCGCGAGTTCGCCGACGCGGCCCGCGAAGTGCGGGTTCCGTGGCCACGGAAGGTCCCACACGATCGCGCTTTCCGGCGCCACGCCGCCGGGAGCGGCGACAGCCCCGTCGTCCTCGCCCGCCCAAAGACCATCCACGCTGTGCCGTCCCCCCGAACGAACAACCATCGACCGGAGCATGGCCCCGTAACCGAGATCTTTGCCGAAAGATCGGAGTTGGTCTATGAGGAGATCGATGTCGGCGAGGACAAGCCGCACGAACCCGACCATCCGGACTTCGAGCCGTAGCCGTCGGATCCCCGCGCGGCGCTGGTCGCGCACGACATTGCCGGCGATTCCAAACGGCCACGCCCTGGTCTCCTCCGAGGTGGCGGGGCTGCCCTGCCAATGGCGCCAAGCCGCGAGGAAGGTCTCCGACACGACGTCCCAGGCGGCGTCACTACCAAGGCGTCGCTGCGCGAACCGCAGGACCGCCCCGCGGTGCTCCCCGAACAGCGCCTCGAACGAGGGCACGGTGCACAGGGGCAGTCCTTTCGCGGGTCGTCATCCGGCTAATGTCCAGCACCCCTCACCCGGTTACATCACACCGTCCATTCGACCGCCCTCACCCTGACCCTCGCTGGGCCCCCGCGTCGCGCACCTGTCGCGCCTACGCCGCTTCTCCGAGCATGCGGGGACGCCAAAACGCGAGCCGGCGCGGTCGCGCCCATCCCCGCAGAACGGCAGGAGCGACCGGACCGGCCGGCGGCGGGCCAGGCGCGCGTCGGAGAGATCGAGCTGGCCGATGATCTCCCTCGCCGCCAGACGATCAACCTCCCGCGGTCCCGCCATCAGTCGTGGGCGACGCTCGTAATGCCCATGTATCGCGATCCAGAAAGCCAGAGCCGCCCTGCCGAGATCGGATGGGCCGCCAGCGGGAGCCCGCGTACCGGACCGGGCTCGGATCGACATCACTGTGTGTCATTGACAGTGTGTTGCAGCTTCTCCGATAGGACGGCGGATCGATGACGCCGACGTGATGCCGAACTACACAGCACAGCGCGCCCCGGTGGAGCACATTGCGGCATATACCGACGGCGGCCAAGGCTCGGGGGGCCTTGCTGGGCGGACGACGCGGCATCAAACGATCTTCGCCGGCACGCGGCGACAAGCGGCCACGTCGCCGAAGGTCGCTCTCATAATCCTCCGGTCGTGGGTTCGAGCCCCACCCGCCCCACCAATGTAGGCATTGCGCGAACCGCTCCCTTCGGGGGCGTTGTGGCTGGTAGGACGGCTGCGGCGGCTCTTTGGGGGGCGTCGTTCGAGGCTGGTCGGGTCGCTTTGGGCCGGTCGGTGGCTCCAGTGTCTGCCTTGGCGGCGTCCCCTGGAGCGTGGGGTCTTGGCACTTTGAAGATCGGCCTGAGCCTGTCCGGTCCGACGATCTTCACTTCGGCGACGAGGGCTTCGATTAGGGCTTTGCGTCGGAGATCGTCACCTGTCTCGATGATCGTCTCGATGTGTCTGGTGACCGCGCGGAGAGTGGAGCGGGTCGGCATGACGGGGGCGTCGTCGATCTCTTCGGTGAGTTCGGCTTGCCTGTGGCGGAGCTGTTTCTGCTTGGTACGCAGCGCTTCGAGCCGGGCGGCGAGGATCCCTTCGTCGAGGGTACCGCGCTCGAAGGCGCCCAGGTAGCGGTCGATGGCCTGGTCAGTCTGGATGAGTTCGGTTTCGATGGCGGTGAGTTCGTCGGTGCGGTCGGAGCGGGCGTCACGGTGGCGGCGTTTGGCGTTGGCGACGGTGTCGGCGATGAGTTGCTGGTGGTCGCGGTAGAAGGTCGTGAGGGCGGTGAGGACGGCGGCGTCGACGGCGCCGGCGTCGAGGCGGGGCGCGTCGCACTGGTTGCTGTCGTAGCGGTTGCGTGTCCGACAGGTGTAGTAGCGGTAGGTGTGGTTGCGGCCGGTGGCGCGCGTGCCGATGACGGCTTTGCCGCATTGGGGGCAGCGCATCCGGCCGGTGAGGTAGTAATCGGAGGGGTTGGAGGCGCGGCGAGAGGTGTCCTCGCTGCGTTCGGTGAGGATTTTCTGGGCGGCCTCGAATGTCTCCTCGTCGATGATCGGGGCGTGGGTGCCGGTGACGGTGATCTCTCGGAAGGTCAGTTCGCCGAGGTAGATCCGGTGGTCTAGGACGCGGATGACCTGATGGCCGGACCATGGCCCGCCGACGGTCGTGCGGTAGCCGCGGCTGTTGAGTGTCTTGGCGATCGCCCGTGTACCGAGGCGCTCGCGGATGTAGAGGTCGAAGATCGTCCTGATGATCGGGGCTTCGGTCTCGTCGATGATGAGCTGGTTCGCGGTCTTGTCGACCTGGTAGCCGAACGGCCGCCTGCCTCCCATCCAGAGGCCCTTGGAGGCTTTGCGTTCCATGCCGCCGATGACCCGGTCGATGATCATGTCGCGTTCGAACTGGGCGAACATCGCCAGCAGTTGCAGGAGCATGCGGCCCATGGGAGTCGAGGTGTCGATCGGCTCGGTCGCCGAGCGGAACACGACCTTGGCCTTGTCGAGTTCTTCGAGGAGTTGGACGGTGTCGCGCAGGCTGCGGGAGAGCCGGTCGACGCGGTAGACGAGCAGGACGTCGATCAGGCCGTTGCGGGCCGCGCTCAGCGCCCGTTGGAGGTCCTTGCGTTGGGTGGTGGCGCCGGAGGCGTCGTCGGCGAATCGTAGGGCGACGACCCAGTTGGGCTGGGAGTCGACGTAGGAGCGTAGGCGTTCGTCTTGGACTTCGATGGAGTAGGGCTGGTGCTCGTCGTCGGTGGAGCGGCGCAGATAGATCCCGACCCGCACGGTCTCGGGCAGCGCTGCGACGGCCTGCTGGGTTCGTTTTGCGGTGGTGCGGCGCGCGGTCGAGCGCGGCATGGCGGCTATTCCCCTTTCCTGCGCCTGGATGCTTTCTGCTGCGACGGACGGGCGGGTCTATTCGCGGCGCTGGTCGGCGCGGGATCCGGGTGGTCCGGCGGCCCGGACCCGAGACCGGCCGGCGGCGTTGCCGGTAGGGGTGAGGTGGAAGCCGGTGGTGTGGGCCGCGAGGAAGGCCAAGACCTGCTCGTGCTGTGCATCAAGGGACTGATCGCCGTCGCAGGTGCCGTGCCGGAGGTAGAGGACAACCGGCACGGCACCGGAAACGATGTCCGCCGTGTTCTTCGCGGTGGACTGACGGGCCGAAAATGGGCGCGGCATACCGACGCTCCTTTCTTGTGCGGGTTGACGGCGGCCCACTTTGAGGGAGGGTCGGTAAGGGCGTCAGGCCGCCTTGTTCGGCGCCCCGTTCCTTTCCCACTGTAGGACGAGTTCTGTCAGAGCGGACACGGCGGTGGCGTATTCCTCGGCGGTCATTTCGACGGTATCGATCCCGTCGATGTCGACGTGGCGGGCCACGTCTTGCCTTCCGCTGGAAGGAGACCCCGAATCGCCTGTAGCGGCCGTGTGGCTCATTGTGATCTCGATTCCGACCACGGATTCCTATACGGCGGGAAGCCGCAGCCGTCATACCGCGACGCGGGGGCCGGCGCCCTCTTGACTGGGAATGAGGACAGGCGTGGTGGGAATGGCGTCACGCGCGTACACCCCGGTTGCCGCTACCGGTTCCCGGGTCGGTCGGAGGGTCTGGGGGCATCTCCCAGGACGGCAGATGCGGGCTGAAGACCCCCTGACCGGGAGGGGCGAGCAGTTGGGCGCGGTAGAACGTCCGCCCGTCGATGATCGGACGGTGGGCGTGGAGGCAGACGACCCAGTGTTCGGGTGGGACGGGTCGGCCGGCATGGGTGCGGCCCCAGACGGTGGCGCCGGTGTACACGGGGTTGGCCAGGATGCGGCCGACCGACGCAGGCGTCCAGGGACGCGGCAGGCCGGTGGCCGGGTCGGCGATGCCGTAGAGGTCATCGACGATGAGTAGGCGGGTGACGATGGCGCTGGGGGTGAGCCGGTCCTCGACTCGCCATTGAAAGATCAGCCCGACGACGGCCGCGGGTTCGGGGTCGAGGACCAGGAGCATGCGGCGGCGGGACTGGCCGTGCTGATCCGGCACGCTGACCTGGTGCGGGAGATAGCCGTAGGGCACGGGGCCGAGGTGGAAGCCGGCGCGGACGAGGTCGATCTGAGCGTGGCGGGCGCGTTCGGTGGTCCAGGCGTGGTGGGCGGCGAGTAGCCGCGCCTGGCGCACGGCACGGGGGTGGGTGAACCGCTCCCACCAGCTGGGCCGGCGTTGCGGCTCGGGCCGGGCGGGCGGCAGCGCGGGGATGGGCAGCAGGTCAGACATGTGGGCTCCAGCCAAAGGGGATGGGGCCGGTCGCGGCGCGATGCCACCGCCGGACCAGCGCGGGGCGGGTCTAGGCGGCGCGGTTCGCCGCGGCGGTAGGCGCGCCGGCGGCGGCCGGCTGGTCCGGTGGTCGTGGGAGCCGCGGCTGCTGCCCACCGCCGGGAAAGAGCAGCACATCGTCGTGGGTGGGCCAGGCCCGTCCAGTCGCGGGCGGGGCGGCGTCGAGCCTCGGGGGGTGGGGCACGGTGGCGAGCGGGACCGCGCGGTGCGCGGGTCGCCAGCGTGCCTCGCGGCTAGCGGCACCGGTCCGCCTGGCCAGTCGGAGATCGTCATTGAGGTGGCTGGCGGACCGGCCTGGTTCCCGACTTCTGGCGGGGCGGTCCGGGAGCTGGTCGCCGCTGAGACGGAGGCGGTCGGCGGGGTCGGTCGGCGATCCGATCGCGGTCGGGAGCAGGCTGACCGGTCCGAGTCCGGTCCTGGACCGCCGCTCGGGCGGGTGCGCGGCGTGGCCGGTCATCGGCGCTCCTGCGGCCCGGCGGGCGCGACCGGGACGAACAGGAACAGGTCGGAGTGGACTCTGCGGGCGACGCTTCGCCGTGGCTGCGGGGTCCGCGGCTGGTCGAGCTCGTCGAGGTGGACTTCGAGCAGGACGAACCGGTCAAGCAGCGCGAGGCCGTGGCGGGCGGTGGCGGCGTTCAGGTCGACCGTGGGGTCGATCAGCCAGCCGGCGACGGTGTCGCTGTGGGTGATCACGGCCAGCCGGCCGCCTGGTGTGAGCATGTCGGCCCACGGGACGCCATGGAGCCAGCCGATCCCGGTCGGTTCGACGACCGTGAGAACCAGCGGGCGGCGGTCGCCGCTCAGATTGTGCTCGGGGAGGTCCGGTCCGGATTCGGACCCGGACGGACGCGGGGCTTCGGCGGTGGGCGCGGGGCGGACCTCGACGGTGCGGCCGAGTCGGGCGACAGCCCCGGCTATCGCGGCGAGGAGGTCCTCCTGCGTCTCGCTGCGGCCGTCGGTGGGCGCGTCGGTCTCGTCCGGCGGCGGGGTCAGGAGCCGGACCGGGTCGCCGGGCCGGGTGTGGGTGGCGACGAGCTGTTCGACGGCGGTCTGAAGCCAGCCGGCCGGCGTTCGGTCCGGGCCCTCGGGCGGGCAGGGCCAGACGGTCGCCGGACGGGTGTCGCGGTCCGGGTCGGATACGGGCATCGAGAGGGTTCCTTTCACGGCGGGGCGTTTCCGCGGTCGTGAAAGGAGACCGTCTGCTGGGCATGTTTCCGACACCAGGCCGACAGTCTTTTTCAAGATTTTTCTCGCTGGGCATGACCTAGTCCGACCGGACTATTGATCGCTGGGAGATCGCTGGGCAGTACCCAGAGAGCTGCCCAAAAACTTTTTCAAGATTTTTCTCGCTGGCATTCTTGCCGACCGGTCGCGTTGCCGGCGGTGGCGCCCAGAGATCTTCGTGATTTGTCACAGCACCGCAGCTCGTGGGCCTGCTGTGCAGGCGCCAGCCACGCCTGGCCGCAGCTCGACTCGGGGGCGGCCAGGAGCCTCGGATCAAGATCTCTGGGCTTCTTGTGGAAGACAGCGATCTTCTCTGTGCATTCACCGGTAGATCATTCTGGCTTTTTGCTGGGCACGACGTGGCTTCCTGATGGCTGTCCAAAATCCGCGACAGCGAAGGACGGCGATAAATGCCTGACGGAATGTCTTCTGCTCCTGCCCCGCCGGTCGGCCGGGGTGTGTCCGCGTTGCCGTTGGCGACGTTGCGGAACTGCTTTGACCTACTCGTCGCCGGCCCGTCGCCGCTGGGGCTGGACGGCGCGTTGGTGGCGGGCCTGCCAGCGCGGCTGGTCGCGTTGGACGAGCTGCGCGACCTCCTGCTGGCCGGCTCCTGCCCACAGACGGTGCGCGACGCGGCGTGGGCGGTGGTGCTCCGCCGCTCCCGCCACTACGGCGGCGCGTGGACGGTCGGTGTCGCCGGGATGGCGCTGCCGGCCCTGCGCGCGGTGGCCGCCCGGCTCGGTGGCTACAGCGCCCTCGATACCGCGGACGTGCAGGCCGAGGTGCTGACCGGATTCCTCGAAGCGGCGGCCACGGTCCGCCTGGACCTACCGCGGATCACGGTGCGGCTGCGGTGGGCCACCTACCGGGCCGGCCTGGCGGCGACCGTCCAGCAGCGGGAAGCCCCCCGTCCATCCACGGACCTGTTCGAGACCCTCGCCCAGGCGGAGGCGCCGTGGTTCGGTCCGGTCCCGACCGGTCCCGACCAGGTCCTCACCGGCGCGGTCGCCGCCGGACTCCTGACCGACACCGAGGCCGACCTGATCGCCGCGACCCGCCTCGACGACCTCTCGATCAGCACCTGGGCCGGCCACCACGGGATGGCACCTCAGCGGGCCTCCCGACTGCGCCAGCGCGCCGAGCAGCGCCTCGCGGACCACCTCACCGACCCGGCCGACACCAGCCGGACCCCGCGCTCGCACCCGAGCCAGCCCCGGCCGCAGACAGACGCGGACCGCTTTCTGCCGGCCGGCTCGCGCTCGCTGGCGGAGGTGTCCGCATGACCCCGACCGGTCCGCCGGCCGCGGCTGGTCCCGCACACGGTGGTACCCGTCGCCGTCTCGCGCTGCGTCGCACTCTGCTGATCGCCGCCGTCATCGCCGTGATGATGCTCGTCGGCGGCGTGGCGTTCGCCGCCACCCCCGCCCCCGCGCCGATTCCCGCGGTGCCGCCGGGACCTCCGGTCGCGGGCGACCTGAACGCGGTCCTGAACAACATCCGCAACTGGGTCATGGGGATCCTCGCGCTGCTCTCGACGGTGGCTCTCACAGCCGGCGGCGTGCGCTACCTGATCTCCAACGGCGACCCGGCAGAGATCAACAAAGCCAAGGAGGCGTTCCGCAACGCCGGGTGGGGCTATGCCCTGACCGCGCTCGCCCCGGTCGGCGTGGCGATTCTCAAGCAGATCGTCGGGGGCTAGCCATGACCCCCACCGTGCTTCCCCGAGGCGCCCGCGCCACAGAGCGCCGCCCCGCGGTCCGCGTGCCGGGCATCCGGAAACGCCTGGGGCTGCGGCTCGCCGGGCTGCTGCTGGCCGCGGTGGTCGTGCTCCTCGCCCTGCCCAGGACGGCTTGGGCCGCCGGCGCCACCCCCATCACACCGCCCACGCCAACGACGTCCGGACCGCCCGCGGCGACGCCGCAGGCACAGCCGGGACCGTCTCCCACCGCGCCCAGCGATACCGCCGGCGATACGCCCAGCACGGGCAGCGCCCCGTCCGGTGGATCGACACCACAGACCTGCGCGAGCGGCGACCAGTCGTGCACGACCCCTCCCGCGACGCCGAGCACCCCGGTCACGCCGTCGGCTCCCGTACCGACGACGACCCCACCGGCGCCCACCATCCCCGGTGACGGGGGGTCTGGCGGTGTCGCCGGCTGGCTCGTGGACCAGATCACGAAAGCCGTCGACAACTTTTTCCGAGGGCTGGTGATCGGCGGCCTGAATCCGCTGTTGGACCTGCTCGGTCGGACGTTGTTGACGACTCCAGCGCCCTCGGATCTTCCGGCGATCGGCCAGCTGTGGTCGACCTCCTGGGCCATCACCGTCGCCGCTTACGGCCTGCTGATCATGGCCGGTGGGATCACCGTCATGGCCTACGGGACAACCCAGACACGCACCTCGATCAAAGAGATCGCGCCACGCATCCCGGTGGGTTTCCTCGCCGCCGCCTTCTCCCAGTTCCTCGCCAGCAAGGCGATCGCACTGGCCAATCCGCTCCCCGCAGCGATTCTCGGCCAGGGCGTCGACCCGCAATCCGCCTCCACTCAGCTACGCACCATCGTTCTTGGCGCGCTTAGTGGCGGCCCCGACAGCGCCTACCGCGACATCTTCTCGATCTTCCTCGGCCTGTTCCTGGCAGGTGCGATTGTCGCGCTGCTCTGTGTCTACATCGGCCGAGTCGTCCTGACGGTGGTACTGATCGGGATAGGGCCGCTGGCGTTGGCCTGTCATGCCCTCCCGCAAACCGAGCGGATCGCGTTCTGGTGGTGGCGGGCGTTGTTCTCGGTCCTGGGTATTCAGGTCGCCCAGGCCTTCGTTCTGATCGCCTCGTTCCGCCTGTTCTTCACCCCCGGCGGGTTCACGTTGCTGGGTCCGACGCCGGACGGGATCGTGAACCTGCTGGCGGCGATCACGATGGTCTATTTCCTGTTCAAACTGCCGTTCTGGTTGATGCCGCGGATCGGCCAGGGCCGCGGCGTGCTCGGCCGGATCGTGCGTGCCTACGTGATGGGCCGTGCACTCGGTCTGCTGCGTGGCGGGTTCGGAACACGCCGCCGCCCGACCGTTCCCCGAGGCCGCCGGCGTGGCCGGGGCGGGCCCGGTCGTGGGCGCGGCGGGCGCCGGCGTGGGCCCGGCGGCGGCCCCAGGAACGGGCCGTCGGATCCCTACGAGCGCATCGAGGTCGACCCGACCGGCCAGGGGCTGATCCCGATGACCCGCGTCCCCCGGGTGCGCCGGCCCGGCCCGGCCCGCGGGGTGCCCCGCCCCCCACGACCGGCCAGGACGCGCGCCAGGCCCGGTCACCGCCAGCTGTCGATCCCGTTCAACAGCGCCCTCGGCCAGGGCGGACGGTATCTGGCCCGCGACGGCGGGACGTGGATCGACCAGCACGGTCAGACCCTGCTCCCGTTCGACGTCGAGCAGCTCCCGCCCGTCCCCGCCCCGCCAGGCCGTCGCGCGCCGCAGCCGGGCGCGGGCAGCCGACGCGGCGCGGCTACTCGCGCGCCGCGGCCAGCTCCCCGCCGCACGCGCACAGCCGCTCCGGTGCCGCCGGTGGCGCGCTTCCGGCAGCCGATGTTGCCCGGCATGACCACCCGGCCCCGGCCGCGACCCCGTCCGTCCCAGCCTGAAAGGCGACCCGACCCGTCATGACGAATCCCGTGCGCATCCCTGCTGACGTTGACCGCGAGGACCGGTTGATCGCGAACCTGACCGCCCGGCAGGTTCTGATCCTCACCCTCACCGCCGCTGGCCTCTATCTCGCCTGGACCCTCACCCGCCCGCTGCTGGCGCTGCCGGTGTTCGCGCTGCTCGCGCTCCCGGTGACCGTCACCGCTTGTGTCCTCGTGCTGGGCCACCGTGATGGCCTTTCCCTGGACCAGCTGCTCGTCGCCGCGGTCCGCCAACGCACCAGCCCACGCCAGCGGATCAACGCCCCGGAAGGGGTGATCCCCCCGCCCAGGTGGCTGGCGGCCCGCGCGACCCCAGATGACCGTCACCCCGCCGGCGGCCAGCCGGCGGCGCCGCTGCGGCTGCCGGCCCGCACCGTCACCGGCACCGGCACCGGCGGACTCGGCGTGATCGACCTCGGGGCCGACGGGCTGGCCGTGGTCGCGGTCGTGTCCACGGTGAACTTCGCGCTGCGCACCCCCGACGAGCAGGACGCCCTGGTCGCCGTGTTCGCCCGCTACCTGCACAGCCTCACCGCGCCGGTGCAGATCCTCATCCGGGCGATGCCCGCCGACCTGACCAGCCACATCCGCCACCTCGACGACGCCGCCGACCAGCTGCCCCACCCCGCGCTCGCCCACGCGGCCCGCCAACACGCCACTTACCTGGCCGAGCTCACCGCCGACATGGCGTTGTTGACCCGCCAGGTCCTGCTGGTCCTGCGCGAACCGCTCGTCCCCGCCGGCCCTGTCGACGGGCTCGGCGGCGCGTCCCCGCTGGCCACGTTCACCAGCCGGCGGACAGCGGCCCGCGACGCCCGCCGTACCGGGGACGCCACCCGCCGTGCTGCCCACACCCGTCTCGCCCGCCGGCTCGCCGAAGCGACCGACCTGCTCGCCCCGGCCGGGATCGTCGTCACGCCCCTGGACGCCGGCACGGCGACCAGCGTGCTCGCCGCGGCCTGCAACCCCGCCGGCCTCGTGCCACCCGGGGCGCTCGCCGCCCCTGACGAGGTCATCACCGCCGACCCGGCCGTCGGATTTCTGCCTGATGACGACGGCTTTTCGGACGACGCAGGTGTCGAGGACCCGGACGACCCGATCGACGCGGACGGCTACGCCGACCCCTTCGACAACTGGGACAGCCGCGACGGCTGGGTCCCCGACGTGCCGCCGCCCCCACGACGCTCCCGCCCGCCGGCGCGACGCACCCTCGACGTGCGCAGGGGGCGGGCCTGATGAGTCGAGCCCGACGCCATAAGGCCGCTCCGTCCCACGGCCCGTCCCCGCGATCGATCGACGCCGCCGCGGCGGCGTTCGTCCCGGACTCCTTGACGATCGCGTCTCGACACCTCGAAGTCGGAGGCGACCTGCTCGCCACGATGGCGATCACCGGCTATCCCCGCGAGGTCCACGCCGGCTGGCTCGCACCACTGCTGACCTACCCGGGCCGCGTCGACGTCGCGGTCCACATCGACCCGATCGACCCGGTCACCGCCGCCCACCGGCTCCGCCGCCAGCTGGCCAAGCTGGAGTCCGGCCGCCAGCTCGGCGACGAACGCGGCCGGCTCGTGGACCCGCAGGTCGAGGCCGCGACCGAGGACGCCTACGACCTGTCCGCCCGCGTCGCCCGCGGCGAAGGCAAGCTCTACCGCCTCGGCCTTTACCTCACCATCCACGCGGCCAGCGAAGCGGAACTGGCCGACGAGGTCGCCGCCGTCCGGGCACTCGCGGCCAGCCTGCTGCTGGACGCGAAACCCGCCAGCTACCGGTCCCTGCAAGGCTGGGTCACCACTCTGCCTCTCGGTCTCGATCAGCTCCGGATGCGGCGCACCTTCGACACTGCGGCGCTCGCGGCGGCGTTCCCGTTCACCTCGCCCGACCTGCCGCCCGTCGACCCGACGTCGCTGGCCCCGTCCGGGGTGCTCTACGGGCTCAACGTCGCCAGCAACGGGCTGGTGCACTGGGACCGGTTCGGCGACGTCGACAACCACAACGCCGTCGTCCTCGGCCGCTCCGGGTCGGGGAAGTCCTACCTGGTCAAGCTCGAACTCCTGCGGTCGCTTTTCCGGGGCGTCGAGATCCACGTCGTCGACCCCGAAGACGAATACGCCCGCCTCGCCCACGCCGTCGGCGCGACCTACCTGCATCTCGGCGCCGCCGGAGTGCGCCTCAACCCCTTCGACCTGCCGATCCAGACCACCCCCGACGGCCGGCGCACCGCTCCGCGTGACGCCCTGGTGCGGCGCAGCCTGTTCCTGCACACCGTGATCTCCGTACTCATCGGCGAACTCACGGCAACCGAACGCGCCGTGCTCGACGTCGCGATCGCCGCGACCTACCAGGCGGCCGGGATCACCGCCGACCCGCGCACCTGGAACCAGCCGGCGCCGCTGCTGTCCGACCTCGCAACCACCCTCGCCGGGACACAGAACCCGGTGGCGGTGGCGCTCGCCGCCCGGCTGCACCCGTACACCGCCGGCGCGTTCTCCGGACTGTTCGACGGACCAACCAGCGGCAGCGGCGACGGCTACCTCGTCGTCTACTCCCTGCGCGACCTCGCCGACGAGGTGAAACCGATCGGGACGCTGCTCGTCCTGGACGCCGTCTGGCGCCGCGTGTCCAACCCCGCCGACCGCCGTCCCCGGATGGTCGTCGTCGACGAGGCGTGGCTGCTCATGCGCCAGCCCGCCGGCGCCGCGTTCCTGTTCCGGATGGCGAAGGCAGCCCGCAAGCACTGGGCCGGACTCACCGTCGCCACCCAGGACACCGCCGACGTCCTGGCCACCGACCTCGGCAAAGCGATCGTCACGAACTCGGCCACCCAGATCCTGCTGCGCCAAGCGCCGCAAGCGATTGACGAGATCACCGGCCTGTTCGACCTGTCCGACGGCGAACGGCAATTTCTGCTGTCCGCCGACCGCGGCCAAGGCCTGCTCGCCGCCGGTGCCCAGCGGGTCGCGTTCCAAGCGCTGGCCTCCGACATCGAACACCGCCTGATCACGACCAACCCGGCCGAACTCGCCGCCGACCCCGACCTCGTCGACGACGGCTTCATCAACCTCACCGGGCCCGACGACCCGGCCGCGGACGACGGCCAGATCTACCTCGACCCCGCCTGACCGCCACCGCCCCAACCCGCAAGGAGATCGGAACCCATGGATCTGCTCGCCGCGGCGGCGGGCGCGCCGTCCTCGCCGCTCGCCACCTACCTGACCGACCCGTGGGGATTTCTCCACCAGCTCCTCAGCGCGCTGCGCGCGTGGACGCTGACGTGGGGACCCGTCGCCGGCCCGCTCCTGCTGATAGCCGCCGTCGGCCTGCTCACCGGCCGGGCCCGCCTGCGCCGCCGCTATCAACGGCACCTGGCTGCTGGTGCCCGGGTTGTCACTGTTCTCGCGCCGCCCTCCGTCGACCCGGCCGGGGCGACCGTGCTGTGGTCGAACCTGCTCGGGCTGCTTCGCCCCCGTTGGCAGCGGTGGGCCGGTCAACCCCACCTCGCCTGGGAATACCTGTTCTCCGCCGACGGGGTCCGCATCCAGATCTGGGTGCCCGGCGTCGTCCCCACCGGATTCGTGGAACGGGCCGTCGAGGCGGCCTGGCCCGGGGCGCACACCCGTGCCGATCCCGCGCGGGGACCGCTGCCGGTCGTGACCCGGCCTGGCCGGCGGCTGCTCGCGGCCGGAGGGGAACTGCGCCTTGCCCGGCCCGAAGCGCTGCCGCTGCGCACCGACCACGACGCCGACCCGATCCGCGCGCTGCTCGCCGCGCCCGGTGGGCTGGCCCGCAACCAGCGAGCCGCCGTGCAGATCCTGGCCCGACCGGTCACCGGCCGCCGCGTCATCAAAGCCCGCCGAGCGGCCCGGCGGCTACGGGGCGGCGGGTCGCCCACCCCGATCGGCAGCTTGCTCGACCTCCTCACCCCCCACGCACGGCGCAGCGGACGCGCCCGCCAGACCTCCCCACCGAAACTCGACCACCAGACGTCACTCGCGCTGTCCGCCGAAGACCGCGCGATCGTCACCAAGGGCCGCGGCGCCCAGTTCGAGGTCCGCGTCCGCTACGCCATCGCCGCAGTCGTCGACGAGCACACCGACGACGACACCACTCGCCGCGTCGACGGAGCGCTGCGCGGACGGGCCCACGCCATCGCCTCAGCGTTCGCCGCCTACGGCGAGCACAACTACCTCGCACGCGCCCGGCTGCGCCACCCTCTGCCGTTCCTCGCCGCCCGCCACCTCGGCCACGGCGACCTCCTGTCCGTCGGTGAACTCGGCGCGTTGGCCCACCTACCCCTCGACGCGGCGGTCCCCGGCCTGCAACGCGCCGGGGCGAAAGCGGTCGCACCACCGCCCGGCGTCGCCAGCGTCGGCCCGCATGTCCGCCCGGTCGGCCGCTCCGACGGCGGACATGCCCGTCCGGTCGGCCTGCGGGTCCCTGACGCCCGCCACCACCTGCACATTCTCGGCGCCACCGGCAGCGGCAAGTCCGAGCTGCTCGCCCGCATGACGCTCGACGACATCGCCTCCGGCCGGGGTGTGGTGAACGTCGACCCGAAGGGCGACATGGTCGTCGACATCCTCGCCCGCTACCCGCTAGACGCCCTCGGCCGCCTCGTGCTGTTCGACGCCGACTCGCCGGGCCGCCCGCCGTGCCTGAACCCCCTCGACCAGCCCGACCGGGGCCGCGCCGTCGACAACCTCGTCAGCATCTTCAGCCGCGTCTACGCCGAGTCGTGGGGGCCACGCACCGACGACATCTTCCGCGCTGGCCTGCTCACCCTCGCCGCCCAATCCGAGGTTCCCGTCCTGACCCAGCTGCCCAGGCTCCTGACCGACGTCGCTTACCGGCAGCGCCTCGTCGGTGAGATCAAAAAGGGTGACGGCAACGAGATCCTCGCTGGCTTCTGGCAGTGGTACGAGGCGCTGTCCGAGCCTGCGCGCGCGCACGCCGTCGGCCCGCTGATGAACAAGTTGAGGGGGTTCTTGCTGCGGCCGTTCGTGCGGGCGGCGATCGCCGCCGGCCCGTCCACCGTCGATATGGACGCCGTACTGAACAACGGCGGGGTCTGTTTGGTCCGTATCGCCCAGGACGCCCTCGGCGTCGAGACCGCCGCGCTCATGGGCTCGATCGTCGTGTCGGCGGTCTGGCAGGCCACCACCCGGCGCGCCCGGATGCCCCAAAGCAAAAGGCCAGACGCCAGCCTGTTCCTCGATGAAGCCCACCATTTCTTGACGTTGCCTTACGCGTTGGAGGACATGCTCGCCGCCGCCCGCGGCTACCGGCTCGGGATCACCCTGGCCCACCAGAACCTCGCCCAGCTGCCACGCCATCTGGAAGAGGCCATCGCCGCGAACGCCCGCTCCAAGATCTACTTCACGGTGTCACCGGCGGACGCGAAGCACCTCGTCCGCCACGTCGAGCCACGGCTGTCCGAGCACGACCTGGCCCACCTCGGCGCCTTCCACGCCGCCGCCCGCCTCGTCGTCGCCGGCGAACAGGCACCCGCCTTCACCCTGCGCACCCAGAAGCTGCCCGCCCCCGTGCCCGGCCGCGCCACGCAGATCCGCCGGGAGCTGCGCCGCCGCGCGCCCATCCCCGCGCCGACACCACCAGATACCACGGCCCCCCAGCCGCAGGCCGATCCACGCCGCCGCGCCCGCTGACCACCTCCGGAGTCCTCATGGTCGCCTACCCGCAGCCCCAACGTGCCCTGCGCACACCGCCCCGGCCCACCGACGGCCGGATCGTCGCCGACGCCGCGCATCTGACGTTCCTCGCCCGCCACCTCTCACCCCGCGACCGGTGGATCACCCGCCTCGTCCACGAGCACCGGGTACTGACCACCCACCAGCTCGTCGAGGCCGCCTGGCCCAGCCGCCGGGCCGCCAACCACCGGCTGCTGGAGCTCTACCGCTGGCGCGTCCTCGACCGCTTCCAACCCCTCGTCCCCGTCGGACAGGGACTACCCCCAGCGCACTACGTCTGTGACACCGCCGGCGCCACCGTCCTGGCCGCCGAGGACGGCATCGAGCTGAAGGACACCGGCTACCGCCACACCCGCGCCCTCGCGATCGCCCACTCCCAGCGCCTCGCCCACACCCTCGCCGTCAACGGCTTCTTCACCAGCCTCATCGCCCACACCCGCCAACCCACCCCACCCGGCACGCTCACCGCCTGGTGGTCAGAAACCCGCTGCCTGCGCGCGTTCGGCGACCTCGTCCGCCCCGACGCCTACGGCCGCTGGACCTCCACCCGCGGTGAGATCGAATGGTTCCTCGAACTCGACTGGGCCACCGAGCAGGTCAGCCGCCTCGCCCTCAAGATCGGCGACTACGGCCGCCTCGCAACGGCGACGAGGATCAGCACGCCCGTGCTGTTCTGGTTCCCCACCGCCCAGCGCGAGACCCACGCCCGTCAAGCACTCGCCGCGGCGGTGACCGGACTCGACCTGCCCGACATGGTCCCGGTCGCCACCACCGCCGCGAGCCTCGTCCCCGCCGACAGCCAGCTCGATCCCACCCTCGCCCGCTGGCTGCCACTGACCCAGACCCGCGCCGGCCGACTACCCCTCGACCAGCTGACCCGCGCCTGGCCCCGACTCCGACCCCCCGCGCCCGTCGACGGCCGCTCCACGAACACCTCGACCGGCCCAGGACTGCGCCCGCCGACGCCGATGCCGCCCGCGAACAACCAGGGGTGAGCGGCCACGTCCAAATACCTCGCCGCCGCCGCCGCCGTGGCGGTCCTCCTCATCGCGATCATGGGAGCCGCCGCAGGGCAGTTCGCCGAACGGGCCCTCTGCGTGCCCGTCGTCGGCTGGTTCCTCGGCTGCACCAGCGGTGGTAGTCCCAGCCAGACCGCGCTCGACGACATCCCCACCGACTACCTCGCCCTCTACATGCAGGCCGCGACCACCTGCCCCGGCCTATCCTGGACAACCCTCGCGGCCATCGGTGAAGTCGAATCCGATCACGGCCGCAGCCGGCTTCCAGGCGTGGCCAGCGGCACCAACAGCGCCGGAGCCGGCGGTCCCATGCAGTTCCTCGCCCCGACATTCGCCGCAGTCGTCGCGCACCACCAACTGCCGGCGGGAGGGGCGAACCCGCCGTCGCTCTACAACCCGCAGGACGCCGTCTACGCCGCCGCGGCCTACCTGTGCGACAACCACGCCGCCACTGACCTGACCGGCGCCCTCTGGAACTACAACCACTCGGATGCCTACATCGCCCAGGTCCTCACCCAAGCCACCCAGTACTCTGAACCGAACCCGAACGCTTCAGTAGCGTGCGCTACATTTCAGTCATCGTTTCAGTCCGGGATCGATCATTTCAGTAGCGTCGCGCTGACTGCCGTTCAGTTCGCTTGCGGGCAGATCGGTAAGCCCTACGTCTGGGGTGGTAATGGCGAGCCCGGGTTCGACTGCAGTGGTCTGACGGCTGCCGCCTATGCCGTCGCGGGTGTCCAGATCCCTCGTACGGCCCAGGGTCAGTACAACGCCGGCCCGCTTGTTTCAGCTGGTTGGCCCCTGCTGCCGGGGGACCTGGTGTTCTTCGGTGGTGGACCAGCCGCTGTCGCCCATGTCGGCATCTTCCTTGGCATCCAGAATGGTCAGGCGATGATAGTGGACGCGCCTCACGAGGGGGCTTACGTCCGCGTCGAACCGTTTCCCGCGACGGTGGGTGCCCGATGGGGATCAGAGTTCTACCTCGGAGCGAGTACGCCGGCCGGCGGCTGACGCGGACGACGGGAGGCTGGAGCGCCGTGTGCCGGCCTGGGCCGCTCGCGCTGCGTGCACGCCGTTCAGCGAGGTGGGCCGAGTCGGTGGTCGAGATGGCGGGCGAGGACGCGTCGGGCGTCGTCTGCTGATCGGCGACCGCCGAGGATGGCGTTGCCGAGCCCGACGCCCAGGGCGAGGATGGCCAGCGCCTCGTCGGCGAGGTCCTGTTCCGGGGGGAGCTGCCCGTCGGCCTGACAGGCGCGTAGCTGCTCGATCAGCCATGCCTCCAGGGCGTCGGGGTCGCTGCCGTAGGGCTGGGCCGCCAACGAGGAGTCGGTCAGCGCGAGTGCGAAGTACTGGTTGTACAGGACGTGCAGCGACCGGCTTTCGGCGTCGAGGGGCAGCGTCGCGAGCAGGACGAACTCGATCCGCTCCCGGCCTGCGGCAGGCAGCCCGGCGGTGGCGAGGCGCGGCAGCACCCGCTCGGCGAACTGCTCACCGACCCGGCGCAGCCCGAACAGCAGCAACTGCTCCTTGGTCTGGAAGTAGTACTGGACCAGCCGCACCGACACCCCGGCCTCGGCCGCCACCTCCCGGAACCCGGCTGTGTGCAGCCCCTGTGTGGCCGCGACGCGCAGCAGTGCGTCGGCGATGTGGCGGCGGCGCTGCTCGTGGTCAACCCGCTTCGGCATCGCATCCTTTCGTGATACAACGGTACCATGATAGCTCAGGAGGACCCGGCGGTCGGCCGGTTCCGCGGCGACAAGCAGCGTGCCAGGTTCCTCGCCGCGTACGACGCGGCCTTCGCCGCGCTGTGGCCGACGCCGTGGACGGAAGCCGACGTGGAGACCGACTTCGGCACGACCCATGTGCACCGCCACGGTCCCGACACCGGCGTGCCGGTCGTGCTCCTGCACGGCGCGAACTCGAACGCGGTCCAGTGGTATCCGTTCCTGGTCGCCCTCGCCCGGCGCCCGGTCATCGCGCTGGACACCCTCGGGGATCCTGGCCGCAGCGTGGCCCGCCGGCCTATTCACGACCCGCCGGACAGCGCCGCCTGGCTCGATCAGACCCTCGCCGGCCTCGACATCGACCGGGCGCACCTGATCGGGCACTCCTACGGCGGTTGGCTGGCCCTCAACCAGGCCCGCCACGCCCCAGACCGGGTCGTGAGCGTGACCGCGCTCGATCCGGGCGGGCTGGAGAAGGTCAGCGCCCGGTTCATCTGGATGATGTATCTGCATGGGATGGCCGGACTCGCGCCGGCACCGCTACGCCGGCGGCTCGCGGTCTGGCTGGACAACCCGGTCCTGCTCGTCCCCGAGCTCAAGAAGGTCCTGCTGACCGGCGCGCGGACGTTCCGCACCCGCCGGCCCGCGCCCGCACCGCTGTCCGACGAGGACCTGCGCGCCATCCAGACCCCGGCCCTCGTCCTGATCGGGCAACGCAGCCCCCTACTCCATCCCACCCGCGCCCAGGCCCGCGTGGCGCTCATGCCGCACGGCCACGCCGAGATCCTGCCCGGAGTCGGCCACGGACCGGGCTTCCAGCACGGCGGCGACGTCAACAATCGCCTCCTCGCCTTCCTCGATTCCACCCAGGACCGCTCTCCGCAGAACTAAAACCTCCCGCACCACGGCTCCCCTCTGGCCAAAAAGACCGCGTGGCACGGGTTCTCGTCGACGCGTAAGGCGGACGCGAGGCATCCCGCATTCTCTTATCGCCGCATCGCGGCTTTGGAGACTTCGATGACAACGCCACCCACCACTGGCGAGGGCTTCCACGCCCCAACCACGGCCGTCTTCCAACCAAGACATTGGTTCGACGTCCACCTCGGACCGATCGATTTCTATCTGAACAAGGCTACGGGACTGACAATATTCTCCGCTCTCTTTGTCGGAGTCGTCTTCTGGCTCGGGTTCCGCCGCCCGCAGATCGTTCCCCGCGGCATGCAGAATATCTGCGAAAGTATCTACGACTTCATCGACCTGCAGGTCTCCCGGGCGGTGATCGGCGAACAGGGTCGCCGTTACACCCTCTACCTGGTCGTTCTCTTCTGCTTCGTGCTGACCTGCAACCTCCTCGGGATCGTTCCCGTCGCACAGTTCCCAGCGACGTCGCGGATCGCGATCCCGATGCTGCTCGCGGCCGTCACCCTGGTGCTTTTCAACTACGCGGGCATCCGGGCCCACGGCGCACGGGGCTACTTCCTGGAAATGATCAATCCGGCGCCTATCGCGCCGCTCTGGATCAAATTCCTGCTGGCACCCCTCGAAGTGGTCCACATGCTGGTCATCCGACCGTTCACTCTCGCGGTGCGACTGTTCGCCAACATGTTCGCCGGCCACATGCTGCTGTTGATCTTCTCGCTCGGGGCCACCTATCTGCTTCCCAGGCCGCCCTACATCTTTGGCGTGACGTCGCTCCTGCTGGCGATCATTCTCACCGGGTTCGAGGCGGTGATCGCTTTTCTCCAGGCGTACGTGATAACGGTCTTGACCGCTGCCTACATTGCCGGCGCGCAGGCGTCGGCGGGGCCTACCCGCACGGTCGGCACAGCAGAGCGCGAGCCGACCTGACCTGGCGCCACGGTGTGATCCTCCCGTTGCCTCCTTTTCTTGGCCGGACGGCGCTCGGCGTGTCCGGCGGCCCGGAGCCGGGTCTATCGCGACGATTCGGATCATGTCGTCTGATCTTTCTGTTTCGGCCGCTGGTGATCGGACATGGCCCAACCCCTCAGAAACGCGGGTCGTCGGCGGACCATCGAAAACCTCGGTGCGTCGCCTCGCGGCCGTTGTCGTGCCAGCGGCAGGTGAGGCGTTCGGGTCGTGGGTAGATCGGGTCGCCGCCGACTTAGGCACATCGACAGGGAACGCGGCCAGGTGGCTGGGGGTGGAGTGCCGGGTGGGGCCGGGAGGCAGCACCATGCAGCCCCGGTTCTACGGGGTGACGTTGACCCCGGCCACGGCTGCCGGACTGGTCGCCTCGACCGGGCTGCCCAGCGTGACGTTCGAGACGATGTGTCTGTCACGGTTCGCTGGGACGGCGTTGGATTTCACCGGGTTGGACGTGGCGCGTGACGCGTCGCTGAGGCCGCTGGCGCTGCGGGAGTGGGCGCTGTTCATCGGTAGCCGCGCCTGCTCCCAGTGCCTGGCCGAGTCGAACGGGATGTGGCTGCTGTGGTGGCGGCTGGGCGTTGCTGCGGCGTGCCCCCGGCACCGGGTGCTGCTGGCGGACTGCTGTCCCCGCTGCGGGCTGCGGCTGCGTCGGGGGCACGCGAGCCGAGGAGGGGTGGCACGCCGAGGAGCGGTGGACGTGCTGCGGTGCGGCAATTCCGGCCCACACGTCGCCGAGCGAGCCGGGTGCAGCCAGCGGCTGGACCAGATCGAGGGCCGCCCGGCCACAGTCGACCTGCTCGCCGCGCAGCAGGCTGTGCTGGACGCGGCGTTCGGCGGGCCCACGACGATCGCGGGTGTCCCCGTCGGGGCCGCGGATTGGTTCCGGGGGCTGCGGTTCGCGGCGGCGCTGCACCGCGTGTTCGCGCCCGTCGACTACGTCGCCGCCTATCCAGGGATGCCGCCGGTGGCGGCTGACGCGTTCGCGACCGCAGCGCAGACCCGGTCGAGCAAAGCCGCGTTACGGGCGCGGAACCCGCCGAACGTCGGCCATGCCGCGGCAGATCTGTTGCTGGCGTTTCGGGCGCTGGCCGCCGCCGATCCCGACGCGTGCACGCAGCTGCTGATGCCGCTGGCGGCGGCAGAGGCCCAGCTGCTGAACACGTCGACCGACCAGCGGCGGCGTGACCAGATGTGGACCGTGGACTGCCCCGGGATCCTGCCGCGGCTCTGGAAGGCGATCCGCCGCTCCCGGCACCGGGTCTTCGACGCCACCGTGCGGCCAGTGCTGCGGACGCCGACTGCGGCGGGACTGGAGTTCCGCCACCTTCCCCATCTGATCGGCGCCGAGGACTACCGGCAGCTGGTCGCCTCCCGCCTTCCGGGATGCAATGAGGTGGTCGGACGGCGGCTGACGGCCGCGGCGTGCGCGCGCCTGCTCGGCGCCCGTTCCTGGCACGCGGCGACGGAGAGGCTCGGCATGCCTGGCCACGCAAAAGTCGTAGTCCAGAACGCGGGGCTGGTCCGCCGGCTGCCGGAGCCAGACGCCTTCTGGGCCGCAGCGTCGGCGGTGATGGACCGGCTGGCGGCCCGCGGGCCAGTCGACTACGCCGCCCGCCGCACAGCGCTGGCCAGCCTGGCCGAGCTCCCCCCGACCGTGGCGGAGCGGATCGACGCCAGGTCGGGGGTGCGCATCGTCCCACGGCAACGCCGGCACGCCGCCGCCTGGATCTGGGCCGAGCTGACCAGCGGTGACATCCGTGACGCCCCCGCCTATCCGGCCTGGCTGCCGGACGGGCAGCCGGTGCGCGGCGCCGCCCACCGGCTGGACGGCGCCCACCGCCGCGCGTTCGTCGCGGACCTGCCGGCGCCAGCCGCCGCAGAGCTCCGCCGCTACGGCGTCGGCCTGCTGGCCCGCCATGGGATCAGCGCATGACCCGACACCCCAGCGGCGACAGCAGGGTGAAAGTCCGCTACCTCGACGCCGGGGGCGTCGACCGGCTCGTGACGGCAGAACAGGTCGGCGAGGTCGCGTTCGAGACCTGCCCGCCGGTCCGCACGATCCCCGCCTATCACGGGCAGAAACACACCCCGGGCCGCTACTGGTCGGCCACCGCGAGCGGGCTGCTGGCCTACGAAAGCTTTCTGGAATGCCAGTGGCTGACGCTGCTGGACTTCGACGTGACGGTGACCGCGATCGCCACCCAGGCCCTGGAGCTGCACGGCAACGACACCGACGGGAAATGGCGGCACGTCCCGGACATCTTCACCCGCCGCAGCGACGGATCGGTACTCGTCGTGGACGTGAAGAACCCTCACCGACGGCACGATCCCGCGGTGGTCCGGCAAGCCGAGCGGACCGCGGTGGCCTGCGGCCGGCTGGGCTGGGCCTATGAGATGGTGACCGTCCCACCCAGGCAGCGATACGCCACCATTGCCTGGCTGGCCGGCTACCGCCGGCCGCTACGGGCCACCGCCAGCCTGGTGACGCCCGTCCTGAGCTCGGCGGCGGATCCGGTGCGGCTGGCGGACCTGCTCGCCGCGACCGGCGCGCCAGAGCTGGCCCGGCCGGTGGTCTTCCACCTCCTCTGGCACCACCGGCTGCTCTGCGACCTGGATACGCCGCTGCGCGAGCACACCCTGGTCCACGCGGCACCCCCACAGCCGTCATGACCGGGAAGACCAGGCTCGCCCTGGGCGACTGGATCACCTTCGACGACCAGCGACACCAGGTCGTCGGGTTCACCGACACCGGCATCCGGCTACGGTCACAGACCGGCCGCACGCAGCTCGTCCTCGTCGGTGCCCTGCTGGGCGATCCCAGCTTCCAAACCGAGCCGACCCCGACGACCAGCCGGCCGGCCCCGACCGCAGGCGCGGCGGACCGGGAGGCGGTGCTGCTCGGCCTGCCCGCCGCGGAAAGGGCACGGGTCGAGGAGATGGAAGCCCACCTGCTGGAAGCCGAGACCGGCTACCGATCCGGCGACCCTGCCAGCGGCAAACCTCACGTCGGCTACGACCCGGCGCACACGACGTTGAGTGAACGGATCGAGGCCAAGGCCAGCGAGCTGGGACTGACCAGCCGCAGGCTCTGGCAGCTGCGCCGGTCCTGGCAACGTGACGGGCTGATCGGCCTCGCAGACAAGCGCAAGACCCGCCCCCACGCACCGCTGGCCCGCGTCGATCCACGGATCATCACAGCCATCCGGGAGCAGGCCGCGGCCGACCGGCTGGACTCCTCAGCAACGGTCGGGAACCGGTTTCACCGCCGGACCCAGAACCGCTCGACGCCCAGCACGGGCCCGGCGTGGTCGTGCTGCCCGGCAAGGACAGCTTCCGGCGGATCGTGAACCTGCTGGTCGACAGCAGACCCAGCGATCCCGCCGCCCGGCGGATCCGCGCGGCGAATCAGCCCGACCGGACCTACGGAGCGGTGGCCGCCACCAGACCAGGCGAAGTCGTGATGATGGACACCACCGGACTCGACGTGATCGCGTACGACCCGGCTTGCAACGTCACCGTGCCGGTGGAACTCACCGTCGCCTTGGACCTGGCGACCCGGTCCCTGCTGGCCTGGCGGCTCACACCCCGTAGCACCAAAAGCGTCGACATCGGCCTGCTGCTCGCGGACGTCATGAGCCCAGAGCCGATGCGCCCGCACTGGCCCGACGCCCTGCGCTTCGCGATGCTGCGAATCCCGCACGAACGGATCCTGACCGTCGACGAACGTCTCGCCCATGCCGCGGCCCGGCCGGTGATCTACCCGGAGACGTTGCTGTTCGACCACGGCAAACCCTACAAGTCCGAGGTCGTCACCCGGGCCTGCCGACGGCTGGGTATCAGCATCCAGGACGCCAGGACATTCACCCCCACCGACAAACCTCACGTCGAGCGGGTCTTCGAGACGATCAACCGGCAGTTCTGCGAACACGTGGCCGGCTACAAAGGTTCGGACATCGCCCACCGGGGCGCGCACGTCGAGGACAGCGCCCGGTGGAGCATCGACGACCTCGCCGAACTGTTCGCCGAATATGTCGTCGCGATCTACCAGCGCCGCCACCACTCCGGTCTGATCCTGCACGGCTTCCCCGACCTGCACGCCTCCCCGAACGAGGCATACACGATGGCCATAGCCGCCGCCGGATACGTCGACTGCCCGACCGACCCGGACCTCTACTACGAGTTGCTGCCGATCGCGGACGGCAAGGGCCGCACCATCCAACCGGCCGGCGTCCGCATCGGCTACCTCACCTACAACGCGGACATCCTCTACCGCTACCGCAAGACCCGCTCGCCCTACCCGGACGGGCTCTGGCCCATCCGCCGCGATCCCCGCAACCTGCTGCACGCCTATTTCCACGACCCGGCCGACGGACGGTGGCACGTGCTGCGCTGGACCCACGCACTGGATGCCCACCAGCCGTTCACCGACCTCACCGTCCGCGAAGCCCGCCGGCTTGTCGCCCTACGCGGGCGGAACCCCGCCGACCAGGACGAGGTCGCCGTCGCTCTACTCGAACTGCAGAACCGCGTCGACGCGCCAGAAACCTGGACCCGCACCGCGCGCATCCGACAGACCCGCGACGCCCACCGCGGCCGGGCCGCTCACCGCGATGCCCAGCGAGGCAGACCGCCAACCGACGACCAGCAAGACCTCCCGCTGCGGCCCGTTCCCGAAGACGACGACCTGGACCTCGACGAACTGCCGGCCGCCGAGGTCTGGGACCCCCACCACGCCGGGACGGCCTGATGCACTTCGCGCACCCGGGCCTCGCCGAACCCCGCACCAAAGAGGAATGGCGCGCCTACCTCGACGCCGCCCCACCCGCAATGCCAGTGAAACTCTCTTGATCGCGTGGGTCAGGCTGCCATGGCTGGCTGAGTGTGGTCACGTTCGGTGACATCGGGAAGCGTGAGTGTTGGGGCCGCCGTGGTGAGGGTGTCGGTGATCGGTCCGCAGATCCGGGTCTCGTAGACGACCTTGCGGGTGGTGAGGCCGGGTCCGGCGTGGGGGAACTCCGAGACGCTCTTCGCCCGGCGTTCGCGGGTGCGGTTGCGGTCGGGGGTGTTGCGCCGCCGGCTGAGTGCGCTGTGGATGGCGGCGAGCCGGTGTGCGACGACCTCGTCGGGCAGGCCGGGGGTCGCCGCGCCGAGGTGGCGGGTGAGCGCGAGCACCGTGGCCTTGGTGGACAGTTCCCGGGCCAGGACCGGCTGCCCGGCGCGGGCGCCGCGCTGGGCGGGGGTGGCCTGCGCGGCGGCGCTGCGCTGCACCGCGCGCAGGAGAGCCGCCCCGAGCAGGAGAGCGGGGATCTCCTGGTCGACCTCGAACGGGTCGGTGGCGCGCAGCATCGGCCCGGCTCCGGGTCCGGAGTCGTTCAGGGTGGCCTTGGTCTCGCGGATCGGGGTCTCGGTCGCGCCCCATCGGGCCCGGTAGCCGGCGGTGAGAGCGAGCGCGGGCAGCGCGGCGGGGTCGGTGATGTTCGTGGCCACGGCGAACGTCTCACCGGTGTGGACGCCGTCGGCGAACACGTCCCACTCGACGTCGCGCCAGCCGTGCAGCACGTCGTCGGTGCCGAGGTCGACGAGCGCCGAGCCGTCGGGCAGCCACGTGTCGACGTCGACGGTGATCCCGGCGCGCAGCCGCACCGCGAGGTTCATCCCGGCGCCGGTCAGCCGCCTCAGCCGCTCGGCGCCGGGGAAGTTACGGTCCCCGACGTGCAGGAGCCCAGGGTGACAGATCGCCGGGGTGGCGGTCGCGACCTGCTCGAGCAGCGTCTGCTCACCGGCGTCCTTCGCGCCCGAGGACGGGCCGTGGGCGTAGCCGAGCGGGGTCTTCGTCCCAGCGTCGACGTCGATCAGAAGGCGGACGTGCGGGAACGGCGCCGGGTCGGTGCCCGCCCCGAAGCGCTCCCGGTTCGCCGCCGTGTCGGGCAGCCGCAGGAGGGTCCCGTCGAAGCCGGCGACCCGGAACGCTCCCGCGGCCAGCGCCTGTGGGTCGTGCGGGTCGAGGAGCTCCGCGCGCAGCACCACCAGGACCGCCTCGCACACCGCGGCGACCACCACCCCCGGCACGCCGCGCCGCGCCCGGGAGAACGCCGGCCCGCCGGGCGTGGCGGAGCAGCGGGTGAACGGGACGTCCGCGACCGGCGCGAACAACGCCGCCAGCACGTCGTCCCACCCGGTGCCCGCCATCCACGACCCCAGGACCAGCGCCCGCACGACGACCCCCCGGGTCAACGCCAACGCCGTCTCCTGCCCGCGCACGGCGTCATCAGGTGCGGCGTCGTCGCTGCCGGGCGGTGTCGTCGCCTGGAACTGGGTGAACGCCTCGGCGATCAGCCGGTCGAGCGCGCCGGGGCCGAGCCGCCGGTCGAGCTCGGCCTCCGCCGCTCCCAGCGACACGTGGTCCGCCGCCCGGCCCGACAGGGCCAGATCCCCGTTGTCGTAGGCCCTGAGCGTCCCGGCCAGCACCGGCCGGTAGACGATCACCTGGTCGCCGTGGCGGGCCGGGAGCGCGCCCTCAGCCAGCGTGAGCAGGCCGCGGCGGTCGCGGGCCGGCGCCCGGCCGCCGCCGCGGCGCCCGGCCGTGCGAACCGGCCCCGCGGCCAGGTCCTCGGCACGCACCGCCAGCAGCCCGGCACCGACCCGGCCGAAGGCCACCCCGGGCAGCGCGACCGACGGGACGACAGGATAGAAACAGGACACGGCGGACTCCGGGTCAGGGAACTGGCTTCGACACCCTTCACCTCACCCGGAGATCCGCTCAAACCCCGCAATCCGGGCACTCCCAGCACCCAAATCCTCCGCTCCGGCGACCTCCCACCCCACCCCCGACCGTCACCCAACGTCACCGCTAGCTCAGGCGCGGCCGGGTACCTCACACCTCGCGATCAAGCGCCTTACAACGGCATTGGCCCCACCCGTCCCGCCGGCGATGCCCACCCACGCCGACTACCAGCGGATGCACCCTGACCAGCGCACCCTGCTCGACGAAGCCCGAGAGGACTACCACAGCGCGCTGGTCATCGTGCGCACCGAGCAGATGAAACGCATTCACCACCAGATCTACCGCCGGATGCGGACCAATGCCCGCCAAGCCGCCGGCGCCCGCCGCGGCATCGTCCTGGACGGCCCAGCGACCGTCGGCAAGTCCACCCTGGTCAAAATGTTCGCCGCCGACCTCGAACACAGCCTGCGCCGCCGGCATCCGGACCGCTTCGGCCCCGACGGCCTGCCCTACATCGTCGACGGCTACACGGTCGACTACACCCCGGTCGTCTACCTCAACATCCCCTCCCAGGCCACCCCGAAAGACCTTTCCGTCCTGCTCGCCGACTACCTCGGCCACCCACATTCCAACCACGCCACCAAGAACGAGATCACCAAGGCCGTACTGGACGCGATGCGGCTCTGCGGAGTCGAACTCGTCATCATCGACGACATCCACTTCCTCGACCTGTCAGCACGCGAAGGAAAGGTCGTCAACGACCACCTGAAATACCTGGCCAACCACACCGCCGCCACCTTCGTCTACACAGGTGTCGACCTGAACACCTCCGGGCTGTTCCTCGAAGGCCACGGCAGCAGTCGCGCCACCCAGACCCACGGCGTACCGCAAAGTCAGTTGTCGCAGGTCAAGGCCAGTTTTCGGCACTGCGCCATGGCGGGAGGATCCTGCCGCCGCCTTGATCTTATGATCTTGGTTTGGTGACTGTCCGTCGCTGACGGCGCCAGGCGCGGGCGGCTCGCGGCCCCCTGAGCTAATGACTGACAGTGACACCGGTGAGGTCGGGTCTGTCCGGGAGATGCCGGGTTGTCACGTTCGGCGTGCCGGCGGGGAGAAGGGCAACGGGGCGCGGTTAGGACAGGGGCTTCCTAGGTCCGATGTCCGCCGGAGGCCCCGTTGCCCGTCCAGTCTCGCATGCCCGTCTCGCGGAGCTCCCGGTCGACGGCGGCCCCTCGACGTCCCGCCCGTAGGGCGGCGACCGCGGCGAGGAAGGCTGTGGTGACGGCGGCTCGGTCCGAGGTGGCGAGGGCGCTGGCCGCGGCCGAACGCGAGGAGACCCTGGCTCGCGCGCAGGTGACAGTGAATGCGCTGGTCGCGCGGGCGGTGGCGGTGCGGGCACTGGCGGGCGGGTCGCTGCTCGAGGCGTTCGCGTCGGTGGTCGACCCGCGTCACCCGCGCGGGGTGCGCCACGCGCTCCCGGTGATCCTGACGTTGTGCGTGGGGGCGGTGCTGCGTGGGGAGACCGAGGTCCTCGACGTGGCGGTCGCGGTCGAGCACGCCGACCAGGTGCTGCTCGCCGCGTGCGGCGCCCGGACCTCGCCGACGACCGGCCTGTTCGAGGCCCCGTCGCAGGACACGGTGCTGCGCGTGCTCGCGAAGCTGAGCGCGGCATCCCTGGACGAGACCGTCGGGGCCCACCTGTCCGGCCGCGTGCGCCGCGTCCACGGCGAACGCCCCGACCCCGACGACCCTGCCGGCCCGGACGGGAACGGGCAACCGGCGCACGCGGGCCGGGCGGGGCGGCGGCGTGAGCAGCGCGCCGCGCGGCGTGCGTTCGCCGCGGACGGCAAGGCGCTGCGCGGCGCCGCGCGCGACGGGACGCGCACGTACCTGCTCTCGGTGGCGACCCACGACGAGGGCGTCGTCGTCGCCCAGCACGAGATCGGCGAGAAGACCAACGAGGTCCCCGCCCTGGTCCCGCTACTGAAGGCCCTGGACGCCTACCAGCCCCTGGCCGGCGCCGTGATCACTGTCGATGCCGGCCACACCGTACGCGCGCACGGCAGGGCGATCCGCGCGCTCGGCGCGCACTTCGTGTTCACCGTCAAACTCAACACCCCGGCACTCAATGCCGACTGCGAGGCCGCCGCGGACTGGAACAACCTGCCCGTCGAGCACGCGGCCGAGACCCACGGCCACGGACGCGAGGAACTGCGCACGATCCGCCGCGCTCCGGCGACCGCCGAGATCCGCGCCCGCCACCCGGGCGCCCGCACCGTCGCGCTCATCGAGCGCTACGCCACCCACACCGTCCACAAGGGCAAGGGCGCCAGGCGGGTCACGCAGACCGTGACCACCGCGGTGTCGGTGTTCGTCATCACCAGCCTGGAACCCGACGAGGTCACCGCCGAGGAACTCGCGGGCTACGTGAAGGGCCACTGGGCCATCGAGAGCAAGGTCCACTATGTCCGTGACGTCACCTACCGTGAGGACGCCTCTCAGGTGAGGACCGGTGACCTCCCCCGAGTCATGGCCACGCTCCGTAACACAGCGATCAGCCTGATCCGGCTCGCCGGCCACAAGGCGATCAAGCCCACCATTCGGCGGCTCAAGCACGACACAGCCCTACTCCTGAACGTCCTCGGCCTCAAACACCCCGCCTGACCAGCACAGACAGACTTTGCGGTACGCCGTGCGACATCCCCGACGACACAATCTTCAAGGATGTCACCACCCTCGACCGGCTCAAGGACTACGAGGCAGCCCTTCCCAGCCTCATGGGCATGGGCCTCGGTGACCCCGAGGAGCGCTTCCCCTGGCTACATGTCGTCGAGGACATCGCCAACCGGGAAGGGTTCCTTCACTGGGAATTGGAGTTCGCTCACGTCTTCAACGACGCAGGCGGATTCGAAATTCAAGTTGGCAATCCACCGTGGTTTCCACCGCGGTGGAAAGAAGATGCTGTCCTTGCAGAGTTCCAACCCTGGTTCGAAACCGAGGAAGAGCCATCCGAAAGCGATAGGGTGCTCCGCCGCACAGAACTGCTAAGCCAGCCGCTAGTGCGTAGATATTTTCTCGATCAGCTGACAAAAAATGGCGCGGTAGTCGCATTTCTTGGGTCATCTCAGATCTATCCACTCGTGACGGGCACGAAGCCCGACCTGTACCGGGCTTTTATGTGCCAGGTTTGGACGCATACCACGACATCGGGTGTCATTGGAATGCTCCATCCAAGCACCCATTTGACGGGAAACAGTGAAGCGAGACTGCGCGAGTCTTCTTACCAACGACTGCGCGTCCACGCAGACTTCGTCAACGCAGGGCAACGCTTTTTCCCGGAACCTGTAGGCCATTCGCGCCATTTTAGCGTCAACGTCTACGGTGCACCGCAAGAGGTGAGCTTCGATCACTTCTCATGGCTGGTCTCGGTTGAGGCCTTGCGCCTGTCGAATGGGCACGATGGTTCCGGCGAACTCCCTGGGGTGCGCTACCAGAATGCAGAGTTCGACGAGCGTCCGCATCGGTCGCGAATCGTGCACGTCACGCCCGCTACCCTTCAGGTATGGCAACGGCTTCGGAACGACATCGATCGACCATACGGCGAGGCTCGCCTGCTATTTCCAGTAAGCACCGGCGAGGCGGATGCTATCGCTGCGTTGGCTGACTTCCCGGTTCGACTGGGTGACTTCTCGCCTCCAATTTCCGATGGATTCAATGAGGGTGACGCGAAGAAAGTACTATTGATTGACTACAAACGAGAGATCGCGGACTCGCCCCCCGATGGCAGCCCGAAACAAGTCGGATGGGATGACGTTATCCTCAAGGGGATCCAGTTGGGTCCTGCCACGCCTATCTTCAAGCGCCACGACGCGAACACTAATGATGCCTACGGTCTAGATCTTGTCGAAATCCCTGACAATTTTGTGCCTGACACCCAGTATGAAGTAATTGATGGCAATCGGGCGAAATTCGATACTGCCGTCAACCAAGACTGTTGGGTTGACTACAGACTGCTATCGACAATGCGGGATGATGGCGTTACGGTAAGCAACCTTCGAGACGAGATCGCGTTGGACTCTGGCGTCTCGGAAATCGAAGCCTCTCAGGTCATTGAAGCGAGACTGACAGAAGCTGCGATCCGCCCGTACACATCGTTCTACAGGCTAGCCTGGCGTAACCAAGTCGCCTCTGATACCGAGCGCGCACTCTACGCGGCTCTCATTCCACCCGGTCCGACGCACGTCGATGGTATCCGCACGACGGCGCTGTCGACACTGCGACAGACTGCGCTCCTTGCGGGTTTCTGGACCTCCATTCCGCTGGATTACTTCCTTCGAGCAACCGGGCGTCGCCACCTGCACGTCAATGACGCTATAGTTATGCCGGCCCCTGATCGGATTCATCCACTGGCCTCGGGTTTGCTACTCCGAACTCTTCGATTGAACTGTCTAACGACAGCCTACGTCGACATTTGGACGGAGCTATATGACGAGGCTTGGTCCGGGGAATGCTGGGCATTTGAATGGCTTGGGATGCCCGCCCTGCAAGAAGTCGCTCCGACCTGGACCCGTAATACCCCCTTGCGGACTGAACGTGCTCGCCGATCGGCGCTCGTTGAGATCGACGCACTAGTTTCCGTCTGGCTCGGAATGGACGCAGACGCGCTTATCGGCGCCTACCGCGGCAGATTTCCCGTGCTGCAGAAATTTGAGGCAGCTACCTGGTTCGATGCGCATGGATGGAAGATATCAAGTGACTCGCGGACCAAGGGGCAACGGCAGTCAGAAGATAGTTGGATGAAATTCGAGAACTATCTCGAGAGCCAGAGCCACCAGGACGCTCCAACGGGATACACAGCCCCCTTCTACAAAGCAGACCGTGAGACGGAGATGCGCGCGGCGCACGCGGTGTTCCAGAAGCGGTTGGATGACGCGGTCGTGCGGGGTGAGTGGGACCCGGAGAAGCGTGAGGTGCCGGCGCGGTGAGGCCGACGCTGGAGGCTCGGGGGCTGAAGGAGAGCCTGCTGCAGTACCTGACGACCACGTACGCGCTGGCGGACGAGGGAGTGCGGGAGGCGCTGCATCGGTTCCTGGGCGATGAGGCCTCGGGGATGTTCCGGGGCCCGTTCCTGCGGATCCGGACGCCGTTCGCGCAGGCCAGTCCAGGTTGGGAGCAGCACCTGGAGTGGCGGCCGGACGGCTTCAGGCCGTACGCGCACCAGGCGGCGGCGTTCGCGCGGCTGACGTCGGCGCACGGACACGTGCCGGAGCCGACACTGGTGACGACGGGTACCGGGTCGGGGAAGACGGAGTCGTTCCTGTACCCGGTGCTGGATCACTGTCGCCGCGAGCGTGCCGCCGGCAAGGCCGGGGTGAAGGCCGTGTTCCTGTATCCAATGAACGCGTTGGCAACCGACCAGGCGAACCGGATCAACGGGCTTCTCAAGGTTCATGACGCGGACCTGAGCCGGGTGTGGGCCGGCCTGTATATCGGTGACAAGGCCGCGGTGACCTACGACCGGGTGCTCACGAGCAGGTCGGATATGCGGCTGTCGCCGCCGGACATTCTGATCACGAACTACAAGATGTTGGACCTGATGCTGCACCGTGGCGAGGACGTGGCGCTGTGGGCGGGCGCGGACATCCGCTACGTGGTGGTGGACGAGTTCCACACCTACGACGGGGCCCAGGGCACGGACGTGGCGATGTTGCTGCGCCGGCTCGCCTCGGCGGTGGGCGCGGCGGAGCCGGGCCGGCCGCTGGGGGCGATGTGCCCGGTGGCGACGTCCGCGACGCTGTCGTCAACCGGCGAGGCCGGCCTGCGCGACCTGCTCGACGTGGCAGGCCAGGTGTTCGGCGCCGAGCTCACCGCGGACGCGGTGATCGGGGAGAACCGGCAGTCGGTGGACGTGTTCATTCCGGCGGGTGAGCTGGATCACCAGCCGTTGCCGACGCCGGAGGAGCTGCTTGCGTTGCCGGACCCGGCGACGAGCGACGATGGCCTGGCTCGGCTGGCCGTGGCGGTGACCGGCGAGGTGGACCTGGATCCGTTCGCGCTGGCGGAGCGGCTGCGTCGACATCTGCTCACTCGGGCGGTGTTGATCGCGCTCGGGGACGAGGTGCGGACAGGTCCGGAGGTTCTGGACCTGATGTGGCGGCACGGCGCGTCGAACTGGTCGGAGGCGGTGATGCGCCGGCCGGAGAAGGCGGCCGAGGCGCTGGCGCGGTTCGTCGCCCTGCTGTCGTGGGCTCGCGATCCGGCGTCGCGGGGCGAGACGACGGCGCGGCCGTTTGTGCATGTCGAGGCGCACCAGTGGGCTCGGTCGGTGTCGCGGCTGCTGCGCGGGGTGCTGCCGTGGCCGCGGGCGGAGTTCCGGTGGGACGTGGCCGGCTCGACGGCAGCGGTACCGGACGATGGCGGCCGGGTGACGCCGACCGCGACGACGACGGCGGGGCAGGCCGCGAACGTGTTCCTGCCGGCCGTCTACTGCCGGGCGTGTGGCCGGTCGGGCTGGGCGGTGTTCTCGCCGGAGAGCGACGACACGGTCATCGAGTTCGACACCTTCAAGATCCGTCGGGCGTCGGCCGGGCCGGACAAGCTGCGGGTCCGGGCCCTGATCGCGGCGACCGAAGAGGAGGCCGCGGCGGGCGCACGGGCCGGCCTGCCCGGTGCGCGCCTCAGTGGCTCGGCACTCCAGACGGTCGGCGGGGAGGTGCAGGTCCTGGAGACGGTCACGCAGCGGCTGCGCCTACCCGTTCTCGAACGGGACTACGACCCTGAGACCCAAACGCCGCGGCCGGCGCCGGACAGCGCGTTCGTGCTGGTGCAGTTGGGGGCTTCGGCGAACACGGCTGCCGAGCAGGACTGGTGCCCGGCGTGTGGCGAGCGCAACGCGATCCGGTTCTTGGGCACCGGCCCGGCTGCGATCGCCGCCGCGTCGATCACGCAGTTGTTCACGGCAGGGGAGTTGGACCGATCGCTGCGCGAGGACAAGACGTTGATGTTCAACGACTCGGTCCAGGACGCGGCGCACCGGGCCGGGTTCGTGGCGACCCGGTCGTTCACGTTCTCGCTGCGCGCGCTGCTGGTCAGCCGGCTGTCGCAGGACGGGCCGACAGCGCTCAACGACCTGATCGCCGATGTGATCACGGCGGTTGATGAGGCGCCGGCCGAGGACAAGACGCTGTCGGCCGTGGTCCCGCCGGACCTGCATGGGCTGCGCCCGGTGGAGCGGCTGTTGTCCGGCAAGGGCGGCGACCGGGCGACGTGGGATCTGATCGGGCAGCGGCTCGCGTTCGACACGCTGATGGAGTTCGGGTTCCGCTCCCGCAACGGCCGCACCCTGGAGCTGACCCGCACCGCCGCGGCGCACGTCCACATCCCGGATCCGGCCGGCGCGGTCGCGCTGACCCGCGAGATCCACCGCGGGCTCGGTCGAGAGGACATGCCGGTCCGGGAACAGGACGACGCTCGGTACCTGGCGCTGCTGCGGGTGTTCCTGGAACGTCTGCGTACCCGCGGCGCGGTGGCGCACCAGTGGCTGGGCGGCTACCTCGACGAGGCGGGGACGAACCGCTACCAGGTCTGGGGCGGCCGGCCGCTTGGTATGCGGGCGTTCCCACGCGGGATCGCCGCGCCGAAGTTCCTGCTGGCGAAGCCCAAGAACCGCAGCGAGTTCGACGTCGCCACCGGCCGGCTGTCCTGGTACGAGCGGTGGGCGCAGCGCTGCCTGGAGGTGACCCGCGACCAGGCCGGCGACTTCTGGGGAGAGCTGCTGCCCTTGCTCGTCCGTGCCGGGCTGCTCGCGGTGCACACGCCGCTGGACACGTCGGGGCGCATCTACGGCCTGTTGCCCGGGATCATCGACGCGGAGCTGCTCACAGACGAGGAGGTACAGGTCGCCTTCGTGCGCTGCCCGGTGTGTTTTTGGGAGCAGACGGTGCATCCGGCGCTGCTCGACCAGTGGCGTGGCCAGCCGTGCCCGTCCTACCGGTGCCGCAGCGGCCGGCTCGTCGCCGGTGACCAGCCGGACGGGCTCGGCCGGCACCATCGCGACCGTGACTACACCCAGGACTACTACCGGCGTCTTTACCGGACGGCCGGCCCCTACCATGTGATCACTGCCGAGCACACCGGGATGCTGACCCGCTCGCAGCGGGAGAAGGTTGAGAAGGCGTTCCGCGACGGCGTCGGGTTCAAGGCGCCGAACGTGCTGTCGTGCACGCCGACGCTGGAGCTCGGCATCGACGTAGGCGATCTGTCGGCGGTGGTGCTGGCCGCATTGCCGCGCCGGCCGGCGAACTACGCCCAGCAGGTTGGCCGGGCCGGGCGTCGGACCGGCAACGCGTTCCTGCTGACGATCCTCGACCGGCAGCGGCGTGACCTGTACTTCCTGGACCAGCCGAAGGACATGATCGCCGGGACGATCGTTCCGCCGGGCTGCTACCTGTCCGCGGTGGAGATCCTGCGCCGTCAGTACCTGGCGCACCTGCTGGACCTGGCTGCCGCCGGCAGGCTGCTGCGGCCGGACGAGGTGCCGTTGCGTCCGCTGCCGGCGCGGGCGCCGAAGCTGTTCGGCCCGTCGGGCTACCTCGTCGATCTGGTGGCCGCCGCGCTCGCCCACGGCGCCGAGCTCGCCGACCGCTTCCTCGGCCTGTTCCCTGCCGGTGTCAGCGAGCAGGTTCAGGCCGAGCTACGCGAGTACGCGACCGACGGGCTCGCCAGCGCGGTCGAGGCAGCCGAGCGGGAGTGGCGCGGCAAGGAGGAGGCGCTACGGGCCCGGCTGCGCGCGATCGGCGAGGCCCGCGACGAGCTGCACGACACCAACGACGAGCAGGCCGCGCTGAAGGCCGAACTGGACGCCGAGCACCGCGGCGTCGGTCGCCGGCTGCTCGACCTCGGCCAGACCCCGGCCTCGAACGCGCTGTGCGATCTGGGGCTGCTGCCGAACTATGCGCTGATCGACACGGCGACCACGCTGTCGGCGACGCTGTACGGCCCGGAAAGCGTCGATCCGGTTACCGGCAAGACCCGCTTCACCTCGAACACGGTCGAGTACGAACGACCGCGGCGGCTCGCTCTGTCGGAGCTGGCGCCGGGCAACAGCTTCTACGTCAACGGCTACCGCCACCAGGTCACCGGACTGGAGATCGCCACCGACGGACGCCGGGACTGGCTGCGGTGGCGGTTCTGCCCCGAATGCGGCTACGTCCGCACCGACAACGCCGCCGAGGATCGCTCTGCGTGCCCGCGGTGCGGCTCGGTCCACATCGCCGACGACGGCTCGTGCCTGTTCCAGGTGGTCGAGCCGGTGACCGTCACCTCCCGCGACAAGCAGGAGGACGCCCGGATCAGCGACGACCACGACGAGCGCGAGCAGCGCTTCTACACCGAGGTCGACGCCGTCGACTTTCCCGCCGAGCGGATCGAACCCGGGTCGTGGCGGCACGCCCACCAGACCTTCGGTGTCGACTACTGCCGCACGGCGATGATCCGTAGAGTCAACGTCGGCCCGATGCGTTTCGATGCCCAGGCCCGTGACCACTTCGCCGGCCACCAGCTGCGCCTCGCACCGTTCCACGTGTGCACCGGCTGCGGCGCGGCGACTGCTGACGGCCAGCCGGTGTTCAACCCGCACTCCGACGCGCTGTCCGCGTCGGCGGCGCGCGACCCGGCGTTGCGCCATCACCGACCGTGGTGTCCGTTGCGCCGTGGCAAGCGTGACGCCGGCGTCACCCAGGAGCCGGTGCTGCTCGCCCATCAACTGCGCACCGAGGCATTGCGGGTCCTTCTGCCGGTGGCCAGCGCCGACATCGACGAGCGCGTCGAATCGCTGCGCGCCGCGTTGCGGATGGGCGTCGACCTGCACTTCGGCGGCGACCCGCAACACCTGGCGACCACAGTCGCGTCCATGCCCGACCGGGCCACCGGCGAGCGCCGCTGGTTCCTCGTCCTGTTCGACTCGCTGCCCGGCGGCACCGGCTACCTCGACCGCCTCACCGCGCCCGACGCGATGCGCGACACCCTGCGCGCCGCCTACAACGCGCTACTCGCCTGCCCGTGCGCCGAGGAGCAGCGCCGCGCCTGCCACCGCTGCCTGCACCGCTACACCCCCGAACGCCGACAGGACGTCGTCGCTCGCCAGGCCGCGCTGGCGATGCTCGAGCCGCTGCTGTTCGACACCAACGGCGACGACGGCTGGGAGGTCACCGCCATCGAGGACACCGGGACCGTCGGCCTCGACCAGCAGGTCGAGTCCGACCTGGAGGCCCGGTTCCTCGCCACACTGCGGACCTGGGCGCGGATCGCCGACGACGTCGCGCTCGACGAAGAGGGCCACGCCAGCGGGCATCTGCGGTTCACCGCCGGCGACGACGTCGTCCACTGGCGGCTCACTGCCCAGGAGGCAGTCGACGGCACCAGGCCGGACTTCACGTTCACCCGCGTCGACGGGCCAAGACAAAAAGTCCACGTCTATCTCGAAGGCTTCCGGTTCCACGCCACCCGCGCGCATAACCGGATCGCCGGCGACGCGGCGAAACGCGCCCGGCTGCGCGCCCGCCGCGAGGTCGTCTTCCAGATCACCTGGGACGACCTTGACCTGTTCGGGGGCAGTCGGGACGCGGTGCCGGTGTGGCCGCCCTACGGCGGGCAGGCCGAGGAGGCGGCCCGGGAGGCCTACGAGCAGCTTGGCGGCCAGCGCGCCCAGCTTGCGCCCGCGGTGTTCACCAATCCGATCGCGAGCCTGATCGCGTACCTGAGGGCTCCGGCCCCGACCCGCTGGCTCCGCTTGGCCAACGCGATGGCCATGGGTCTGCTCCGCGCCTCCGGCACCGATCCGGTCGTCAATACCGGTCTACCCAAAGACGTCGCCCGCGCGGTTGGCGGCGAGCTGCGCGCGCTGGCCGGCGACGCCGGGCGGACCGCAGCAGTGCCCGACGGACCGCCCGGGCACCTGGTCGTGTTCCGCGCACGCGACGCGGCCGGGCTACCGCTCGTCGTCATCCTCGACATGTCGGAGCCGGAGGCGCTGCGCTGGTCCGTGCTCGCCGTCCTCGACGACCGCGACGCCGCGCTCGACGATCCTGACCACCGGAAGCGCTGGCGGGCCTGGCTCTACTGGACGAACCTCACCCAGTTCCTCGCCGTCGGCGACGGCGACGGCGTCCAACTCGCCACCAGCGAGGCCGCCGACTTCCCCGTGGAAGTCCTCCGCGCCTGCGACGGCACCGGCGAGCTCGATTCCCTGTCCGGAGTCCCCGCCCCGGCCTTCCCACCGCCCGCCGTGGTCCCGAGCCCGCCTGGCCCGGTGGACACCCCAACCGGTGCTGACGGCGCCAGCGCGCCGACAGATCCCGGGTGGGCCGAGATCCTGGAGATCCTGCGCGACGACCCAGCCGACAACCCCGACCTGCTCCGCCTTGCCGAAGCCCTCGCCGGCGGCAGCGCTCCGGCTCCCGTCTTCGGCTACGAGCTGGGCGCGGGCGGCTGGCTTGCTGACTTCGGCTGGGACGGGCCGGCCAAGGCCGCCGTCGTCACACCCCACGAGCCGGGCGACGACGAAGGAGAGCGGCGCGACGCCGCGTACCTCGTTGCCGGCTGGACGGTGGACACCGCCGCCGGATGGCTCGAGCACCTCGATGACCTGCGCACGCTGCTCCTCCCGGACCCGGAAGGCGCCCGATGACCGCCCGCGTCACCATGTACCGCAAGGCCGAAGAGGAGCTGTACAAGCTCAGCCAGAAGGCGAAGGCGGACTACTTCAACTTCTGCCACCACTTCCGCGCCAACCCCGACCACCCCGGCCTCGACCTCAAGCCACTCAAGGGCCATACCCACGTCTACCGGGCGAAGGTCGGCCCCGACCACCGGGCGCTGCTGCTGCGCGCCGGCGTCGACGGGGACGGCACGCAGAACTGGCTGGTCATCGCCGTCCGGGATCGCAAGGACGTCTACGACGGGCTCAAGGTCGACATCAACCGGGTCACCGGCGAGATCGAATGCGTCGACCTCACCGTCCTGGGCGACAGCAGCGTCCGCCGCGCCGGCATCACCAGCGCCGCCGTGAACGGACTCGACGACGGCCCCGCCGGGACCAGCGCCCAAGGCACGGCTGTTGTGTCGGAAGCGGCTCCGGTGAGCACCGAGCCCACGAAGCCGTTGCTCGTCGACTACGACGCCGAGCTTCTGCTCGGCCTCGGCGTCGCCGAGGCGCTGGTCGAGCTGGCCCTCGTCGTCACCACCGACGCCGAGCTGGACCTACTGGTCGCCGGCGCCCCGCCGCTGTCGAAGGACATCCTCTACGCGCTCGCCGCGGGTATGACCCCCGACGAAGTTCGCACCGAGATCACCGCCCCGGTCCGCCTCGACGATGAACCTGACCTCACCGACCTCGCCACCGCGCTACGGCGCACCCAGGTCACCGCGGTAGACGAGACCCTCCAACACGCCATCGAGGAAGGCGACTTCCGCGCCTGGAAAGTCTTCCTGCACCCCACCCAGCGCCGCGTCGCCCACGCTCACTACCGCGGCCCCGCTCGTGTCTCCGGCGGCCCGGGAACCGGCAAGACCATCGTCGCGCTCCACCGCGTCAAGCACCTCGCAGAGAAGCTTCCGCCCGGCAACGACAAGCCAATCCTGCTCACCACCTACACCGCGAACCTCGCCACCGACCTGAGGATGCGCCTCGCGTCGTTGGTCGAGCCGGCGCTGCTCGCCCGCATCGACGTCATCCACATCGACCAGCTCGCCGCCCGCGTCCTCGGCGAGAACACCTCCGCCCAGCACCGCAAGAAGCGCGTCAGCGACCAGGTCGCCGCCAGTGAGCTTCGCCAGCTCCTCGCCGAACTCGGCGAGACCGGCTGGGAGGCGCCGTTCCTGTTCGACGAATGGGACCAAGTCGTCCTCGGCCAGTCCGTCACCACCCGCGCCGAATACTTCATAGTTCGCCGCGCCGGCCGGGGAACGGCCCTCACCCGACTCGAACGCAACCAGGTCTGGAAACTCGTCGAACAGTTCACGGCCCGCCTCGACAAGCTGGGCATCGAAACCTGGGGCCAGGCTGCCGAACGCGCCGCGCGCTACGAGACCGACCGCGCCCGCCGCATCGCCGAACGCGCCACCTCACCCGCAGACGACGACAGCTCCGGGCGGCGCAACCTGACCTGGCGCTATCGCCACATCGTCGTCGACGAGGCCCAAGATCTCCGCTCCGCGCACTGGAAAATGCTGCGCGCCATGGCCGACCTCACCAGCCCGAACGACCTGTTCATCGCCGGCGATACTCACCAGCGGATCTACGACCACCACGTCACCCTCGGCCCGCTCGGCATCAACATCCGAGGCCGCTCCACCCGCCTCACCCTCAGCTACCGCAGCACCCGCGAAATCCTCGAATGGGCCCAGCACATCGTCGATCCCGCCCACACCACGTACGACGACCTCGACGACGGCACCGACACTCTCTCCGGCTACCGGTCGATCCTCCGCGGCCTCGTACCCGAGGTGCAGAAGTACAAGTCCTGGGATAAGGAACTCGGCGGCCTCGTCGACACCCTCTCCATGTGGCGGGCCGAACTCGCTGCCCTCAACCTCGATCCCACGGGTCGCATCGCCGTCTGTGTCGCCGACCGGGAACGCGTCGCCGAAGCCATCCACCACCTCACGGGAGAGGGCCTCACCTGCGCCGAACTCACCAAGGATGGCCCGCAGGGCGACGGCGAGATCCACATCGGCACCATGCACCGCTTCAAAGGCCTCGAGTACCAGAAACTCGCGATCATCGCCGTGTCGGCCGGCGTCATCCCCCGAGCCGCCGTCGACCGCTACAAGACCGACGACCCCGCCCGCTACGCGCAGGAACTCCGCAAGGCCCGCTCCCTGCTCTTCGTCGCCGCCACCCGAGCCCGCGACACCCTCGTCGTCAGTTACAACGTAACCGCCAGCCCTTTCCTGCCTTCCCGAACGGAGGACACCGGGTGAGCCAGGGGCAGCGGCACCAGAGCGGAGAGGCGGCATCGGCTCGCCCGTCGACGTGAGCGCAGTCGTCGAGGTTTCCACGGACCGCCCGGCCTCGACATCACGAATGGCCCCATCCGAGTCCCCTTCGACTGCGCGCCATTAATGCGCCGCTAGAGCGGGCGAGGTCCGCCCGAAATGCCTGAAGTGTTCCCACCGAACAACCACTGCAGACTGACGCTGTACCCAAAGCCGACCGCCAGTCCACCCCCGACAACGGAGCCGCAGCGACGAAACCGTACGATGGATCGTTGGCCCTATCGGCGGAGCCACACGGGGGAAGGAACCGGTCACCGGGCGATGGATTCCGCACGCTACCTCGAATGGCAGATCGTCCTCGAGGAGACATTCTTCAACCTGGACTGGGCCGACCAGCCGGTGATTCTGTATGTCGACGACGACGAGGCGGCAGCGATCCAGGACGAATGGGGGCTGGAGACACCACTGGTCGAAGCGGTCCGGCGGGTGGTCCGTCCCAACTCCGCGAGACCGTACTGGGTCGTCGAGGCACTGGTAAGCACTCACGCACGGCAAGAGGCCGCCCCGCCCGTCCTGCCGTTGCTCGCCTGCGCGGTCATCGCCGCGACCCGGATGGCGAATGATGGCGTCCGCCGCAAGACCAACTACCACTACCACTTCTCGACGATGCTGGCTGGGCAGGAAGGAGCCCTGACGTCGGACGACTACAAAGCACTGGTCGACATGTGGGAAGCCCTCGCCGGGTGGCAGCTCAGCTGGGGGACCTCCCGTGGTCTGTGCACGATCCCGATGCGCGACTACCTGCCGGTCAACCAGTCGAGGATCGGCTACGCCCTGTCCCAGGCGGTCTTGCGCGGCTCCGACCGGCAGTTGCTGCCCCGGCTCTTCGAGACCCTGCTCCGGCGGGGCAATGGAGCCTGGCCCCAGCCGGGTTCGGTCATCGTCAGCGCCGCGCTCCTGTGGGACCAGTATGACCGGTTCTCTCGGGACTTCCGTCTGGCCGTCGAAGACGAGGAGACCCGACCCGTCGTCGAGCGGCTCCTGGACCAGTTCGCGAGCACCTGGGATGGCTCTCCAGCCCAGCGCCGCCAAGGCTTTCCCACGGCGGACCTCGTCGTCCGGTTCGAGAACCGGGAACTGACCTGGCTCGCCCGCGTGCCGCGCCAAGATACGGACCGGTACGACCTCCCGGACGGTGTTCGGCTGCATCGAATCGCGGACACCGAGTACTACGAGGTGCGTGGATTTCCCGCGCCGGACGGCGGGTCGCTGCGCGCGGGAGTATGTCTAATTGGGGATGCGCTCGCCCTGAGCCGGCCAGCGTCGCCGCTGGTCCTTCTCACCGAGAACGAGGCGCTCGATTGCCTGAGCAGTGTGGATCGTTTCGTTCCCGGCAACGAGTATATGATCTTGGCCGCGCCCGAGGCGGCGCGCGATGTCGAGGAGGTCCTGAACAAGGCGGCGGCGCCGGGACGAGCCAAGGCTGCGGGGCGTCTCGCCTGGGTACCCGCGGGGTGGACTCTCCATCACGGGGTGCGCTTCGACGACGCGCTGACCTTGCGACAGGCGATCCGCGGAGTGCAGGGGCCCCTGTTGGCCGCAGCGCCGGTTCTGCGGTTCCGGTCAACTTTGGAAGGCGGTCTGCGGCTGGCACCGGACCTCGGCAAGCACCTCTACCTGGTCGGCGGCGAGCCGGAGCTGGTCGTTGCGGACCGGCGGCCTTCCGAGGGCGCCCGTGAGGCGGAGGTCGAGATCCTCCTTGACAGCGACCGTCTGGTTCTGGCGCCCGCCGACGATGGATGGATTGCTCCGGTCCCCCTACGCGGCCGTAGCCTGCCAGCCGGGCGCCATGTCATCGTTGTCGAGGATGCCGAGCTGACGTTCGACACGGCCGAAGGCGCTCCCGACGTGGCCGAACCCGCAGACGTCGTCGGCTTCCCGGCCGCGCATAGCTACCCGACCGTCGTCCCCGCCGGGGAGCCCGTACTGCGAGGCGCCTGGCTGGCCGATGCCCAGGACTCCGCCGACAGGTCCCCTAGTCCACGCATCGCACTGTGTCGGCGCGGAGCGCAGGAGACCCGCTTCGTCTCCGGTGATGGCCGCGTCTGGCAGATAAGCGAGCCGGATGTCCCGGCGTGGTGGTCCCGGCTGGGCCCGCCGTCGTCCGCCTCGACCTGCTTCGAGGTGACTGTTCCCGTCGGCGGCGGCTGGATCCTGCAGCTGCGCGAAGGCGCGTGGCGAGCCGAACCCGTTCAGCCGACCGAACCCGCGTTTCCGCCCTCCGCGGGCAACCGGATCTGGGCACAGACGGTTCTCGGCGCGGCCGACGGGTCCGCTGACCCTCGGTGGCAGTGCTACGTGCGGCTGGCCGAGAAGCTGAACAGGGAGACGGCGGAATGACCAGCGGGACATACGCGCTGTCGGTCGGCGATCTGTTGCTGCGGTGGGTGAGCGAGCTCGGGTCCGGACGGCTACGCGACCTGCGCACCTCGGTGAGGAGGGCCGCGCTGGGCCGCGGCGTTGACTGCGCGCCCGGCGCCGAGTCCCGGTGGGTGCGGGATCTCGCTGCGCTCGGCCATCTCGACGTTGACTGGCATCGAGACCGGTGGTCGGTCGCGCCCTCCGTGCTGACCCGGCTGCCGTACTCCGACGGCCTAGCCGTCGTCGTCGGGCGGCGGACAGCATCCTTCGACCGGGGGCTGACCGACGCGGAGTCCTGGGCGACCCTGATCCGGGTGGCCAATCCGGCCATGTCCGGCGAGATCCCGGTACCTGACACCGTTGTGCTGCGTTACGAGGACCCGGCCTGGCTTCCCGACGACGCTCGTCGACTGGGTTGTGCGTTCACGCCGTGTGCCGCACTCCAGCTGGCAGGGCTGCTGCAAGAGGTTGAAGAAGGTCCCCTCGCGGCGCCGCCGGCTTCGGACAACGCCTTCACAGTCCAGCGCTTCTCGCTCGCCGACGGCCGATACGAGCCGACAGCTCTCTACAGTGCCGACGGCCTCTATCGATGGCGCAGCGCCGACTGGAGCCGTCTCACTCAGGTACGCCGCGGCGGTGCCTGGCGGACGGTCGAGCACGAGGTCGGGGTGTACTTGGAGCTCGCGGATCGGATCTCCGTGCTGCGCTGGGCCGCGGAACCCGGAGCCGGTCGTTCGCTGATCGGCTGTCTGACCCATGACCGCGCCGCGCCGCTGCCGCCGCTGCACGCGAGGGCAGCCGTCCTCTGCAGCGGGCTGCGGCCGCGGGTCGATGGCACCGCGAGGACAGTCTCGTATGACAATGTGCCGCTGCCGGTCGGCGAAAGGATCGCGACGTCCCTGCGGCAGCGCCTCTCCGAAGTGTCGAGAAGGGATCCCGGATGACCGGCGAGGGGCAGCGACCAGGCGGCGGGCTGGCGCGGGATGTGGTCGGTTCGTTCAAAGCCCTGCGCGAGACCTATCTGCGGTACTACGAGACGCCGTTCGCTCTGGAGGATGCGTCTGTCACCGCCGAACGGCGGGCGTTGCTCGACAAGGACGGTGGCGCCTGGCGTGAGCCGCTCCTTGAGCTGCGTCCGCAGTACGCCCTGTACGACCATCCACTATCGGAGTCGTTCCGGGTCGCCGGCGCCCATCCCGAGGCGGCAGATTTCGCGCGATTTGCACTGCCGGACGATGTGGACACCCTTTACCAGCACCAGCATGACGCGCTGGTCGCTGCCTGCCGGGACGGGCGGGACGTCGTCGTCACAGCCGGCACCGGCTCCGGCAAGACCGAGACGTTTTTACTGCCCGTCCTCGCGGACCTCATCGCGGAGTCTGCGAGCTGGGGCGGGCGCGGCGCGCGGCAACCGGCCTGGTGGACCAGAGGTCCGGGCGCCGCCTACACGCCGAGTCGGCAGAACGAGGCCGGTCATCGTCCGGCGATGCGCGCGCTCATCCTGTACCCGACGAACGCGCTCGCCGACGATCAGCTCGTACGGCTACGGCACGCGTTCGATAGTGATCCGGCCCGTGACTGGCTGGACCGCCACCGGGCCGGTCACCGCTTCTATTTCGGCCGGTACACCGGCGCGACACCCGTCCCGGGCCAGCCCACATCAAAGCCGGCCACGGAACGACTACGTGGCTACCTGAGCCAGCTCGCGGACCGTCAGGACCGTCTTCGCGGAAAGGCGCACGACTTCATCGCGAGGGTCGGGGGCGCGGAGATGCACGCCCGATGGGACATGCAGCGCGCCGCGCCGGACATCCTGGTCACCAACTATTCGATGCTCAACATCATGCTCCTGCGCAGGCAGGAGGCCGAGATCTTCGAGTCGACCCGGCGCTGGCTGGCCACCACCCCGGGTGCGCGGTTCACGCTGATCCTCGACGAGCTGCACATGTACCGCGGCACGGCAGGGACCGAAGTCGCCTACCTGCTGCGTAAGCTGCGGCACCGACTGGGCCTCGACGAGGCGCCGGAAAAGCTGCGGGTGCTGGCCGCCTCCGCGTCGCTGAAGGCTGGGCGCGATGACGACTTCGTCGAGGCATTCTTCGCGTTGCCCCGTGGGCGGCACCTCGTCGTGCCCGGTGAGCTGGTTCTGCCGAGACCGCGGCCGGGCTCCGGACAGGAGGTCGTCGACCTGTCTAGCGATGTGGCAAGCCTCGAGGCGGCGGCGGACGGGGAGCTCGACCCGGCTGGGGCCTCCGCGCTTCTCGTCGGCACAGCCGGGGCGGACGCGCTCGCGCGGACGTTGGCGCCAGCTGGAGAGCCGACGGCCATCGCGCTGACGAACGCCGCAGATCGCCTGTTCCCCGATGTGACGGACGCGAGGCGTCGGACGGTCGCACTCCACGGGCTGCTGCGCGCCCTCGGCGTTGCGAATACTTCGGGCCTGCCCAAGATCCGGGCACACATGTTCTTCCGGAACATCGACGGCTTCTGGGCCTGCTCGGACCCCGACTGCCCCGATGTGCCCGTCGCGCGCTCGGCACGCCGGCGAGTGGGCCGGTTGTTCCGCCAGCCGACGCCACGATGCAGCTGCGGGTCGCGGGTCCTCGAGCTGCTCTTCTGCCAGAACTGTGGCGACCTGTTCCTAGGCGGGTTCGCCGTCCCCGCGAAGCTCGGGAAGACATCGTTCCGCGACTTCCTGCACACCGATTTTCCCGACTTCGACCAGTTACCGGATGAGGGGTCCGCGACACCGAACGCCGGCAACTACGTCGTCTACTGGCCTCGGCCCGAGAGCGCGACCAGGCTTGACAACAATGAGTGGACAGGATCGCTGGCGAACAAGGGTGCAACCGTCAGCTTCCAGTTCCGGCGGAGCAGCTACCAGCCTTCGACCGGGCGCCTGGCCAACGTCAAGCCGGGCTTCACCGGTTGGTCCTTCCACGCGGTCCCCGTCCAGCCGAAGGACGGACTGCCAGCCGCGACGCTGCAGGATCTGCATGCGTTTCCGGCCCGTTGCCCGGCGTGCGCAGCCGACTGGGAGACCCATCGCAAGCGCAATCCACGCACGGGTGCGTTCGAACCGATTGGCATCGATGACCCGGTCCGGCTGCGGACCGCGCCGATCCGTCGGATGCGGACCGGCTTCGAGAAGGTCAACCAGGTGATCACAACCGAGGCGCTTGGTCATCTCCCCGCGGACCAGCGCAAGATCATCGCCTTCTCAGACAGCCGTGACGACGCCTCCGAACTCGCGAGCGGTCTTGCTCTGCGCCACTACCAGGACCTACTCCGCCTCCGCGCGGCCGAGGCCGTTGCCGCCCAGGGCGACCCCCATACGGACCTGCAATTGGTCAAGGCCCACTACCGTAAAGAATCGGTGGACCGGGACCAGGTGCGGGCTGCCCTGCGCCGGCTGACCGAGCGGCATCCCCGCGAGGTCACGATGCTGAAGGCGATCCTTACCGACGACATCGACGCCGAGCCCGATCGGCTGCCCGAAATCGAGAAAGTACTCGGCCGACTGCCATCCTTGGCGGATCTACGATTCGACCTGCGCGGACTTCTACTCGGCACCGACGGCCCCGCGACGAACCCAGGCGGCCCGGCCGCGTCCCTGCAGGAGCGGGACGGGGCACGCTGGACCGCGCTGTTCGACTGGCAGCACGGTCGCCAGCTGCGCGCAGGGCTGACCCAGCCGCAACTTGAGTTCCTCGACCAGCTCGATGGCAGACTCGGCGAGGAGCTCATCGAAGGGCTTTTCGGCGCCACCGGCCGTGACTTCGAGTCGCTGGGACTCGGCTGGCTATGCGTGACGGGCGACCGACAGCCTCTCGACCTTCCTACGGACACTGACACGGCCATCGCGCGCGCGAGTCTGCGGATCCTTGGGCAGATGCGCCGGTTCACGGGGCAGCGGGCTGCTTCGGAAAAGCCTCCGGGCGCGCTGGACCGATACTGGAAGCAGGTCGCGCGAAACCTCGATACCGACGCCGAGTCCATCCAGGCCCGGGTCCTCGCTGTCTGGGGAGCGGCCGTCGTCCAGTACTGCGTCGATCCTGCCCAGGTGGCGCTTCGTCTCGGGGATGGCCGGGCTTGGATCTGTCCGACCTGCCGGCGTCCCCACCTGCATCGCGGCGGCGGAGCGTGCACGCGCTGCCTGTCGCCCCTGCCCACCGAGGCCCGGCCGTTCGGCGGCACGGACGACGACTATTACGCATGGAAGGCACGTACTCGCACCGGCGACTTCCCGCTGCGCGCCGCCGAGCTCACCGGACAGACCGATCGAATTGACGCTCAGTCCCGACAGGCCGGCTTTCAGGACGTCTTCCTCGGCGATCAGGACGTGGCCATCGCCGACGGTATCGAGGTGCTGTCGGTGACAACGACCATGGAGGCCGGCGTCGACGTCGGCGCGCTGAACACCGTGATGCTCGCGAACATGCCGCCTACCCGGTTCAACTACCAGCAGCGGGTGGGCCGGGCCGGCCGGCGCGCCAGCCCGACCGCGAGCGCCATCACCGTCTGCCGCGGTCGCAGCCACGATGAGCACTACTTCGCACATCCCGACGAGATCACGAACGCTCCAACCCCGCCGCCCTACCTCGCGCTGAACATGCCCTCGATCTTCAAGCGGGTCCTGCTCGGCGAGGTGCTGCGGCAGGCGTTCGCCGCGCTCGCCGCCCAGTCCACGGGCTCGGACGACGAGCCGGACCTCACACGCAATGTGCATGGCGAGTTCGGCCTAGCGGCCGAGTGGACAGCGCACCGCGGCTTCGTGGGCCGCTGGGTCGACAGCCACGGGGACGACATCGCGTCCGCGGCGCAGGCGCTGCTGGCCGGCACGCCCGAGCCGGTCGCCTCGATCGATCCGGACAGCTGCGTCCGGCAACTGCTCGCCGAGGTCGACACCGAGGCCGCGACAGCAACAGGTCACGTCGACCTCAGCCAGCGGCTCGCCGAACGAGGCCTCTTGCCGATGTTCGGCTTCCCGACCCGTGTCCGGCTTCTCTACACGAGGCGCCCCACAAACAGCTTCCCGTGGCCGCCAGAGGGCGCCATCGACCGGGGCCTCGCGGTGGCCCTCAGCAAGTTTGCTCCCGGCGCTGAGACTCCCCGCGACGGTCGCTGGTACCAGTCGAACGGCATCGCGTCGTTCGCGCCGGGCGGCTTCCGGCCGGCGGCGGTCGACGAGCCGCTCGGCACGGAGACCAAGGTCGCGATGTGCCGACTCTGCGCGCATATCCAGGTCCTGGGCGATGCTCCTAAGCCGGAGACCTGCCCGGCCTGCGGCGCTTCCGAGCGGAACTACACGGCGTTTCCCGTCCGCGAGCCGCTCGGCTTCCGCGCCGGCACGCCTCGCGATTACGACGGCATTCGCGATGGGATCAGCGGTGCGACGAGTTCACGTACGGCGACCGATCTCGAACGGGACGCTCCTCGCGTCGCGCGGGCCGTCGACGACTGGCTCGTCGTGCACTGCGGCACCGGCGACCGGCACACCGTCAACCCGAATAGCGGCCGGCTGTTCCGGTTCCGACGCGACACGACGACCGGTTGGGGCGGCTACGTGGTCGTCCGCGACCCGTCGGCACCCGCGGACGTGGAGACGGCGCTGGGGGCGGTCGAGCACACCGACATGATGTTCGTCGGCGCCCGTGCCGCACTCGACCCCGCCCGCGGCCTGCGGTTCGACATGGCCCCCTATCGACAGGTGGACGGCTTCCGGGAAAGTCATCACGGCCGGCGCGCAGCCTGGTACTCGCTGTCCGCGCTGCTGCGCCGCGCCGCCGCACCCTACCTCGACGTGCAGCCGGACGAACTGAGCGCCGGCATACACGGCTCGGCCTCAGCGCCCTCGCCGGTCTTCGCCTACCTGGCCGACACCCTGGAGAACGGCGCCGGGTTCAGCACGCACCTGGGTTCCGTTGATCACATCGACGACTTCCTCCAGGCCGTCGACAGGTATGTCGCCGAACTCCGAGCGGACCACGCCGACACCTGCCGCGGTTCCTGCTACCGATGCCTCCGGGATTATTCGAACATGCGGCTACATCCGTTGTTCGACTGGAGGCTCGCGGACGACCTCCTCGGAGGTCTACGGAGCGGAACGCTCGAGACTGACCTCGAGGTGCATGCTCGGCTGCTGGACAAGTGGGCGCAGGACCGCTCTAGCCTGCACATCACAATGCGGGACACACCGCATGGGCCGATCGCGGTCGCCGACGGCGACCTGTCAGAAGAGCCCGTCGTGGTTGTCGTGAAGCATCCGCTCGAGTCCGGTGGCGCGCTCGCCGGATCGGCTGCCGCATCCGGGTTGGCTCGCTGGAGCGGCCGAGTTCCGCTGGCGCCCCGGCTGGAAAAGCTGCGCGACTACGTCTACACCACAGGGGTGGCTACCCGTGTCGCGTTCGTGGACGCGTTCAGACTCGACCGGACACCCGGCGCAGTCACGAGCACGCTGGTCGAGTTCGCGGAGGGCGAGTGACGACCGGGCCTCTGTTCTCCCACGCCGAGCCAGCTCCCGCGTCGACCTCCCGCGAGGAGGCACTCCGACGAGAGCTGCAACGTCGCCGCGATCTTCAGGCCCGGCGCAACGACCCACAGACACCCGCGATACCTGACGGCTTCACGTCGCGGTCGGTCTGGGATGCCGCGTCCCATGCGGCCACTGCACTGGCCGCGGCTGTCAGAAGCGCCGGATATCCAGCCGACACGCTGGTTCACCGGCACGCCGATGCTTCCGCCCACGAGTTGGCACGCCTCGCAGTCGACGCAGTCAGCCCACTACCACCGGTTACCGCGATGCGACTTCTAGTGGACGCATTCCCGTCGATCCCCGGCCTGCTCCCGGAACTGGAGGCCTCGCGAGCATCGGAGCTGGTTGGAGGCAGCATCCCCACCCTGGGCAGTGCGCACGACGACCTCTCCGACCGTGCCGCCCCCGTTCTGCGCACTGCTGACACTGTCTGGCAACGCTATGTCAGCTACGAGCGGCTCCACCATCACCTGCTAATCAGCTCAGCCGAGCAGCGCGCGCTCGCCACGTATCTACCGGAGCCGCTTGTCGATGACCTCATCGAGACCCGGCGGCTTGGAGCCCAGGCAGTTCCGATGTACGGAGCCCGCCGGCTCTACCTGATGGCACGACTCCGTCCAGGCGACGTCACGGACGACGATCTGTCGGAACTCGGCTGGACCGACGAGCAGGCACGTCGCGACTTTTGGCACCGGGTCAGAGATGGTGACGTAACCGTTCTCAAGGACCGGCGTGGACTGGAGCCCGTCCAGCTCAGCCTGCTCGACGACCTGGACCGGGTGAAGGCAACCCGCCGGGTCCCGTCGACCCTCGTCGGCCAGACCTGGCTCTGGCCGATGCTCGAGCGGCTGACGCCGGGCCAGGCCCAGAGCCAGACCGGCCAGGACCACGGATTCGGCTCCTGGATCAGCGTGCGGCGGATGCTGCGCGGGCTCCGGGGCGCCCACCATTACGAAATCCGCGGCAACGCCATGAACGCTGCCAGGCTCTTCGAACAGGTACGTGTGCAGGCGATCCAGCACCGCGCCGTGCCGTCACCCGCCGGTTGGGAGGCCCGCAACATCGCGGCCTACCTCCTCATGCGAAAGGACCGCAGCGGGCAGCACGCGACGGAGGCACTCGAGGAGATTAGCCCGGGACTCGACAGCCGACATCTGCCGGAAGACAGGTTGTCGTCGTCGGCCCGCCGAAGCCTGGAACACAACCGGTCGGTGCTGCGCACGCTCAACTCCGGTCTGGAGTCCGGGCATGTGCTCAATCCCTACCTAGTCCTCGGCGTGCCGGACCAGGCGCCCACCGACGTCTGGAGAAGCGCCTGGCGCACTCTGCGCCGTGAGCTCGATGAAGACGGCGAGGCGCTAGTCAACGAGGCCAAGGACGCCGTTCAGGCCATGGAGCGTGGTCACGCAGCGTCCGGACCGTTCCTCGTCCCGCTAAACCAACAGCGCTGGCAGGACCCACCGGCAGGTGCGGTGCCCGCAGCACGCGGTGCCCAGCCGATGCCGCGACGGAACCCGCCGGCGACAGCCGAGCAGAAGGCGTTCTCCATGGATCAAGCCGCCATAGGCCTCATCAACGCGGCCCGCCACCATGCAGGGTTGCCGGTCCTGGCCGACATCAACGACGACCTCACGTCAGAGGATGACAACCGGTGAACGGCGCCTCCAAGGGAAATGCCTGGAACATGCCCAAGAAGGGCCGGCCGACCAAAGGCAAGGCGAAGTCCCCAGACAAGGGGCGCCCGGACAACCACAACAAGCGAGAACCGCAAATCGTCGTCCGAGTCGGCGTCGGCCACCCCCGGTTCGAACCGGGAACCTTCGACGCCCGTGCTCTTCTCACCTCCGTTCTGGCAACTGTGGAGCCCCGGCTGGACGAGAGGCTGAGCGCGGTCGCCGACGCCGCGCTGGGCACGGGCGCGGACGCCGAAGGTCTAACGCGAGCAATCCAGACCACGAGTCGTCAGATCGCCGACGCGGTGCGGTCCGGCGTGATCGACGGCATGCGGGCGCGAGATCGCCACCTGGCGCAACTGGTCGTCATCGACCGTGCCGCAGCACACGCGGGAAGCCTGACCGAACTGCGGACCCGCATCGAGCAGGAGCTCGAACGTGCCGGGCTCCGCAGGATCTCAGACCTGGCCGACGTCTCGTCGTTCAACCTCGTCGAGACCGCCACCGGCTCCTCTGAGGCGCCCAAGCAGGGGCAACGGTACGAACTCGTCAGCCCCGCATACGTCGACGCCGAGACCGGGCACACCATCGAACGTGGCTGGATCCGCACGGCGCCCGACGAAGCATCACCCCCAGGGGGCAAACTCCACGGCCGCTCCTCCCGCGCGCACCGGACACCCCGTCGGACGGACACCGACGAGCCGACGACTGTGGACGAAGCAGCAACGACCGGACGGGAGGAGGCCCCGTGACCTTCGGCATCGATTTCGGGACGAGCAACTCGGTCCTGGCCCGCTCCAACGGCCAGGACGTCGAGATCGTGCCGGTCGACAGCGGGCAGGTCCCCGCGCAGTGGCGCCAGCCCGAGTTCGAGGACCTGTTCCCGTCGGTGCTCGGGATACGCCCGCTCCAGCGCACGCTGTGCTTCGGCTGGGCCGCGAAGACCGTCGGCAGCGAGCCGGTAGATGCTGTAAAGCGCATGCTGGGGACGAGATCGGCGGGCAGCCAGCAGGTCGACGACGGAACGCCGCGACTGGAGGAGCACAACATCTGGCTGGGCGGTGAGCCGTTCCGCAGCACTGCCGCGGCAGCCTCGCTCTTCGCGGAGATGAAACTGGCTGCGGGCCGCAGCTTCCTCGAGCTCGACGAGGCGGTGGTGACCGTGCCGGCGAACGCCACTGGCGGTGCCCGGTACCGCACCCGGGCCGCCGCCCGGCTCGCGGGCATCAGGGTCAAGGCGCTGCTTAATGAGCCGACCGCTGCGGCCGTCTCCTACGTCCACGACATCGCGATCGAGGGCCGCCTGCTCATCTTCGACTGGGGCGGGGGCACCATCGACGTCACGGTCCTCGAGTACGACGGCAAGTTCTTCGAGGAGCGGTCCTCACGCGGCATCGCGGCCCTGGGCGGCCTGGAGTTCGACGAAGCGTTGGCGCGGATCTTCATCACGAAACTCGGACAGACCCCGGAGAATCTGTCGAAGGTGGAGCGCGCGCGCTGGCGGCGTGAGGTTGAACTTACGAAGATCGCCCTTTCGCAGCCGGACGCCAGCGAGCTGGCCTTCGACCTGCCCGCACGCGGAGTCAGCTTGACGGTGGCACGCGCCGAGTACATCGACGCCGTCACTCCGCTGATCACAAGGGCGATGGAGCCGCTGTACCAATGCCTAGAGGACACCGGCATCGGCTCCGACAAGATCGACGCTGTCCTGATGATCGGTGGCACGTCGCAGATCCCCGAGGCGCGCGAGGCTGTCGGGAAGGTGCTCTCACCGGAGAGCATCGTTCCCGCCGAGCTGTGCCATCCGATGACGGCGGTGGCGCGAGGCGCGGCTATCTACGGGGCCGCACTCGACGACCCTGACCAGCATGGCCAGTTCGCTCTCGTGACGAACTACGATCTCGGCACCGCCTTCGACGCTGGCCCTCGGAGAGGCTTCAAGCCCATCATCGGGCGCAACCGCACCCTGGTCGCGCTCGGCGAGATGCGCTTCGTACCAAACCGGCCCCACGCGTATGCGCTCAATATCGAGATTGTCGAGGGCGAGGCGGGTTTCCCGGCCGACAGCGACCGCGCCTTCCCGTTGAGCAACCTGCAGGTAACGTTGCCGCGGCGGGAAGCCGATCCGGAGGCCAACGCGGTCATCGTGAAGTTTCGATATGACCACAGCGGGATCCTCAAGGTCACGGTCATCCACGAGAAGAGCGGTCGGGAACTGCTCTCGGACGAACTCGATTCTTTCGGCGAGGATGGCACTCCCCTTCAGACCGGTCTACGCGAGGAGTTGATCCGGCTCCTCGGGCACACGGACGTTCCCTTCGCCGAGGCTGGAACAGACGAGCCGCTGGTAGAGGCCAAGGCGCCAGTCCCGGGCCACGTCTTGCCCCTCTTGGATGGCGACCTTACCGTGAATGGCCGACCTCAACGACGACTTTGACTGCCCGCTGTCGGCTACGCCTTCCTCCGGTGGCGGCCGGGTCTGGTCTTGGCGCGCTGAATGGTCGGTTGTTGTCGTGGTCACCGGCGGCATTTCTAGGCCGCTGACTCCATAAGTGTGATGAGCTGGTCAATGACTTGGTCAGGGCGGGTCCGCCGGAGACGACGCAGGCGGGCGGTGGCCGCGCCACGCTGGAGAGCAGTGCCCTGTGAGATGGCCGATGTGATTGCTGTCACGGCGTTGGATGGATCGCCGGTCAGTAGAGCCTGAATGCCGGCGAGGAACGGTCCGCTGAAGGGTGCCTGGTCGATGGCGGGCGCGGCGGCCCTTAGATGGCTGAGGGTGGCGGCGTCGCCGATGGTGGCGGCGTCCGTCGCTTCGTCAATCGCGACCGTTGGGTCGATGACGATGTCGAAGACGTCGTCTGTGGTGCGGTTCGCCAGCAGGTTGAGGATGCCGAGGTGCTGCGCCGCCACTGGGTTTTTGGCGGCATTGGCCACAAGGGTCGCGTGTGTTCTGGGATCGGTCGTCAGCTCAGGATGGGCGGTTAGGTAGTCGCGTGAATCGGCCCAGGTCGGCGCGTTGAGCCAGCCTTCGAGGAGCTCCTTGAAGGCGGCGGCCTCGCCGTAGCGTTGCAGTACGGCGTCTAGGCCATCAGCGACGATCTCGTCGAGCATAGCGGCCAGATTCTGGATCGGCTGGTGTTCAGGGTTGATGACGGCGAGGACGGCGACTTCGTTGCGCCGGTCGGGCTGTGTGAGGAGCGGAGCTGCCGCGGCCAGGATCTGTTCGCGTTCGTTCCAGCTGCCAACTGCTGCCCAGGCTCGGATCGCGTCGATGGTGTCCTCGCGAGCCCGAAGTGTTGCCCAGGCGGGTAGTCGTTCGGCGTATGGTGCTGCAAGGTCGCTGTCGACGTTCAGGACGAATCCGATGGCTGTGCGTACGAGGCGGCGGCCCTGCGTGACGACAGTGGACGCGGGGCTGTCGTCGATCCTTCGCGCGGCGACCACAAGGTCGTCGAGTGCCCCGTCGATATCTCCCGCACCGGCCCGCCAGGATGCGCGAGCCGCGTGCAGGTAGCCGGTTGCTGCAGGCTGTTCGGCTAGCGGGCTGCCGGGATCGAGTTCGAACAAGGCGTGCGCAGCGTCCACATCGCCTTGGGCCGAGAGCGCGTCAGCGAGGTTTGTGAGCGACGTCGTCAAGTCCGAGAGGAATAGGGCCGAGTTTGTCTCGGCCAGCTGCCGGTAGATCTGGACAGCTTCTTTGGCCGCAGCCAGCGCCTCGGAGAGGTCACCCGTCGCGCGCAGCACGTAGGCAAGGTTGTTCAGAGCCCCCGCCAGCACCGGAACGAACATCTCCGGTCGAACCTTGACGATTTCTCGGTAAATATTCACGGACTCACGCGCGACGTTTTGAGCTTCTTCTGCTTCGCTGACCGTGACTAGTAAAGGGGCGAGGTTGCTCAGACTCCCTGCCAGGTTAGGCAACCAGAGGGTCCGGTTATCGGCGACGAGCGTGCGATAAATCTCTACTGTCTCGCGTGCGACGGGCAGCGCCTCGGGTTTCTTGTCTGCTCTCGTGAGCGCTACAGCGAGATCGTTCAGCGCCGCAGCGAGGTCTGGCGTGGGCAGACCTGGCTGGGTGTCCGTCTGGCGTCGTCGCAGGTCGACGGCCTCGCCGGCGACCTCCAGGGCGCTGGGGTGCTGGCCGGCCGCGGACAGTGTCTGTGCGAATGCGCTTAACGAGCCGGCGAGATACGGCTCAAACGCGGCAGGGTTGCTTTCGCGTAGGCGGCGGAAGTGTTCGACGGCTTCGGACGCTGCCGCGAAGGCTTCGTCCGGATGGCCGGCGTCTGCGAGTCGATGGGTGAGGTTGTGCAAGGACCGGGCGAGGTTGAACAGGAAGGCGTCCGGGTCGCGGGCAGCCAACTGGTGCCATATCTGCGTGGCGTCACGAGCGACGGACATGGCTTCCGTACGCTCACCGACCTCCGAGAGCCTGCTCGCATAGTCGGTGAGCGATCCGGCGAACTCGGGCAGAAACACATCAGGCTCAGCTCGGGCCAGAGCCTGCCGTAGTTCGACGGCCCGGCGGCCGGTTTCCAGGGCCTCAAGGTAATCACCGGCTTCCGCGAGCCGGTTAGCCAGATTGTGTAGCGCATCCGAGAGATTCGGCAGATAGGCCCCAGGATGAGCGGCGGTGACGCCTTCGAGGATCTCGACGGATTCCCGTGCCGCTGCCAGGGCCAGCACCCGGTCTCCTTTCGCGGCGGCTGCGGTACCGAGGTTACTTAGCGCCCGTCCCAAGATGACGGAGGACGTGGGGTTGAGAGTTCTCCGAAGGAGTTCGACCGCCTCCTGTGCGACGGTCAGCGCCTGCCGTTTGTCACCAGCATCGAGAAGCTGGATGGCGTGGTTACTCAACGATGTCGCGAGGTCGTCTCGATGGGCGCCAGGGTTGGAACCGCTCAGTTCCCGATTGATGTCGACCGCCTCGCGGCCCGCTTCCACCGCTTCGTCGCGTTTCCCAGCCCTGGACAGGCAGGCGGCAAGGTTGCTGAGCGCGACGGCCAGTCCCGGCTCGGCTGCAGACTCGGTGCCCGCGCTCGGACGACGTAGCGCGACCGCTTCGCGGGCGGCTGCCACCGCTGACGTCCGATCGCCCGCGAGTAGCTGTGCGTTCGCGAGGGCGTCCAGCGATCGGGCCAGAACGTCGCGACATGCGGCCGGGTGGAACGTGTGGAGTTGTCTGCTCAGATTTACCGCGTCGCGGGCGGCCAGGACTGCCTTCGCGCGGTCGCCAGTTTCGAGGAACACGCGGGTCAGCGTCATCAGCAGGTCTGTCAGAGCTGGGATATGGGCGGCCGGGTCCACATCGACTAGCGGACTGAGGAGACCCACGGCGTCCCACCCACGTGCAAGTGCTTGATCGTGTTCGCCCGCGATGAGGAGCTGAAGCGAGAGCGTGGCCAGCGCTGTCGCGAGGGTGCCCTCGAGGGCGGGGTCTAGCGTGACGAGCTCCCGCAACATCTCGACGGCCTCACGTGCGGCTGCCACAGCCTTCTCGCGATCACCGGCCTCCATCAGGTGGTGACCGAGGTTGTTCAGCGCGATGGCCAGGCCGACCTTCGCTGCGGCTTCGCCGGTTTCGGCAAGCGACCGGTACAACGCGACCGCCTCCAGCGCGACGACCGTGGCGTGCGTCCGGTCATTGGATTCTGAGAGCAAGCTGGCGAGATTGGTCAGCGCGGAGGCTAGACCGCGCCCATGAGCCTGCAGATCTCCGGCGGCGAGCTGGCGGAAGTCGTTGACCGCGTTGCGCGCCGCAGCCAGCGCTTCCGCGTATCGGCCGTCGTCGGCGAGCCGTACCGCGAGGATCCGCAGCGCGTCGGCTCGTTCTGCCGTCGCTGGTTCGCCGCTGGCCGAGGTCCCTTCGGGAGAGGTGGGCACGAGGCGGTCCGCGACGGCGAGCGCAAGCGACCGCAATGTCGTATGGCCCGGGGGAATGTCGCTGGCGAGTAGCTGCAGCGGAAGCGGCGAGTCCGGTCGCTGTGCGAGCGCCAGCAGTGCGTCCAACCACGGCCCGCCCTGGGCACGGGCCACGGTCAAGGCCTGCTGCCAGAGGCCGGATACCTGGTCGACCACGAGACGCGCGAGGCCGGCGACTGTCGTCCTGTCGGCGCCGCTCGTCGCGGCGCGGGCGAAGGCAACACAGGCGTGGAGACGTTCCTGGTCGTTGGCCTCGGTCAACCAGCCGACGAGCACGTTCGGGTCGTTCGCGTAGCCGGCGACGACGAGGTGATCACCGACCGGGTCGGGGCGCAGCGCGATCGTCACGCCTGCCGGATCGACAGGCAGAACCCGGGTAAGGATCTCGACGACCTCGCTGCGGAACCGATCGTCGTCGGCCAGGCCATCAGCGTGGCGCAGAAGGGCGGGAAGACGACTCGGGTGCGGAGCCAACAGCGTCACCGCAGCGCCGGCTGCCCGGAGTACGGCCCGAGGCGGCCTGCGACCGCCGAATTGGGCCTCGTATGCACGGGTCCAATAGTCGAACTCGTGGCCGAGAATCTCCTCGTACAGTTCGGCCTTCGCAGTCGGCCTGCGACCAGGGTGGTGGATGTCCAGCCACGCGAACATGACCAGGTCCAGCGTCGTCCAGCCACCCGCTATCGGAGGCTCGGGCAGCCCGGAGATCGGATTTCGTTCACCCGCGTCGCGGGCGAACGCGGCGCGGGCGCGACGGAACACCCGAGCCGCACTGGGATGGTGAACCGGTAGTTCATCGGCCACGACGCCGGTCGAGATGCCAGCGCGACGCAGCGCCGGCCTGAGGTCATCGGTCCACCAGCCAGAGACCGCGCGGGCGCCGAGGATCAGGCAGGTCGGCCCGCCCTTGCGCAGTTCCAGAACGCGGACCGCCGCGACGATGTCCTCCGGCCGGGCTGCCTCGGCGTAGTCGCCTGCAACGGCGACCGGGCCGGTCAGTGTCGACAGCCAGTCGAGGCTGTCGCCTGAGAGGCCGTCCCTTAGGAACCCGGCGTACCATCCGGCCGCGGCGAGCCGCGCCGTCAGCTCGGCGAGCAGATGGGTCTTGCCTGATCCGCCTGGTCCGGTCACGATCCGCAGCCGCGGCCTAGACGTGTCGGTAGGCAGGTGCATACACCAATCCAGCAGCGCGTCGAGTTCATCGCGACCCTGGAAGGGGACAAGTCCCCTACGGGCGCCCATTGCGGCCAATGGCCCGTCATCCTCGTCCGCCCGGAGATATGGCGCCGACAGCGGCTCGACGACCGGGAAATTGCGCAGCCAGGCCCGGCCTGGAAACCCGGCTGCCCCCGCCGGGCGTCGTGCTCCCGGCGGCAACGGCGCCGCCTCGGGCCAAGTCCGGCCGGGCGCCACAGCACCCCGGGTTGCGTCCAGCAGCTCGTTGATGGCCTGCGGTGCCTCAAGTTCGAACAGGTCTACAGGGTCCAGCGGTGCCATCAGCCCGGCCAGAGGCAGGTTCGTGATCCGGACCGGAAGGAGTGGCCGGACTTGGCCGAGGCCGTCGCCAACGAAGACGGCCTGCCACTCTGCGCCCCGTAGGGGCGACCGGTGATACGCCTCCGACACGACCGCGACCGTCAGCCGTGCTCCGCGGATGGCATCGTCGGTCAGGCGGAACCAGTGGTCGGCCGGCAGGACGTCCCAGGCCCGCAGGAACACTGAATAGCCGGCATCCTCAAGCTGCCAGGCAATCCACTCTGCCCAGCCACCGTCCTCCGATGCGTAGGAAACGAACACGTCCCAGCGCGGCTCGTCGTCGGGCCGGCCCCCGTTGGCCATAAGCAGATCATCTCACCGCGCGGTTTCGACGAGGCCAGCGAGGCGCTTGATCCTAGGGCGACCCGCAATCTGCGGCATGCCGGTCTCCGGTGTGGCCGTCGCCCTGGTGCTGTCGGTGACGCGGACTGAGACGAGCCCTGACCAGGAGAGCGCCGCCCGCAGAGTCCGAACGGAGCAACGACCGCGCGCTGGTCCTCAGTAGACCGCGCTCCATGCGCGGAAGCGCATCCGAGGCGACCGTCTCCACCGCGTCAGGCGCTTTCCGTCCCGCGCCCTCGTCGAGGTTCGACGACTCCAGGGATGACGTCGAGGTCGAGGTATCTCTTAATCATGTGTTTCAGTTCTGCGCCTTTAATGAGGGTGATGCGGTTACGTTTGGCAAACGCGATGCTCGATGGGCCGTACCAGGAAGTGGTGACGACCATTCCCGTGGCAGCATTGTGGTCGTTCATCGATCCGGCGACTGCTTGCACTGTTCCGAGCTCGACTCTGTTCTTAGTGCGTTTGGCTTGGACGAGACAGACGCCCCCGAAGATGATGTCGTCTTTGGTCGCGACGACATCGATGCCGTCGTCGCGCGAGTCGACGGTTCGGTACGCTTCGATGCCCATGGCCTTGAGCAGCTTCTCGATGAGTCTTTCGAAGTCATGTGGGGTGAGTTGCATGAGGTTCGGCCGGGATTCGAGATCGGCTAGCTCGGTCGCGTCGTTGGCGAGCCTGAACCGACGGAGGTCGAACGTCACAACGGGTTTCACGGCCTCCAAGTCGTAAGGATTGGGCGAGACTTTCGCGCCCAGTTCACGCAGGCATCCGATCGGGTCGGTGACGCGATCAAGTTCAAGGCTCGCTTCGAACAAGGGCCGTTCGGGTTCGAGGCTGACCAGATGGTAGAGGGTGTCCTTGCCGGTCGTGGGGGCAACGTCAATGACGGTACCGTTGAAGACAACCACATCGACGAGATCGAGCGCCTTCGTGGCCTCGAAAACCTCATGGACTATCCGCAGCGTCATCCAGGCGACGAGCTGCGCATAAAGCTTCTTAACCTCAGGCTCTTTCCATTTTACAGGCCTGACCTCGGGAGCTGTCTTGAACAACTTATGCTCCCGGACCTCGGGGATGACGGACCGTCGCGGGAACTCGATCTCGATGACGATGTCGTGTTCCTGGGGCCGGTAGGCGATCTTCCTCGTTACAGGAAAGCCGTCAGGGTAGGTGGTAGAGGCAAGCGCCTGGCCGACGAACCACTCGACTGCTTCTGGGTCACCCTCCATACACGCCGCCCACTGCGCTGCGAGGCGGGCGTTGTGCGCCGCGACACGGTCGTGGGCCGCGGATGCCTGCTGATCGTGTCTGGCACGAGCAGCATCGAGCTCCCGGAGCCGGTCGGCTTCGGCCCGCTGGAACTCGGCGGTGTCGGCTTCCCACTGGGCTCGGGCCGCGTCGAGTTCCCGCTGGTATCGACCCGACCCGCCCACCAGGCGACTGGCCCGACCAGGAGTGGGAGGCTCGTAGTCCTCCCACTCCGGCGGCGTGCCGGCGACCGCAAGTTGTCCCGGCCGAAAGACGGACTGCTCCGCTACGATCTCCAGCGCGGCCACAGTGAAGACGGGTGACCCTAAGCCGTTGAGCAAAAGGTTCCTGCCCAGCTCAGCGATATGAGCGGCCGCAGCAGCGTTGTCGTTGTCCACGGACTGCTGACGCTGGGCCTGATCCCGGTCACGCTTCTCTTGCGCTTCCCGCTTCGCTTCCGCAGCCGATTCGCGTCTACGTTGCTGCGCGGCCTCCCGCTCAGACCGTGCAGCCGCGGCGCGTCGCTGCTGCCATTCCGACTGCCCGCCACCTGACTGCGCCATCGCCCATCGCTCCCGTCGGCGACCACCACGGGGTCTCAGCATAACGACCGCAAGCGATCAGCCCAGTCCACTCCGCGAAGATGACCCACCGACACTGCAGAAGACCGAAATGGACCACCGGTGACGGGCTCACGTCACCAGTCCTCTCGCCGGGCTGAGCCCGCTCGCCCAGATCAGAAGCGCTGCAGCTCCCCGGATGCATCCAGCCCGACGGGCTCAGGTCCGATGGTCGTCGTGTCGACGCCCCACACGGGTGATCGCCGACTTGTCTCTGCTCGAAGCTGCCCGAAGAGCGCCCGCGCACCAACTGAACCGATCTTCAGACTCCGCAGACATCGCCACGAACCGACCTCGACCTCAATCTCGCCATTTAGTAAAAGTTCGCCTCCGGAGCGGGCGAGCTGGCGACGTTCGTTCCCTGCGTTGTGAGCGGTACGCTTACCCGCCCTCGCCGAGGAGCGGCGCCAGCGCGAGGTCGCCATTCACCCGGAGTGCGAGCCGTAACCCGCGACCACAGTGTCTCGGAGCTCCGCCTTCAGAACACCTCGCGACGCAGGCAGTGGGGTCAACTCCGGGACTGTCCTGACCCGGACGGCGGACGAGGACCACGTCCGCCGTGCCCCGATCGGCGTGCGCGGGGCGACACCCGACGTCATCATGAGGACTAGCCCAGATCTTTCGTGCCTCGGTCAGGCGTGATCAGGGGCTGTCCTCCCGCCGTTGTTGATGTTGAGTTTTGCCGGTCGGGCTGGGTGCGGCCGTGGCCGGGTGCCCCGTTGTCGTGCGGGGTGGGTGTCCGGTCCACGTCCGGAACGGTGTTTCTCCTGGTCGGCGGTGTGGGAGGTCGGTGGCCCGGGTTATCCCGGGGCGGGCAGCGCGCGCAGCGTGTTGATCGCCTGGACGGCCAGCGGGGCCCAGGGGTGATGGGCCGCGAGGTGCAGCACGGTCTGGCGGGCGTGCCGGGCGAGCCGTCCTGCTAGCCAGAACAGCCGGTGGCGCAGCCGTTTCGGCTCCCACCGCCTCGCAGGGTGATCGGGCAGGGCGAGTAGCTGGGTCCAGGCGGTCAGGTCGAGGGCGAGCGCGACGAGGGCGCACCAGATCTGGTTGGACGCGAAGTCGTGCAGGGGCAGGTTGGTCAGGCCGGTGTCTTTCGCGCCGCGGATCCGGTCCTCGCAGCGGGCGCGGCGGCGGTGGCGTAGTTCGAGGTCGGCGAGCTGGCCGCGGACGGTGTTCGTCGCGAACGCGGTGATCCGGTTCCCGTCGACGTCGGTGATCCGTAGCTGGGCGCCGGGATGTGGGCGTTCCTTGCGGGCGATGACCCGCATTCCCGGTGGCCAGCCGGTCAGGTCCATCAGGCCGGTCAGTTCGGCGACGAACGCGCCGGGGCGGGGCTTGCGGTCGGCGTCGTAGGCCGGCGTCCACGCCGCCGCGGGGAGCCTGTCGATCAGCTGGGCGGCGCCCTCGGGCAGGGTGAACCCGACCGAGTAGCCCACCCGGCGCCGGTGCAGCCAGTCGACGAAGGCGTGCGTGCCGCCCGCCGAGTCCGCACGGATGAGCACCGTCCGGGACCGGCGCAGCCGCCTGGGCAGCTGGCCGAGTGCTCTGTTGGCGACCGTGATGTGGTCGGCGGCCGTGTTCGACCCGGCGTTACCCGCGCGCAGCAGCACCGCCGCCGGCTCCCCGCCACCAGCCTGACCGTGGTCGATGAACGCCCACAACGGGTGGAAGCCATATCCCCGCTTGAACGTCGGCCGGGCCTGTTCCTTCTCGGAATGGGCCGTGACCAGAGTGGCATCCAGATCCACCACCAGCGGGTCATCCGCCGACACCGCGTGGTCTGGCGCACGGCGACCCGCCACCGACCACACCCGGCCACGCGCGATCGCTCTGGCCCGGTCGACCGCGGCGAGCACCCGGTCCACGTCGTCGGCGAGCCGGTCGATGGTCCGTGACACCGTCGGGTCCGAGGCCACCAGCCCGAACAGCTCCGGCTCGGCACGCAGCAGCGCGACGTCCGCGAGGCAGTCCCCGCCCAACGCCAGCGACACCGCCAGATCAAGCAGCACCTTCGCCGGGTCGTGCGTCGCCAGCGGCGACCGCCACCCCGACAGCCCGGCCGACAGCTCCCGTCCCAGCCCGGACACCCACACCGTCTCGGTCAGCAGCACCCCGCCCGCCGACGACACGACACCCCGCCCGGCGACGTCCACACGGACAGACGGGTAGACACCGGTACTCTGCACCATGAAGGTGCTCTTTGGTGATGGATGGATCAGGTCCTCGACAAACCCGATCCTCCCAGCTCAGGAGCACTTTCCCATTTCCGACACACCCACCAGACGATCACCGGCGTGAAAGCCCCGGGCTAGGGGCGAGGCGAAACCGGCGTCGGGCCGACGCGTCCTCCGACGAACTCCCGATAACGCCGGTGGAATGGGCCGCCGTCCGCCTGTCTGCGTTGATCGACGAGATCCCGCCCTGCCGCAGGCTTATCTGCTTGCAGGCTCCGGGGCTGGGGTAGTTTGCCGGACAGCCGTCCGCTTTTATGCAGGTGGCGGGCGGGGCTGCGGGACGGTAGCACTCACCAGCCACGACGAGGGCGCCGCCGCCTTACCGCTCGCCTACGGTGCCCGGCCGGGACGGACACGAGGACCCACCACCTCCGTATGAAAGTGATCTTACGCTCGTCTGAAAGCCCGGGGCGGACCGGCAGCTGCTCTCGCGTGACACAGGTGGCCGCTGCCCGGCGGGTCGTTCCGTGACCGAAGTACGCCGATCCGTCACACGCTGGGCAGCGTGGCTGCCATCATCGGCGGCGTGGATCTCGCGGAGGCGCTGACGATCGTCAATAGGCAGGTGGCGTTCCCTGGCCGCAGCGACGGCGTGCTTGCCGGCAAGGTCCGAGATGCGCTCACCGCCAAGGCCAAGGCCGATCCGGAGTTCGAGATGCCATCCAAGGTCACCTCGCCGGCGGACGGGCTCAAGTCTGGCGTCGTCGTTCGGCCTGTCGAGGCGCTTCACCGACTGGCCTATGCCACCCGGCCACGGTTGCAGGACAACCTGCTCGACTTCTATCTGCAGTGGGGCATCGTCCGCTACCTCGGCTTCTTCGTGACCCAGGCCAACACGCCGTGGCCGCTGCTGGCTGTCAGCGACGCCGGAAAGCAGGTGATGGGTAACCAGCGGCGGGTCACGTCCGAGGAACTCGGGATCGGCTTCGGGGTACTGCTCGCCGAGCGCTGGTTCGAACAGTCGTGGCGACGGGGTCTCACGATCCGGCCCGTCGACGTCGATGTCGCGCTCAGCGAGGGGCGGATCGACTCCCACACGGTGGAGTCCGCCTCGAAGCGCCGCCCGGACTACCTTCTTGTCGCGAACGCCGCGCCCGGCAGCCCACGACACCGCATTCGGGCTCTCGAATGCAAGGGCAACAGCGACCTGGCCAAGGCCGTCCCACAACTGGCTAGCGCTGCCAAACAACTGGAGGGCATCCGGGTCAGCAAGCGCCTTCTCTCTGGTCTGGCGGTGAGCACGGTGTCGGCCAACAACAAGGTGCGCTACGAGGCGATTGCGCTGCTCGACGAGAACGAGCCCACCTACGGGGCGAACGCCGCCACGATGGACGAGTCTCGCGGCTTCCGCCTGGCCGAAGCAGTACCTGATGTCGAGGCATCCGTCCTGGTGAACGCACTTCTGCGGAGCTCATGGGCGACGCTCGCCGACTTTGGAGGAAACCTCGACGCAGTCGACCGGTGGGCGCCCGAGGTCATGCGGAATCGCCTGGACCGCAGGCCCCGCCAGCGGGCCAGTTACGACACGCCATATGGCATCGCGCAGGGGACCAGCGTCTCTTTCGAGTTCAACGGCCAGCGACTGACCGTCAGCTACGGCGTAGAGGAGACGATCGACCACCGCCTTTCCGAGGCAGCGGTAGAGGACGTGGTCGAAGCGCAGGCTGCCTTCGCCGAGCGGCTCGCCCGTCAGCCCGGAGCAGGGGCCTCATCCGACCCGAACCCCCGTGAAGCGCATTCAGCGACGACGGACGGGTCGATCTTCACGGTGACTTTGGACTGACGTGACGGGATTCTTCGACCTCTTGACCAATGGCAGCGCTTGCAGCGGCGGCGGTACGGTCGGGAGGTGATCGCGCCGGGTCTTTTGCGTACGACCTGTGGGCTGAGGGTCGGACGTTGGGCGTCTCTCCCAGGTGCGATCGCCTGGGCAAGGGCGGAGGGCAGCATTCCTGGAGGGCAAACTCGCAGCTAAGCGCCCTAACGCCGCCCTTGCGCCGCGATCTTGACGGAAGTCAGGTCAGTAGCGATACCGCTACGAGCGATCGCAGAAGGCGGCGAAATCGCATGCCAACGACGTGAAGCGGAGTTCCGGCACGATACAGGCTTCACCGTCCTCGCCTCAATGAGATGGAAGGTTGACGATCCAGTCGTAGGTGGGAATTCGGGGGTCGTCAATCGTGACGTCCTGGTTTACTGCGTCGTGGAGTTGCTCGTCGGTCAGCGGGTAGGTCGCGAGGCCATGCTGCGCGTGGCATAGAGCGGCGAATAGGTAGGCGTCGCCCCAGGCGGCGCGCAGCGCACCCGCCACGACCCAGTACTGCCTGCGTACGAGTAGGGCTAGGACCACGCCTGGGGCGTCGCCGTACTCGTTGTCGATTCCAATGTCGTGCCGTTGTGCCAGTTGACCGAGGGTGAACTCGTCGAACGGGTACTCACCGACAACGTCGATTACCACCAGGTCGTCCCAGTCACCGAGGTGGCCCTCCTCGAAGGCCTGGGAGCAGAAGTCTCGGTAGAACGCGGCGAGGGCGACCGCCCGCAGTAGACAGTCGATGCGGTCTTCCTCGGTCCGGTAGAGAGTCAGGCCCGCCTCAGTGAGGCTGCTCCAGGCATGTGCGGCCCAGGCGAGTTCCGCGCCGTCGACCCAGACCTGGATCAGACTATTCGGGAACTGCCAGGCATCCTCCCAGTCGAGCGTTTCGGGGTCGGAGAGAGGCGGCTCCTGTGTAATTGGGGCGGGCTGGGCGTCGGGCTTTCGCTCGCCGTGCCAGCCGGCGGCCGTCGCGATCGGCGGCCTGAGGCGCGGTCTATCAGTGGAAGGCGGATCCACCTTGCGCGTCGAGCTGTCGGCGCGGGCGAATGCGGCTTCCATCTCGATCAGCATCTTGTTGGCGGGCAATTCCTGACGCGCGTGGCGCAGGAGGTTCTTCGGCCCATCGATGACCGCCCCGCGCTCGAGGGCGCCGAACACCTCGCGCCAGAACACCAGCGGCGTGCCTCCTCGGCCCCAGACTGGTTGCATGCCAACCCGGAACCCCGACCGCACGAGCAGTTGTCGCGCCGAGGTCTCTTCGAAGAATAGGTCGGCGAACTCCTGGATCTGGTCGTCGGTAGGACCCGTCACGTCGATCATCTTCGCGTTCCGCTCAGCTGGCGTCGTGACCAGGTCTCCCAGAGTAGAGCGTTCTACCCGGCGGTGAGCAGAAGCTCTTGATCACTTGACCGGCCGGTCAGGCGGCTCCGACTGTCGTCCGTGAGCTGTCCGACGAGGTCGCGGGCGGTGCGGGTGCCGATGTGGAGGCGTCTGCGGAAGGTTCCCGCGGAGATCGGGCCGAACCCCAGCCAGGCGTCCGCGCCGGCTGCCGTTCGTTTCTACCCGCACAGACTGCGCCCCGGCCTCTCAGTCTCGACACCGCCACCCGGTGCGGTCCAGTACGGCGCCTGGTCCGGTTTGGTCCGCTTGATCAGCACAAGCTGGCCAAGATCATTAATCAGAATTGCCCGCGCCGCGCGGCGCCACCGTCCACGACAGGTCCAGCCACGTCGAAAGCTTACGCTCGGGTTGCAATCGGATACTATACGTGACATCGGTGGGCTGGTCGTCCACGTTCGCGTCACCCTGCGGAACTCCTGGCGAATGGAGGCGGAGCGGCGTCTCTCGGAAGTTCAGTCGCCGAACTCGCCTTCGCGGGCAGCGGCGAGGAACGCGGTCCACTCGGCGGCGGTGAAGCGGAGGGTGAGACCGTCAGGGTCCTTGGAGTCGCGGACGGCGCGACCGCCGTCGGGGAGGGTGGCCACTTCGACGCAGTTGCCGCCAGTGCCGCCGGAATAGCTGCTCTTGCGCCATACAAGGCTGGTCGGATGGCCGGTCGGAGTGTCCATTCACATCTCCTTTCGTGCGGCGTCGAGGAGGACGCGGGTGCCGTCGGGGTCGCGGGCGAGGCCGCGGAGTTGGTTCATCCAGGCGTCGTAGCGGCGGACCTCGATGGGCTTCTCCAGGTAGAGGCTGCCGGTGGGTGCCTCGATGTAGACGGTCTCGGGGGCACCGCCGGTGTCCGCGAAGCCGAGAAGCGTGAAGTTGGAGATCATGCCGGCGTGCGCGCCGGCCGTGAAGGGCACTACCTGGATGGTCACGCCGGGCTGCTCGGACAGTGCGATCAGCTGGTCGAGTTGGCGGCGCATGATGGGTGGGCCTCCGACGTGGCGGCGGACGGCAGCCTCATCCATGATCGCCCAGAGGTCGAGCGGCGGGTCGGCGTTCAGCACCTGCTGGCGGGTCAGCCGAATCTCCACCGCGCGGTCAATGTCGGTGGCGGGCATTGCCGGGGAGGCGGCGCGGATGACCGCCCGGGCGTAGTCGGCGGTCTGCAGCAGACCGGGGACCAGCAGGCTTTCGAAGGTGGCGACCGTAGAAGCCTCGGCTTCGAGGCCGATGTACATCTGGAACCAGCGGGGCACGATGTCCCCGTAGGAGTGCCACCAGGCTGGCTTGCGGTTCTCCTTGGCGAGTGCGAGCAAGGCCTCGCGCTGGTCAATGTCGGCGAGGCCGTAGAGGTCGAGCAGGTCGGCGACGTTGCGCGGCACGAACCGGAACTGCCCGGTTTCCATCCGGCTGATGGTCGGGCCGGCCCGGTGGATGTGTTCCCCCGCCTGGTCGACGGTCAGGCCGGCGGCCTCGCGCAGCCGGCGCAACTCGGCGCCCAGCCGGCGCCGGCGCACGGTCGGGCCCGGCGTGCTCGGCATCGCCCTCCCTCTTTCGCGTCGTCACGTCTCCGCGAAGTCTGCCAGCCCGCGCCCTCCCCCACGTTCCACCCCGTCGCGTATCTATCGTACGTACTTGCGTACGTCGCATACGTGCGCCATCCTGGGCGAGCCGGCACCGATCAGCCCGACCCGCAAGCGCAGGTCCGCCTACCCGCCCGGTCGGACCTGACGCTGCCGGGTCGGGCCGCCGGAGACCAGCCGACGTGACCAGCTGCGTCCGGCGCCGCCGGACGACGGCAGGCCGGACAGCCCACGTATGCGAGGAGGCAGGAGATGCCCACCGCCCGCGACGACACCCAGCCCGACCCGGACGGCCAGGTTTACGGCGTGGTTGCACTGCCCAACGGACAGCGGCACCAGCGGCCGGCCGTGTTTCTCCCATTCGAGTCGGCGGCGGCAGCCCGCGACTACGCGCACTGCCACGGCCTGACGCACTACCTCGTCAGCCCGCTGGTCTTCGACACGACCCCGGCTCGCCCCTCTCGGACCGCTGGGGTCACAGGCGCCCGACCCGCACCCATCGCCGTAGCCATGGCGCCTGTCGCCGCGCACCTCGCGGACCGCGCCACCGAGCAAACCCCGGTCGAGGAGGGCTCGTGCAGTCCGTGACCATCACCAGCCTCACCAGCGCCGCCGGACGTGGCAACGTGGCAATGACGGCGGAGATGCCTGGCCTGCCCGCGCTCTCGATGCTCGAATCCGACGGCCTCGTCCTGTCCCGCTCGCCCTGGGCTGGCGGCGGCGCTAGCGGGGAGGTGCCCGGCCCCGCAGGACTCTTGCTGCACCGGTCACGTCTGGTGCGCACGGCCCTTGATCTCGCCGAGCACCATCCCCGGGTCGGCCCCATCGTCATCTGGCCGGATGGCGTCCCGCTTGACCTGACCGCTCTCGCGCTCGCCACCGCCACAGTTCTGCAGGCGCACCGCACGGCCGGCGCACCGCCGCCGGTGGTCTGCCCGGTCCGCCCGCCAATGGGACGCGCTCGTATGGCGATCCGGCACCAGGTCCGCGCCGATCTCGGCGGCGACGCGGCTGTCGAACTGATCGTTTGGGAACCACTCGTTTCTCATCCGGCGGTCACCTCGGCTGCGGCATGACAGCCACACCGCAACCGCCTTCGATGCCCGCACGATCGCCCGATCTGGTTGGACAGGGCCAAGACCCGGCCGCGCCGATACCCAGCCCGCTTGAAAATTCGCTCGCCGTACTGCGGCGCGCCTCCGGAGGGACCTACCAGCGTGCCCGGGGCCGGGATGAACGACGACGGGGATGCTCAGGGCTGAACGGTGAGGTTGATGCGGCCCGGGCGGGAGGTCGCCGTGTCGACAAGAATAGATCAATGATCATCGGAATTCCGGATGGGTCCAGTGCGTGCTTCGAGGTCACTCCCGGTGACGCCGAGTCCCCGGTGATCCTGCACGTTCCCCATGGATCTCGGACGCTGACGGCCCAGGCCAGGGAACGGATCCTGCTCGACGACGCCGAGCTGGCCGCCGAGCTGGATCACATGACCGATGCGCACACCGGGCTCATCGCCAATCGCGCCGCCGTGACCGCCGGGCTGGCCCCGTGGATTTTCAGCAGCAGGCTGTCCCGGCTGGTCGTCGACCCCGAGAGGTTTCCTGATGACCGTGAGGATATGCGGGCGGTGGGTATGGGCGCCGTCTACCTGCGCACCTCGCACGGCGTCCCGCTACGAACCGACGATCCCAACCACATCGAGGACCTCCTCGCCCGGCACTACCACCCCTACGCGTCGGCGATGGCCGACCTCGTGGACGCGCGCCTGGCCGCGGTCGGCCGCGCCGTGGTTCTCGACGTCCACTCCTACCCCAGCCGGCCCCTGCCCTACGAGCTCCACCCGACCGGCAACCGTCCCGCCGTCTGCCTGGGCGTCGACTCGTTCCACACTCCCCACTGGCTGCACGACGCCGCGACCCGGGCGCTCTCCCTCGTCGGAGACCTCGACGTGAACACTCCGTTCGGCGGCACCTACGTCCCTCTCAAGCACTACCGGCAGACCGATCAGGTGATGGCATTGATGATCGAGATTCGTCGAGACCTCTACATGACCGAACCCGGCGGCGCCGTCAATGCGGGTGTCGACACCGTCACGAGGGCACTCGCGACGCTTGTTGACACGGCAACGTCCGCTTAGGCCCAGGAGCGCCATAGGATTGCCCGTCAAGGCTTTCTGTCAGGCCCCAGGTGTCACGGCCGCGCCCGGACTCCAAGGAGGTTGGTCAGGCGGGCTCGCATGCGGTCGCGGCGCTGGTCAATGAAGTCCAGAAAGTCAGCGAGGCCGAGCGGCAGGCCGTCGAGGTCGTTGTAGGCCAGGTATTGCTTGCGCGCGGTCTCGGTCCAGTGCTTCTGCGCCAGCCACTCGGCCGGCAGCGTGGCGCTCTTCTGGATTCCGGGGATGGCGGCCTGCAGGTGCAGGTTCGGCAGCAGGTTGACGGCATCGACGTATGCCGGAATCTTGTCCGCCGCGATGCCGGCGTCCGCGAGCTGCTTGCGAGTGAACCGGGACTTGGGGAAGAAGTGGTCCTGGTGGTACTGGATCGTCAGGTCGTGGCCCGGATAGAGCAGCGCCAGGATCGCGAAGGTCCGCTGGTTACCATACTTCGCGCCGAGCAGGTCCTCGACCTCTGCCTCGTCGAAACTGAGCGATTTGCCGAGCGACGCCATCTCGCGCTCGATTTCCTCGACCGGGAATCCGCGCGCGCCGTGCTCCTCGATCGTCTGCCGGATCCGGGTCAGCAGCCCGTCGAGGCCCGAACCCCAGACGCCTCGCTTGAGCAGGGAACGGACGACCCAGTTCTGCAGCCGGGCACGGTCCGCTTCCTCCGTGACGGAGGTCCGATAGCTGTCGTCAAGACCGCGGTGCCGCAGATAGCAGGCGATCGGGATGATCACACTATCGGCGGTCAGCGTCTTGGCCTCGAAGCCGAAGGCGTGCAGCAACGTCGCGGCGAGAACCAGCCCGTCCTTGGTCTCGGACCACTGCGCCTCGACGGTCGCCATCTTCCGCGGTGTGAAGTTGCCGACTTTGAACTTGATGTCCCCGCCCGCGACCATCAGCGCGGTCTTGAGTGCCACGTCCTTACTGAAGTCGAACCGCCGCCCGCCACCGCTGTTCAGCTCCTTGACCAGTTCGCGGACCTCCTCGCGCGCGTCATAGGTCCTCCAGAGGTTCGTGGCGACCGTCAGGAGCAGGTCCGAATGGGACAGCGCCGTGCCGCCACTGTTGACCCGAACGAAGATGTCGACCACCTCGTCGGTGCTCTGCCCCGCGTCCAGCAGGTAGTAGTTGATCGACTGGGTCTTCCGCAACGCCTCGTACAGGGCGTAAAGGTTGTCGTAGGCGTGATCGTGGCCCAGATCGATCCCTCGCTTCTTCAGTTCGGCGATCATCGGCTTGCCACCATCCGGGAGGGTGAGCACGTCGCCGACGCGGAACCACTTGTCGGGTTCTCCGGCGGCGGGCTTGGCCTCGGCTGCGGTGAGGAAACGCAACTCGTAGTGCAGACCGAGGTCGTCGTCGTCCTTCGGCGCGGCGAGCAGGTCGAGGTAGAGCGCCTTCTTCGGGAACGCGTCCGGATGCGTCGCGAGCAGGTACTTCCGCTTCTCGGCGTGGGTGCCGTAGAGCGCGATGTTGAGCGCCGTCAGCCGCTGCTGCCCGTCGAGGATCGCCATGACGCCGTGGCCGGCCGGGACAGTCGCCTTCGTCGCGTAGGGCGCGTCCCTCTCGTGGTAGTGGGTGAGGAAGTCGTAGAAGGCGTAGTCCTTCGCGAACTCCGGCCTGACCTGCCAGAACAGGAACGAGCCGATCGGGTAGCCGCGCATCAGACTGTCGACCAGCCGGCGAATCTGGTCGGCGCTCCAGACGAACTCCCGCTGGATCGCGGGCAGCAGGTACTCCTTGTAATGGATCTTGGTAAGTACGTTCTCCGCCGTCACCGGTGTCTGGAAGGTCATGCGGGCACGCTCCTCGGGTTGCCGCGGGCGGCGCGCGGCCCGGTGACCGACGACCCCCAATCTACAAACGAGCAGATGATATTGCCCAGGTACGACAAAATAGTTGCCTTCCGTGCGCCGACGTCGTCCGTTGTTCGTCCCGTGCCAGTTCCCGTCTGGAGTCACGCGGGGCCCGCGTGCGAGGCATCGCCACGCGCTGCCGGGCCGAGTCGTTCCGCAACTACCGAAGCTTCACTCCGGCGTTCTCGGCGCGTGCCCGTAGCTGGTCGAGCGAGAGGCGCTGGCCATCGACTTCGGTGAGCCAGAGGTCCATGCCCTCCGGCTGGTCCGCCCGATGATCGCCTTGACTGCGAGCGATCCGACCATCCCGTCTTGGTATCCCATCGTGGGATGGGCCAGCCCCTTGACTGCACTCATTTGAGGCAGTGACCATGAGTAGCCGCAAGGTCTACGCGAGGGCAAGGTTTCCCCGATGGTCGATGAGGCGCCCGGTCCGGTGGTCGTTCCCGACGCGTTGTGGCAGAGGCCCGAGATGCTGTCGGCGTTGCGCAGGCGGGATATCGCGGAGGTGTTCGCGCTGGTCCGGCGGTATGCCGGGGCGAGCCAGTCGCGGATCGGTGCCGCGACGGGTTTCAGCCAGGGCCGGGTTAGCGCGATCATGAACGGCACCGGGCTCGTCGAGAAGCTGCAGGTCTTCGAGCGGATCGCCGACGGGCTCGGGATGCCGGACCAGGCCCGCATCACCCTCGGCCTCGCCCCTGTGCTCACAAGCGCCGCCGCGCCGGCCGATTCGAGCCAGACAGCCCTGCTGACCGCTAATGGCCTGCACGAGGTGGATGGAGGCCTCCAGGTGTCGGATCTTCTCTCGCTCGCGTGGGTCGCGGGCCGCCTCGATTCGCAGGTGGACCGCCGAACGATGCTGTTACTCGCAGCCGGTATGACGGGCGAGCTGGCAGCCGAGCCATGGGAACGGCTGTCCCGGGCGTTGACAGGTCCCGGTGGTCTCGACGAGGACGCGGTCGAACGGCTCGAAGCAAGGACGATCGGTTTCCACCGGCTGGAGTACACGGTTCCGGCCCGGGCGCTTTACCAGGCGCTGACGACACATCTCAACGAGCTGAGCGCGCTGCTGGCGGGAAACCCGCCATCCGGTCTGCGCCGCCGGCTCGCGGCGACCGCGGGCGAAGCGGCCACCCTGTGTTCGTGGCTTGCCTGGGATTTGAAGAAGCCGGCGAACTCGGCCGCGTTCGACCGGGTCGCCGCGCTGGCCGCCCGCGAGGCCGGACATCCGGTCATCGAGGCCTGCGCCTACGCGTACAAGTCCTACGCGGTGAGCGATCCGGCCGCAGCTGTCCGGCTCATCCGTCAGGCACAGGAATATCTGCCTCGCAAGGGCGACGACGCGACCCGCTCGTGGCTGATCTGCCGCGAGGCCGAAGAACTCGCCGCCCTCGGCGATCCGAACGCCAGCACGCTGCTCGCACGAGCCGAAGAGATCTACACCGCAGCCCGGCCCAACCGGGAGCGGGCCTGGACGCGGTTCTTCGACCCGGGCCGGTTCTCCGCGTTCCAGCTGACGACCTGGGTGCGGCTCGGCGACGAGCACCGGGTCCTCGCGGCCGGCCAGGCCGCGCTCGCAGCGGCCGACCAGGATCCCGGCTTCAAGCATGTCTCCCTCGTCTACGCCGACATCGCGCACGCCCAGCTCAGCCTCGGTGATGCAACCGAGGGTCTGACCTACGCCCGACGGGCGCTCGAGTCCGCGCAGCGCGCCGAGTCAACCTGGGGCCTGCGGCATCTGGCCCGGGTGGAAAGTGCGCTGACTGCCAGCCGTCACCCCGGCGCGCGGGAGATCCTGGCCGATATCGCGTCGGCACGGCTCAGCCAGCCTGGGTCTCCCGCCTGACCCATTCCGCGAAATCAGCCGTCACGGCCGTTACGGGCACCGCCAGGATCTGCGGAACCTCATACGAGTGCAGGCCACGCACACATTCAGCCAGCTCGTCGAAACGACCCACAGTCGTGATCATGTAGACGAGCCACTCGTCGGCCGTCTGTAGCGAGCCACGCCACCAGTAACGCGAGCTGATCCTGGTCACCATCTGCGTGCTCGCGGCCAGCCGACGGGCCAGAACAGCGGAACAGATCTCCTCCGCCTCCGTCCGGTCGGCGACCGTCACGTGAACCTCGACGAGATCTGGCACGCCGCCCATCCTCGCCGAACCGCCAGCCGCCGGTCGCCGTTCAGGACGTGTCCGCGTCGATGGTGGTCTCGGCCGCACCTGACGTGCTCGCGGGGATCAGGCCGTGAACAAGCGTCTCGACGTGCCGCTCGATGCGCCGCAGGACGACGAGGATCTCGACCTGCGGGTCCGTGACGACCGCGCGCGGCTCGGCCCCGTTCTCGGGAAGCGGCCGGCCCAGCGCGACGCACAGCAGGTAGTCGACCGGCCAGCCCAGCGCACGGCTGACCGCACCCAACGTCGCGTCCTGCACCCGACGCCCGCCACCACCCCGCTGCAACACCCGCACCGTCGCCACCGACACCCCGGCCAGGTCCGCGAGCTCCTGCTGGCCGACCCGTCCAGCCCTCATCCGGTCGTTGAGCGCCCGCGCGACGGCATGCCAGTTCTCCCGTGGCACGGGAACCGTCCCACCCTCGTCACCTGCCATTGAGCAACGATATCGACCACCGGAACAGGCAAGACCTTCACCAACCCCACCGCGCGCTTTTTATCCAAAGACGCTATCCAACCATTGGATAACCGCTCGACGAGCGCTCGCCAGACGGAGCATCGTAGCTGCATCGAGGCCAGCCGTAGCAGCGCCGGCCTGCACCAGGTCCTTTTGTCTTTCTGTCCGTGGCCTTGCCATGCCGTATTACGGGTGGTGCTTTCGTCATGCTGAGAATCAACGCCTACCGAGACGTTCCGCCGCGCTACGCCGGCAGCGTCGACCCGCGGCCCGGCTGGCCCGGGCTGCGTGACGTCAACGGGCCGGGCCGGCGCTGGGGGGCCGCCAGAGCTGGCAGCGGCCAGATCGCCGGCGCGCCCGGCCAGGTCGAGAGCGTGCCCGTCCCGTCGCCCGGCTCCAAGCCGCCGACCCGGACCGGCTGGGTCCCGGACCTCTCCGAATACGGCCCAGCGTGGGGTAGCGAAGAACCCACCCACGAAAACCCACCCGGCCAGACCGGGAACACTGGCCTCCCAGCGGTGCCCGCACCGATGACCGGGCCACCGGAGGGCGTCGCGCCGCTCGACGAGTTCGACCCACGCCAACTCGGCCCCTACGTCCTGCTCGGCCGGCTCGGCCACGGCGGCATGGGCAGCGTCTACCTCGCCGTCCGCCTCGGCCCCGCCCAGCCCGGCGGACGCCGCCTGGTCGCGATCAAGGTCATCCGAGCGGACCTCGCCGGCATCCCCGAATTCCGGGCCCGGTTCCTGCACGAAGCCCGAGCCGCCCAGCGCGTCGCCCGCTTCTGCACCGCCGCCGTCCTCGACGTCGACACCACCGGCACCCGCCCCTACCTCGTCACCGAATACATCGACGGCCCCACCCTGTCCGCCCACGTCCGCAGCCAGGGGCCACTACCCGCCGGTGACCTCGAATCGCTCGCACAAGCCCTCGCCACCGCGCTGCGCGCCATCCACACCGCCGGGGTCATCCATCGCGACCTGAAACCGAGCAACATCCTGCTGTCGCGCCTCGGCCCGCGGATCATCGACTTCGGCATCGCCCGCGCCCTGGACGCCACCACGATGCTCACCCAAGGCGCCATCGGCACCCCCTCTTACATGGCCCCCGAACAAGCCCTCGGCGACCCCGTGACCGAAGCCGCCGACATCCACGCCTGGGGCGCCGTCCTCCTCTACGCCGCCACCGGCCGCGCCCCCTTCGACGGCGGCTCACTGCCCCACATCCTGCGCCGCGTCACCACCGACACCCCCGACCTCACCGCCCTCCCCGACACCCTGCGGCCCCTCATAGCCCGCGCGACCTCCAAGAACCCCGCCGACCGCCCGACAGCCCCCGAACTCCTTGATCTTCTCCAGCGACTCCAAACCACCCGGACGTAACCGCTGGCATGAGCGTGACGATCTATTCGGTGTCTGGCGCCTCAGCCGGTGAGCTCCCGCGTGTTCGTCGGTCCCGGGTTGCCCCCGGTCCCCGGCCGCCACAGCGCCCGCCCGCCTCGCCCAGCCGGGTCACTGCGCCGTCACGTCGAGTACAGCACGTCTGCCGCCACGGATTGCTGTCACGAATACGGCCGATCTAGTCACGGATGGTCAGAGACCTTGCCAGAATGTTCCTGGGCGCGTCGGTGGGCGGGGGTGGGCATGACCGCTGGCATGGCCGGAGTCCAGAACCTTCGGGAGCTGTTCGAAAGCCGCATATACACGATCGACTACTACCAGCGCGAGTACTCGTGGCCCGAGAGCGACGTGCGTCGGCTCGTCAACGATCTATGGAGTGAGTTCTCCAAGACCTGGAACCCCGCCGCCGGTCGCAGGCGCCAGCTCGAGGTTGAGCCCTACTTTCTCGGGGCGTTCGTGTACCACGAGGAGTCGGACCGGACACGCTTCCTCGTGGACGGCCAGCAGCGGTTCACCACGCTTCACCTGATGTTCATCATCCTTCACCGGCTCGCGGTCGAGTACAGCGAGCACTCGACCGCGCGGGCGCTCAACGCGATGATCGAGCACCACCCGCCCGGCTCTGGAGCACAGTTCCGGATCCGGATCCACGCCGACGAGCGTGAGCGGCCGCTGCGTGCCCTTTACGAGAACAACCAGCGGTACCGGCTACCGCTAAATGCGTCGCTATCGCTGCGGAACCTCTGGGACCGCGGCCAGCAGCTCGACGCCCTTCTTCGCGACCGCCTGCACGACACCGCACTGCCCTACTTTGTCGACTGGATCCGCGACCGCGTGGTCATGGCCCCCATCCGAGCCGTCAACAGAGCACATGGTTTCAAGATCTTCGAGACCATGAACGACCGCGGCGCACGGCTGACCTCGGTCGACCTCGTCAAGAGCTTCCTGCTCTCCAGCGCTGGTGACCGTCAGGACGAGTTGAACGATGCCTGGCGGCAGATGCTCAACCGGCTGGGCTCCGCTCGGCAGGACCCAGACGTCCCGAAGAGGTTTCTTCGCGATGTACTCGTCGCCCAGCATGCTCATCTCGAAGGCGGAGCGCAGCACGAGGTCGAGGAGATTGATGGGAACCCGAACGCCTGGGTTCGGGAGAACACAGACCGCCTCCGACTGCAGAATGAGGATGACTACGCGGCGTTCATCAACAACCTGACCGCGATGGCTGGGTACTACCAGACGTTCTTGTCGGCGGCCGAGGCGCCGCGCGCCGAGTTCAAGCTCGAGAGCATCTACTACAACGCCGTCAATGGGCTGGAATGCCAGTACACGCTGCTGCTGGCCGCCGTCGCGCCCAGCGACGATCTCAGCTCGGTACGCGCCAAGGCACGGTTGCTGGCTAACTACATCGACCGCCGGTACGTGCTCCGTTCGATTGACGGTGATCACGTCGACGACTGGCACCTGTTCGAAGAGCTGAGCCCGTTGATACCGACGCTGCGCAGATGCGTGGACGTCACGGACGTCGGGAAGGCGCTTCACGACGCGATATCCGGCGAGGACGATCCCTTTACGGACTTGGAGGCCTTCGCCTTCCGTCGGAGCAATGCCGACCAGGTCCTGTACCTTCTGGCCCGCCTGATGTCCTACGTCGAGGAGCAGACAGACAAGCCGCACGACATCCGCGACTACCTGCAGGGGACCGGCCGCACTCCACAGCGGTGGCAGATTGAGCACCTCTGGCCGGTCACCTTCGACCCGAGTACCCAGAACCTCGGAGCACGCCACTTCGAGAAGCTACGTAACCAGATTGGCGCTCTCGTCCTGCTGCCCGCCAGCGACAACGCAAGTCTGAGCGACTTACCGTACAGCGAGAAGATCAAGCGTTACGTCCGCCAGCCGAACCTGGTCGCCATACTCAACCCAGAGCATCGCAGGAACTACACGCCGCAGCGACGATTCATCGAGTCGCATGGACTGGAGAAGACTTTCCGGTCATTCGGATCGAATCCCGACGTCGTCGAAACTGTTCGGGAGCGGTGCAAGCTCTATACGGCGCTCAGTGAGCGCATCTGGGATCCGGCTTCGCTCGGGTTCGGCCAGAAGCCAGCCGCAGTTCCGGACGCCGCCCCGCGCGTAACCGAAACCGAGCCCCGCGCTGGCCGCCAGCCGACGGCCCGCAAGACCAGGACTGCGGGAGGGAACACCGTGCTCGCGAAAATGGTGAAGGCAGGCGTCATCCAGGTCGGGCAGCCGCTGTTCATAAGCTACAACGGAACCAGCTACGAGGCGCAGGTCACTTCCAGAGGTCTGATCGAACTCTTCCCCGGGGTTACCCGTAGCTCACCCGACACGGCGCTGCAGGAGATCACCGGTGGTCGGCCGACACGCAAGGGAATGGACCTCTGGCAAGTCGAGGTCGATGGCAAACGAATCTCGCTAACCGAGTTGCGGACCAGAGCCGAGACGAACGGTGTAAAGCTTCGTTGACGACGGCGCAGCGGTGTTCGTGGAGGATCGGCATGGCGATGAAAGTCTGCGTGGGGAAGTACGCCTACCTCTGGGACGGAGCAGAACCGCTAGAGCCAGGCGACCGTGTGCTGCTACCGGAGAACTGGCTGAGCCGCACGATCAACGGCCCAGGACCCTTCGAAGATACCGTGACCAGCATCGGCAGCGACTACGACGGCCCGATCTCGCGGATCATCGCCAAGGTCGGCCACGACCCGGGCTAGCAGCCACCAAGGCCGTACACCCCGCCGATCTCGCTCGTGCACGAGGACCGATATCAGCGGCAGGTCGACGAATACAACCGACTGTATGCCGAGTGGCGCGAGCTTGTCGGTGGCAACGAGTCCGGTCCGGTGACCGTCGAGCGGGGCAGACGCGTCGCCTGCCCGAAATGCGGAGCGGAGGAGTCCAGCCCGTGCCTGAACGGAACGAAACCCCGTGCAGCCAACCACCAGGAACGCGTTCGACGGTTCCGAGACTGGATGGACGAAACCCGCCCCCGGTACCCGTGGCGCGGAGTGCGGTAGTGCACTTCCTGGGCCTCCCAGCCGGCGCTTGGACCGTTTGACTTCACCCGTGCAGTCGTGGCCCGTCAGCGCGTACCGCCGCGAAGCGGCGGACCAGCGCGTCGAATGGGCCGACACACGGCAGCTCTGTCAGCACGTCGCCACCAGCCCGCTCGCGCCGACGCCGGCGCCGACCAAGAACGACCAGGAACGACCAGGACTCGCTGTCCACCACCGGCTACAGCGCGAGCCCGCCGCTGTGCGGGACGAGGTCGCGGGCGTATTCGTAGGCGGCGTCGTCGGACGGATCTGCGGGGCGGTCGCCGAGGGCGTGGCGGGCGGGGTCGACCGAGCCCGGCTGGGCGGGGGTGCCGTAAGGAAGGCCGAGAACGTGGTGTCGATAGTGCTCGACGCGGTTGGCCGCCTCGTCCCACCCATGCGCCATGCGTCAGCCGCCTCGCGCATCGCATCGGGCCGCGCCGGCCTCCCGCGCAGAGACCACAAGCCGGTCAAAGTCGCTGCCGTACTAGGCCTGTTGTCTTGACGTTCCACGCGCTAAGTCCGCCAAAGTCCGCCGGCGCAGGTCAGGCCCGGCGAATCTCACCATTGATCAGGAGCGTGGATGCCACAAGGATGACTCCGTGAGCGAGCAACCGGTATTTGTCGATCCGTGGTGGGACCTCCGCTGCGGCAGCCCTACCGAACATCGGCAGCGCGAAGCCTTGGCGACAGAGCTTCGCAACGAGGTGGCAGCCGGCCACCCGCTGCACCGTGTGTCCTTCGAGGTGATCGCCCGATCGGAGGCCACGGACGACATCATCATCGAGCTGACAACCGGTGGCTGGGCCAAAGTGCATCTCACTTGGCAGGGCCCCGACAGACCTCCCTGGCCTACCACCACCATCTACAACGCCATCGGGGCCCTCGAAGAAGACCTCCGCCTGTCCCGGTGATCCTCCACGGCCTCCGTCGACCGGAAATTAGAAGGAGAGGCGCTCCGTCCACCGATGTAGCGCGCGTCCGTGCCGTCCGCCCGGCCAGCTCAGAGAGTCCGTGAACGTCGCCGGTCGTCCACAGCCGTCCGCCGGCCCGGGTATAGCGCCGGGGCTACGCCGGATCGCCTCGACGGAACGCACTTTGGACACGGGGACCCGACGCGCGGCGAGGCGGAACCTCTTGTTCCGTAGACCTCGGCCGCCCGTCCCGGACGGTTGCTGGTGGTCCAGGTCACGGGCTCCGCGCCGTTCACCAGCGTCCTTGGACGTCCCGCCGCAGTAAAGCGGCCGGCCCGAGGACAGTCACGGAACGTAGACCGGGCTGTCGTCGGCCCATGATCAGCCGCGCGAGCCGTCCTCGTCCTGCTGCCGATGTCACCCTGACAGGTCCCAGGCCATCGGTTCAGTAGCCGACGCTACGACCGGCGACCGACCTCGCCGCAACACCGCAGTGCCTGGAAGTGGCGACCTGCCGATTTGCCCTACTGCTCGTGGCTGACCGAGTCGTCTAGGTCCAACACTGCCACGTAAAGTGTTGATCTGCCGGCATTGGGTATGCCTAGGGGGTTGAGTGACGGGGGAGCGTGAGCCACCGAACCAGTGGCCACCGATGTGGACGCCCTCAGGTATCCCGTACGGCTCGCTCCATGCATCGGAGTCCAAACAGGCCTTCAGCATCGCCTTCACGCATGCGATCGCTGCGGCGGCACGATGCACGATCTCCGATTTGAGATCGGATGTGGAGACCGTTGACTACACGGTGCGGCAGGCGACCAGCCATCGGCGGTACACCTCGTCCATGGTTGACGTCCAGATGAAGTGCACGTCTCAGGACGTCCTCAAGGAGGATGGCGTCCACTGGTCGCTGTCACGCGATCACTACGATGGGCTTCGAGACCCTGACACCTACGCGAGGAAGATCCTTGTGGTCGTCCTCGTCCCCGCCGAGGTCAAGGAGTGGCTAGTCACCGAGCCGGAGCGCATGCTGCTTCATGGTCGGGCCTTCTGGACCTGCTTGGAGGGGCGCGAACCGATCACCTCGGCATCCAAAACGGTGGTGCTGCCGCGAGAAAATGTCTATGATGTCGAACAACTTCTCGGAATACTACAAAGAATAGGGAAGGGGGGCAAACCGTGAGTCTTGATTCAATCCCGGCCCAGGGCCTCGCTTCTCTTGAGATAAACCCAGATGATCTCGAATTCTTTCTCCGCACTCACGGTTGGCGGAGAATCGAGTACCAACCAAATAGAAGTGCCATCTGGGAAAATACTTCGCTGGATGCAAGTCTAATGGTTCCTCACAATAGGTCCTTCCGTGACTTCGAGATGCGGTTAAGAGATGCCCTTGAGGTAGTCTCGCTGGTTCACGAGATCAGCCAAGGTGAGCTGCCCATTCAAATTGCGCGCGCGCGAAATGACATCGTCTTCCTTCGGACCGATCAGACCGATGCCGATGGGTCGATTCCCCTGGGCGAGGCGCGAGCTCTTCTCGATGGCATCTCGCGCATCATGCTAGTGGCGGCATGTAGTGCGATTCGGCCACGCCCTTCCAATCCCGGGAAACGGCCTGGTGCGGCAACCGATTTTGTCATGAATGATCTGCGACTTGGCCACTTCATGCAGGATGGATTTATCCTTCCGATTTTCGTCCGGCACGAGGAACAAGCGGATTCTCTAGCTAGTCGTTTCGAACTCGACGTTGTACGTTCCGATCCGCCTGCCGGAGATTCTCCAGTAGCGTTCTCGCGTCACGTCGTCGAAACTCTGGCCAACGGTATCGCTGCTACGCGGGAGCTGCTTGATCCAGGCGGAGACATTTCTTTGGATGAAGCGGTCGAGCGTGGCGTGAGTGCCGAGATGGTCGAATCCGTCGGATCTATGGGGCGCCAGGAAGGCGTGCGCTCCATCGATCTCTCCTTCTTGTTCTCCGAATCGATTCCTTTCAACAGAGATATTCCGGCTCATGTTGAAGTTCCCCGACCTCGACTCGAACAGGTCGAGAAGGTTGTCGCGTCCCTTAAGAAACGCCCTCTCGTTGTTGCAAATGAGATCGTGGGGCAAGTGATCCGCTTGGAACGCGCAGACGGAAATGACGACGGGACGGTCGTCGTTGACGGGTTCCTGGGAAAAATTAGGAGGCGCGTAAAGATAAATCTCTCAGGCGACGCGTATAAGCTGGCCATTCATGCACATGAAATGCGACAGCCGGTAATTGCTTCTGGTGAAATGTCACTAGTTCGTCGTTCCTGGTATCTTGTGGGCCAGACGCAGATCCGTTTCCCTGCATAGACACCTCCGGCCGCTCGACGTCCGCTGGTGCGAGTCAGGTTGTGGCCGGTTCCCGCAGGCGTCCACGCTTCTCCGGCGGCTCGGGATCCGGAACGATGTCGAGATCGCCGGTCGTCGTTGGGACACCCTGCAGCGGCCACCCACCCCACCGACGATCAGATAGCGACCTCGTGATCGGCCAGGGGCTGGAAATGGCCGATCAGCTGAGACGCCACCGCGGCCTCAGTCGACGCGTGTGGAACCGGCCTCAGGCGCGGCGTCGCAGGGGGCCTCACAGATCCGGACCGCGCGGTCGAACACGTCGGCCTCGTCCTGCAGGCCCAGGACGCGTTCGACCGGCGACAGCGCGAGGATCGCCTTCACCTGGGCGCGCAGCTCCGGATCCGACTCCCACGGCAATGCGCGAGCCCGCGCCCGCGCCGCGGCGGCCTTTGCCCGCCAACACGCGGCCTCAGCGCGCCGGCGGGCACCTTCCTTCACCGCCAGATCCCCGTCCATGACCGGCATCATCCCCCGCCGTCACGAGCCCGCCCCGCCGACACGAGCGCCGACCAGGAAAAACCTGGACTCGCTGTCAACCACCGGTTACAGCGCGAGTTCGCCGCCGTGCGGGACGACGTCGCGGGCGATCTCGTAGGCGGTCGCGTCGGACGGATCTGCGGGGCGGTCACCGAGGGCGTGATTGGTAGGGTCGACCGAGTCCGGCTGGGCGGGCGTGCCGTAGGGAAGGCCGAGAATGTGGTGGCGGTAGTGCTCGACGCGGTTGGCCGCCTCCTCCCATCCATGCGCCGCCGGGCCGGGTGCAGGCCGCGGTCCAAGTAGCGCGGTCAGGTAGCCAGCCGGTTCGGCCTTCGCTTGTAGCAGTGCGTCGGTGTTCTGCCGGTTCAGCGCCGCCTCGAGGAGGGCCAGCCGTTCCCTGCCCGCGCTGCGGGACGCGCGCTCGTCCGGCCCGGTATCCCCTTGCTCGGTCCCCGTCGGGATGGCCGGTGTCCGGATACTGGTCGGCCGGCTCAATGCGTCGGTAAGCGAGTGCCGTTCGGCCGCGAGGCCGGCGGTCGGCTGTGTGGCGAGGTGGTTGATCTCCGCAGCGCGCACGAGGTGGAACAGCTCGTTCCATTCCTGCTGGGCGGTGCGCGGGGCGGGCAGTTCGTAGCGGGCGGGGTCGACGCCGGCGGCCTGGCAGAGGCCGATGACGCGGTGTTCGAGTACCGCCGCGCCGATCCGTACTCCGTCGAGGGGCGTCTCGGAGAGGACGGCCCGCAGGTGGCCGGGTGGGTGGCCGGCGTCGAGCAGGGCATGCAGCCCGGCGATGGCCCGCTCCCGGGGCAGCGCCTGGCTGGCGCCGCCGAACCAGTCCCGCAGGACCGGTGGCAGCACGGCCGCCCAGCTGTCGGCCAGCCAGACCGCCTGCCGGCGGCACACCAGCCACGGGTCCACCGGCTGGCCGCGCGGCCCCGCGACCGGTGGCGGTCCGGCTTCATGCGGGGGACGTCAGGCCGATAGCGGGCCTGGTAGATCGCTAGCCCGCCAACCACCTGCTCCCAGGTGGCCCGGTCCGGGCCGGCGGCCGGTCGCGGGCCGATCCGGGCGACCAACGCGGCGGGCGGGTTGGTCAGCGCGGCGACGCGTAGGGCGGCTTCGGCGGCCAGTTCGGCGCGCCGCAGCACCACCTGGTGCGGCCCTCTCACTACGCTCGCCGGCTGGCTGAGCCGTAGTGCGGTGAGTTCGGCGAGGCTGTGCTGACGGCGCAGCCGGTGCGCCGCGGTGGCGAGCGGGTCCTGCTCGACGGCCTGTTGTTCGGGCCGGGAGCGGCCGAGCCGGTCGGCGAGCTGGCCGACTGGGCCTTGCGGGCTGGGTTCGGTGGGCAGCCAGGTCTCGTCGTCGTCGCGTTCGTCGAGCTGGTCGCGGGCCACCAGGTAGGCGGCGACGTCGGTGCGGGCCCGGGAGAGCATGACGTACAGGCCGGCGCGGCTGGTGTCGTCGGGGACGACGGCGCGGGCGGTGTCCATGGTGGTGCCCTGGGCCCTGGCCGCGGTGATCGCGTAGGCGTGGGCGAGGCCGCCGTCGCGGCCGTCGGCGAACCGGTGGGTCAGGTACTCCCACGGGACGTGGACGGTGCCCTTGCTCGGGAAGTAGACGCTGAGCGCCTGCCCGGCTGGGTTGTCCGGGTCGAGGTGCACCGCGGTGACGACGCCGACGGTGCCGGTGCGGATGTATGCCGAGCGAGGCTTCCCGTCCGGGACCAGCGTGTGGCCGGTCTGGGTCAGGGTGATCACTTCGTCGCCGGCCTGGAACTGCCGGCCCGCGACCGTCAGCGCCGGGCCGGTCAGGGTGGCGTCGGCGACCAGCAGGGCGCGTGCGGCGCGGTTGA
>NZ_KQ031391.1:1446377-1636539 GCF_000966285.1 Pseudofrankia sp. DC12
CGACCCGGGCCGGGATACCGATCCGGTCGGCGAGCTCCTCGGCTTGGCGGCCGCCGTGCGCGGTCGCGAACACCCGCCGCCCAGCAGCGTGCAGGAGACCGGTCAGGACACGCATCGCCTCGGTCTTGCCCGTGCCCGCCGGCCCGATTGCCGGGCGGACCAGATCGCCCCCGGACAGCAGCCGGCGCACCAGCTCCACCTGCTCCCCGGACAGCACCACCACCCCGCCGCCACGGTCCGCGCCCGCCGCGCCCACGCGGCTCGGCTCGGGTCCACGACCAGCCGGGCGCGACTGGCGAGCCGCGGCGAGACGCGCTTTCAGGTAGGAGGGGTCGACCAGCAGGCGGGGTGGCGCGCCGGCGATGACCTGGCCGTCGCGGATCAGCGCGGCGAGGGAATCCTCGGCGGCCAGCAGATCCTCGGTGGTGAAGACGAGTTCGGGCTGCTGGCGACGCCGCTGCCCGGGTGCTGTCGCCTGCACGAGGACGACCCGAGGGTCCGCGAGGAAACGGTCGGTCAGCGCTTCGATCGTGTCCGCGTCGGCCCGCTCGCCCACCCATTCGGCGACCGCGCGCACCACGTCCCGGCGCAGGAACGTCGAAGTCTTCTCCGTCAGCCCCACCGCGCCGGCCAGCAGATCGAACAGGTCGTCGACCTCCGGCTCGCCAAGCGGCGCCGGCCGGGCAGGCGTGGGTGCCGCGAGCTGACGGACCGCCTCGACGGTGAACCCGGCAGCCCTCAGCGTCTCCAGTTGGGCGGCGTGGACAGCGGCGTCGGCGAGGACCTTCTTGGCCTTACGCGAGCCGCGCTGCGCCGCGGCCTTCGTCGCCCCCGACGGCTCCAGCCCCTGGGCGACCAGCTGCGCGAACTCCGCCTCCACCTCGGAATGCCGCGTCGAGAACGCCGCCAGCAACTCGGCCGGGAACCCGGCCAGCTCCGCCACCCCGTTACGCACCGGCTCCCACCCCAGACCCCGCCGCGCTGACAGCTCACGGCGCAGCACCGCCGCACCGACAAAGCCGGCGGTCCGGATGTGCGCGAGCAGCATCTCCCCGTCGATCGCCCGCCAGTCCCAGCCCGTCGCCCCCACCCCTTCGCCGGCCGGCTCGCCGTCGGCCGGGACAGCGACGGCGTTGATAATGATGTTGTGAACATGCAGGTGCGCCTCGGTGTTGCGGGACACGTCATGCAGATAGGACGCGACCGCCAGACCGAGCGAGTGCCGGTTGCGGCCGGCGACCAGGCCGAACGCCGCGTGCCGTTCCAGATACGCGATCGTCGCCTCCACCGCCGCGTCGAACGCGGCGCCGACGTCCGCGCGCAGCGCCTCGTTGCCGAATGCCCACAGCAGGCTCACCGACTTCGGCGCCGCGCACACCACGTCGTAGCCCAACACCGTCGCCGGGGGCACCCGGCCCGCGTTCCACCGCTCCAGGTCGGCCCGGCGCACCCGCCACCGGCCATCCGATCCCCGCACACCGGCCAACTGCTCGCCCGGCTTCCCGGCCGCCGCCGCGGCCTCGGCGCCAGTCGAGCCGCCCGACACCGCGGCATCGCCGCCGGACTCGTCGAGATCACCAGTCCGGGCGGCTGACACGACGGCGCCTGCCATGGCCGTGCGTTTGACGAGCCGGCGCAGATAGTCCGCGCTCACCTGGGCGATCTGCGCGGCCTCCGCCAACGTCAACCACTCCGCGTCCGCGGCGCCGGCCTGCTGCCTGGTAATGGCGGCCCGGGACATCCGGCTCGCCGGACCCGGCCCACCCAGCAACGGCAGACCGGTCACCGCGTGCCGGCCACGCAGGAGCCGCTCCAACCCGGCACCCGAGACCTCCCCACGCAGCCCGACCAGCCCCGCCAGCCGACCCCGGGCCCGGCCACACGCCTGACCCCGGCCGTAGTAGCCAGCCAGTGCATCCTCCGGCTGGCCACCCTGCACATAGGCCACCACCGCCCCCGCCGCCTGATCGACGTCCTGCGCCCGACGCGCCCGGACCCGCAGCACCTTCACCGTCGCGATCACCGGCGACCACCGAAAGCCACACCGCGCGGACCGCGACGGCGCCGAGCGCCGTCAGGAGGAAAAGACCCAAGGGGACACGGCATCGACTGCTCCAGGCGCCGCAGGACGACGGCCCCGAACCAGCCGGGACACGCCCCAACAGCACCCGAGCCTGACGACGCACGTCACCGCGAAAGCCCTCGCGAACATCACCGCCACCCTCACCGCGACAAACCCAATCCTCGTGGCGGCCCTCGTGAACGCCCTCGTGACGGCCCTCGCCTCCAAGACCCCGGCCCCATGGCACGACAGGCCTCACCGACATCACCACGGAAGTCACCGCCAACATCACCGCCACCGTCACCGGGACAAGGCCAGTCATTGCGGAGGCCCTCGTGAACGACCGGCCCTCGCCACCCAGGTCGCGTGGATCCGACCGGCATTGCCGACGTCACCGCGAAAGCCATCACCGAATGACATCGCCACGAACGCGGTCCCCCCGCGGATGCCCACTGCGTCCGGTCGGGCCCGGTGACATTCACACCCGACATGACACGGTCGCCGCGGATACCCGCTGCGGTGCTCTCGCAGCGGGGTCGCCGACCTCCCGGCGTCCGTCCGTGGACAGGAAGTAGTGGTTCACCGACAACCGACGGTCACGGCGGGGACCAGCGCGCCGCCGTATCATGAGCCAGTCCGTAGCGAGACGGAGACACCAGCCAGGAGGCCATCGTCATGAGCACTCCGGAAGCCGACCGTCCGCTCTACCCGCCGGTGCGCCCCCAGGTCACCGCCGAGGAGCTCTTGGCCGCCAAGGGCACCCAGCCCATCCGGTCCCTCGACGACCTGGCCGCTGACACCTTCGACTCCGACGAGGAGCTTGACGAGTTCCTCGCCTTCACCTACGCCGAGCGCCGACGCGACGTCGCCTAAGCCGCCGTCATGCAGCCCGTCGTCCTTGACACCGACGTCGCCTCCCTGAGCCACAAACGCAGGCTCACTGGGCCCGTCGAGACCCGCCTGATCGGCCGCCGACCACTGATCACCTTCGTCACCTTCGGCGAGCTCACCAAATGGACCGATCTGAGAGCCTGGGGCAACCACCGACGCCAGGAACTCGCCGACTGGCTGTCGGGTATCCCAGTCCTGCCCGGCGACGAGGCCGTCGCCGCCACCTGGGGCCGGCTCTCCGCGGCCGCGACCAGGGCAGGACAACCCCGCCCGGTCAACGACATGTGGATCGCGGCCTGCTGCCTCACCCACAACCTGCCGCTCGCCACCTTGAACCTCAAGGACTACGTCTACTTCAAGGACCACCACGGCCTACGGATCCTCGGCGAGGAATAGCCACCGCTCGCCCGCGGACCGTATGCGAGGCCTTGATGCGCCGCAGCCCGATCAAGACCATGGCTGGCGCGGCGCAACGGCCACTCTGCCACCGCAGCCGCATGCGCGCGGCCAGGCCCACCAGCAGCGCCTCGGCCTGGAGTGTCTGGGACCACGCCATGGTCCTTGGTCGGCCCGGATGGCGCAGTCCCTACGATCAGGCACATGTCGCCGGTGTCGCGTGGGCGTAAGCCGAAGAAGGCCAAGAACAGATCGTCCGCCCGTCCCGATAGTGGTTCGTCGCCAGCGGGCAGGAGGCAGCCGGCCTCAGCGGCGAAGGCGTCGCGGGTGGGCCTGTTCGCGGGTCCTCGGGAGGAGCCGGCCTGGTTCGGCCCGGCGGTCGCGGCGGTCCTCGACGGCACCGAGTCGCTCCTGGCCGCCGACGGACCCCGCGCACTCGACGCGGCCACGGTCGAGCTGGTCGGCCGGCAGATCCGCCACGCCGTGCGCGACATTCGCCGGGGGCTGTGGGTCGAACGCTGGTTCGCCCAGCTCACCGACGCGACCGCCGCCCGGGTCCGTGACGGGCTCGACGGCGCAGGCGCCGGCTGGGTAGGGCCGTGGCGGCTGCTGCACGGCCTGGCCGCGATCGGCGTGGCCCCGCTCGCCGCCGACGCGACCACCGCGGCCCGACGCCTCGCCGCCGAGGTCGCCCGCGCCGACGGGCCGGGCCAGCCCCGCTGGCTGACGGCGATGCGCCGCCAGTCCGCCACCGGCGAGGTCTTCCACCTGCGCGATGCCTACGGCAGCCGGTTCGGCGTGATCGCCGGCTTCACCTACCCGGACGGGATCGACCCGTCGGTGTTCCTGTTCGACGTCGACGCCTGCGATCTGGCCACCGTCGTCAACGCCGGAATCTATGACGACGTCGCCCAGGCCGCCGCCGCGTGGCGGGCCTTCGTCGGCGAATCCGCGAGCAACGCCGAACCCGTCGCGGCGCGCAGCGGCGACGCGCTGGCCTTCCTGGCGTACGCCGACCACGGGGGCGAGGTCTTCCAGGGCAGCGAGTCGGACTCGGCGCTGGACAACTGGTTCCGCGTCAGTCGCCGCCTCGACGACCTCGCCGACTCGCTACGCCGACGCGGCACCCCACTCCCGCGCGAGACCAACCTCTTCCGCGACCTCGACCCAGACCCGCTCGCCAGCGCGTTCACCACCTGGTACACCGACCGCCACGGCAACCAGCCCGATCCGGAGGCTGTCAACGCCCTCACTGACGAGTGGATCGAAGTCCAGCTGCCGGGCACCTTCCACGCGGTCTCACCCCACCGGGTCCGCCATATCCGCGCCCTGATCAGCGACTGGATCGACGACCCCGTCACCAAGGAGACCAGCGCCCTCCTGCCCGACTGGATCCGCTGGCACGCCGAACAGACAGACCTCCCCGAACCCCTCCTCGCAGCGTCCCTCGCCGCCACCGAAGGCAGTTTCGACCGGCCCGACCTCGGCGCCCCCTGCCTGCCCTCACCCTCTCAGCCAGCCTGACGCAGCACCTACGCCGTCGCGACCACCGACGACTGCGAAAGGTCGCCTCACGCGGACCTTGGAGCGGCACGATGGGCCCGCCGATGAGGAGAAGCCGGCCGACGGTCAGACTGGTCAGCACACACGGGTGGCACTAACTGTCCATAGCTACGGTGGTGCTGGCAACAGTGAGGAACAGGCTGCGAGCCTGGACGCCTTGCTCGCCGTCTTCCGCCTCGATCAGGCCCGGCGACGGCGACGGGACCTGTAAGGAGGGCTACGGTCGGTAGCCATGCAATGCCACTTCCGCTAGTTCGATCATGATTTGTGGCGCTGCCGAGCACGGCGGTTGAAGATCCGGCCAGTGGGCGGCTGGGAGGCCCCCGTGCGGCGGCGGGGCCCGCGGAGCGCGGCGCCACGCGGGTCGGCGCGCACCCGCCGCACGGCGGTGGCGGGTCGGCGGCGTGTCCGGGTCCGTTCCCGCTGCTGCGGCGCGGGTCCGCTCGTTCTGGCGAGCCTGATCGTGGCCGGCGCGTCGTAGCGGATCCCGTGCTGCCCAGGGCTTTTGACCTTGTAGTGGTTGTGGCGGGCGCGGCGCACGACCCGGGGGTAGCCGCGCTCGCGGCGCTCGTTGAGCTTCTCGGGCCGGGTGATGTCCGCGTGGACGCGGGCGAGGGCCCGCGCCTCGTGGTCAGGGGGAAGAAGACGGGTCACCGGCCCGTCGACGAACGAGGCGCATGGTGCGCGTGTAGCGGACTCTGTCCGGGTCGATCCCGGCCGCGGTGGCCCCCTGGCAGATCAGCGCCGCGATCGTGAAGTGGGTCAGCAGGTAGCCCCAGATCTCCTGGTAGACGAGGTCTGGGGACCGCGAGCGCAAGATCTTCCCCGGCCCGCGCAGGTAGGTCTTGATCTGCTTGTTGCCGATCTCGTGTTCCCAGCGCCACACGTACAGGCCGGCGAGCGCGCGGGCGTCGGCGTCCGCGGGGTCGAGGATGTTGGTGATCAGGGCGAACAGCTCGTGCGAGCCGGAGCCCTCCCGGTCGGGGACGTCGTACTCGACGACCCGCACGTAGCGGGCCCTTGCCCGGTCCAGCGGCTCGCCCGCCCGCGCCGCGGCCAGCAGCGCCTCGCGGGCCTTACCGCGGGCCTTCGGGTCGATCACGACGGACTCGTAGGAGCCGTCGGTGAACTCGCGCAGCACGGGAAGGCGCAGGTCCGCGCCGACCCGCCACAGCAGCGCCGCCCCGGTGTCGTCGGCCGTGCACCAGTCGGCGAAGCTGTAGAACCCCCGGTCCGCGAGCAGGATCCAGTCGGGGTCGAGCTGGGAGAGCAGCGGCCGGGCCAGGGTGCGCTCGCCGGTGCCCTTGCCGGAGCCGGCCGGGCCGAGCGCGGCCCGCAGCGGCGCGTGCGACGCGCACTCACAGATCGTGACGGCCCGGACCTGGGTCACCCCCGCCCGGCCCTCGGCACTGCCCGGCAGGCCGAACTCCTCGACGTTCGCCTTCGACACCTCCGCGTCGAAGATCAACCCGTCGATGCTCACCGCCCGCCACTGGCCGAAGAACGCCCCGGCGGTCTCCTCCTCGGCGACCGGCCGCGCGACCTTCGAGAACAGCAGTTGCAGCGGGCGGGCGCCGAGTCGCTGGCGGGCTTTGGTCAGCCCGCCCGAGGTCGGGTCGAAGCCCGCGCCCCAGTCGGCGAGGCATCCCGCCATCTGCTGCGTGACCTCCTCGTAGTCGTCGTGCGCGAACAGCGCGAGCGCCATCACGAAGTAGACGACGAACGACGGGGTGAGCTTCACGTCCGAGCGCTGCGCGGCCTTGCCGGCCTCCTCGACGGCCTCGTCGACCACGTCACGCGAGACGTAGTTCGCGAGAACTCCCAGTGAGATCAGGTTGGCGATGGGGCCCGGCGGTGGGGCGGGGACATACGACTCCACAGGCCCCGATCATGGCCATAGGCGGGCCGAACACCCCGAACCGACACACCGAGACATCAAGATCTGCGCCCTGCGATCCAAGATCGAACTAGCGTCAGTGGCATTGGGCGCTAGCGTGCCTGCGGTACGGGTCGGCTTGCCAACGAAAATCTGTGTGGTGATCGTGCACTGTCGGTCGCGACGACGGGTTGAGCGTATACCGGCGGTCTAATAAGCGGCGGGCAGTGTGCCGTGCGGCCTGTGTAGGTAGTGGCCAAACTAGCGGACATGATCGAACTAGCCTGGAGACCCTGCGGCACACCTCTCATGCCAGCGGCAGTAGCTCTGGAACGACGAGACCGGACAAAACTCTGCTGTTTGTAGTAAGCCCGGATGACAGGCCGTAGGTCACCCGATTATAGGTTTGGACCGGAGCGACGCTTTCGCTCGCCGCTGCGAGAGATGCGCGACGTATGAACTCGGATACGGTCAGGCCGTGCCTTGCCGCCGCGGCGCGGACCTCGGCAACTTCTGAGGGTGCCAAGCGGACCGAGATCATAGAGTCCAAGCGGCGGCGGCGGCCCCCGGCCGGACGCTTCGCCTGCTCCCATTCTCCCATTTCGTCGATGTCAGGCTGGTTGGGGTCGGCGTCATCACTAATCTTCATTTTTCCCCCAGATACCTTGACCGATCTCCAGCAGGAGAGTCCCATCCGGTCACTGTGCGTATAGACAACCTGGTCGGATCGTAGTTGAAGTAGATCGACAGGGTCCGTCCACCCTGGGTACGTCCGACCATCTTCCAGGCAGCCGAACGGCTCTTCTTGTTCTTCATGATCGGACTCCCGTCCTCCCAGACCTCCTCCACCTCTGTCGGTGTCACACCATGGCCGGCTAGCTCGCGCTCGTTGGCCTCGTCCCACTCCCAGTGCTCAGCATCATCGGGGTTGCCTTCACGCATGACAATCCTTGGCCTCGGGAGTAGGGTGTATGACATGGTACCAGGTCTGTCATACGAAGGGAGTCCGATGACTGACGGCATGATCCGCGTGGACGCCGTGATCGCCGAGCACGCGGTGGTGGCCGAGAACCGGCTCTTCGTCAATGGGGGCGGCATCTGGTCGATCGGGAACCAGGCGGGAACCTGGCCCGCTGCCGTAGTGCTCGCCGTCGCCGGCACATTCCGCGTTCCCTACACGGCGACCAATCAAAGTCACCCATTCTCGCTGGAACTGGTGCACGAAGACGGCGAGCCACTCGAACTACCACTTGGTAACGCTGAACGGCCGGACGAAGCGGTCAGGAAGATCGAAGGAACATTCGCCGTCGGTCGCCCGGTTGAATTGCGGCCAGGGGATGAGCAACTTGTACCTTTCGCTTTCAATCTCCCCGGAATTAAGCTTCCACGGCCTGGAAAATACGCCTTCGTTATTAAAGTGGTCGATGACGAACTGAATCGTCTAACATTTCGCTTGCAGGACGCGCCCGCTTTTCGTCACTAAGAACTCGGATCTGGGTCCGGCAGATGCAGGCGAGGTCGAGGTACGGCGAATAGCTTTCACCGGGGCCAAGCTGGCGGCTTATGTGGACCGCATATACTGTGGCTGCCGGCGGGCGCGGTTGACTTCTGCCTCAAAGTCGGCCGCGCCCGTCCACCGACGTCCGCGTCGATCCCTGGTCTCGGTATGGGGCGGACAGTCGTTCCGCCGCGTTCCGAGACCGCGCTCCCGTCCACTCGTCTGGTTACAAGGTTGGCTCCGGGCGGACGTCTCACTGAGTGAGGATGCAGGCAGGTGGGATCCGCTCAAGGCAACGTTGAGTAACCGCGACGGCTGATGCCTTGGGCACCGGCCGCATCGACGGCCGCCTGGGAGCACACGACTGATCGCCACGTGGGCCGCAGCTGGCGCCTTCAGCCCTGAAGCAGGGAATTCAGCGTTTGGATGCTGAACCGCAAGAGCGTGGTCTCGAACTGCGTCGGGTCGTCGTCGCCTGGATGGTAGGCAGCCATACGGTCGTGAACCTGTCCGAACCAGCTATGCACTGAGTCTTCCTGCTCGGCGCGGAGGCGGCCCGTGCCCACGGCGTGGGTAAGCAGGAACTCCAGCTCAGCACCAAGCAGGTCGGGTTTTGGCCGCTGTGGGTTGGTCCAGTCGTCGGCGAGGACGGGGCGGACTCGGGCGGAGGCGTCGTTCCAGGCCAGGTTGATCACCGTCTCGACGGTGAAGTCGTCGGGCAGGTCGATCCGCCAGAGCTCGCTGCTCGCGGCTCGTTGACCAGACCAGGGGGTGGTTCCGACCTTGGCGAGCATCTCAGGGTAGAGCCGGCCTGCAAGCGGGGCGAAGAAGCCGTAGTAATTGAGCTGCGGGTAGAGGGGTCGCCAGTAGAGGTCGGCGATGGTGGCGTCGGCGGTGCCGGCGAGGATGGGTCGTAGCAGGGTGGCGGCGATGGGTTCGGGGCCGTGGTAGCGGAAGTCCCCGTCGACCATGGCGATGATGCCGTCCTTCGCCGCAGCCAGGCCGGCTTTGAGCGCGACGCCCTTCCCGATGCCGCACTCGACGACGCGCGCGCCGGCCTGACCGGCGAGGGCGGCGGTGTCGTCAGCGCAGGCGCTGGCCACGACGATGACCTCGCCCTCAGCGCTGAGCAGGTCGAGAGCGCGTCGGCTCTCGGTGACGACCTCGGTGATGGTCTCGGCTTCGTTATGTGCCGGGATGCAGATGGTGACGGGCTGGCGGCGTGCCTGTAGTTCGCGGGTGGGCACAAGATTGAGCCCCAAGGCCGGGTCGATCTTGGGTGTCGGCGCTTGGGTGGCGGTGTTGTCAGGGAGGGTGTCAGTCAAGGAAGGCTCCCTGCCAGAGCGGGTTGCGGTCGCGGTGCGGGCCGATGATCTGGTCCTCGTGGGGGTCGAGCGGGATCAGCCCAGGTGTTGCCCAGGCCGCCGTGGCTGGGGCGGGGGCGTCGCCGAACCAGATGCCGTCGGGGATCGGTGGGGGTGGCGCGGCGCCGACGCGGTCGAGGATGAGCTGGCGGACCTCGTAGTCCTGGCCGGCGGGCATGGCCTTGCCGGCGCTCCCGGCCGCGCCGCAGGCCGCGAGCTGGCGGCGGACGCGACCAATCCACTCACCATGCTCGGCGGCAGCGTGCTGGTATCGGATGGCGTCGCCGCCGGTGTCGCTCGGCGGGTCATAGAGCATCATCCGGCGCAGGGCAAACGGGCCGGCGGCGCCGAGCGTGCGGCGGAACAGCAGCAGGTCGAGCCGGTCGCGCACGCCGGCCCAGGCTGGGTCGATGAACCAGACCGGGTCGACCTGGATGACAAGGACGTTCGGCGCGGAGGTCACGCGGGCCAGTGCCTCCTCCCAGCGCGCGAGGGTCATGGACCCCGGCGCGGTTGTCACTGCATCACCGCTTCCAGGATGCCCAGGAGTTCGCCGACCTGGGCCTCTCGCGAACCGAGCCGCGCGTGTCCAGCCTGCGACCAGGTCAGCATCACCGGTTCGGCGGCCGGCTCGCTCGTCAGGCTGAACCGGGCGAGTTGCAGAGCGCCGCTGAGCATCGGCAGCGGCAACAGGTCAGCGAGCCGGCGGGCCTCGGCCGGCCGGTGGGTGAGCAGCCGTACGAGCGCCGTCAGAACGGCCGCGGCCGGCCGATCGGCCGGGCTGTACATTTCGAGGCTCTCGGTCAGACCCCAGCGAGCAGAGTCCGCGTGCACCAGCCGCCACAGCGACGGCTCGGAAGGCAGGTCGGACAGCGTGCGCGCGAGCCAGTCGAACGCGGCCTCGGCGTCGGGCAGGCAGTCGTGGGTGGAGAACATCGACAGCTGGGAGTTCAGGTAGCGGCGGTCGGTGGAGAACGCCGGGTCCTGTTCGTAGCCGGGCGGCGGGGTGAACCGCCAGTTCCGCAGCCCGGCGATCACCGTCGCCGCGAGTTCGAGCGACACCGCATTCAGCCCGCCGCAGGCCCGCAGCGTCTCCTCGGCCATCGGACCGGGGCGGCGGTGCGGGCGTTCGCCGAACTGGCCGATGCGCCGCTCGATCTCGCTCAGCACACAGTCACCGTGCCAGTAGTTGCCGTAGAACTTCTCCCCGGTCAGCACCTCGGCGAGGATGTACAGCCCACTGCCGACCCAGGAGCCGCCGAACTCGCACAGCGCCGACAGCCACACCAGCAACGCCCGGGGGTCGCTGAGCCCCGCCGGCCACGGATCGCCATGGTCCCGGAAGAACCCGGGCGGGTCCGGGTCGACGAACTGCACGATCCGCTTACGGCCGGACTGGACCGATGCGACGATCTGCCGAGCACCGACGTTGTGTGCATCCTGCTGGAGAAGCTCATGCGCTGCCTGCTGCAGCCAGCCGATCACCCGACACACCTGGCCAAGACTGACCGCGGCCTCCAACTCGGTGACCCGAACTTCAGGGTCGGCCGCAGCGGCCGGCAGGGTGAGCTCGGCGAGCCGGTAGCTCGACTGCAACGTCCCATCGATCAACTGCGGCAACGCGACCCGCGCCGCGTCGCCGGTCAGGTTGTCATACAGCACCGCCCGGCCGATCCGCTCGACCAGGTACGTCAGCAGCACCAGCCGCCAGCGCACCACCCGCGGGTCCTTGTCCGCACGGCAGTACATGCCGATCTCAGTAGCCCGCTGCGAAAGGCTCGCGACGTCACCCCGGTCGATCGCCGTCTCGACCCCGGACAGGAAATCCTGAATCAGGTGCCGGTTCTTCAGCCGGACCGGACTGCCACGCCGGGCCGCGCGCCGCAGGTCCCTGGTCGCCAACGTCGCGAGGAAACGCCGCCGCCCCTCACCGCCGAGCGCCTGTAACGACTTGAGCAACGTGTAGATCCCGAGCACCGACTGGATCACGACCAGCGCCAGCCCAGCGTTGATGACCCCGGGATTCCCCCCGATGTCACCCGCCGAGGAAACCAGGATCGACGCGAACCCGACGACCAGCCATTCCGGCAACGCGATCGCGACGACGACATCGAGGAACGACGGCCACACCGACTCCGCGTCGGCACTCACCGCGAACACGATCGTGTGCGCCGTCAGCACCGTCGAGAAGATGCCGAAACCCAGCTGCCACAGGACGGCGGCCTTGTCCTTCGGAACGTCCGTCCCGCGCTCCGCGAGGATGATCGCGGTAGCGGTGAGAAGCGTGACCAGCGCGGCCTGCACAGCCACCCGACGTCCAGCGCGCAGCCCGCGCACGGGCCTCCCGGGTCCAGGGGACACGAGCAGCCATCTTGACACGCTCCGACACAGACCGCTCGCCGTTCGCACCTATGCGACGGCAACAGCCGACCGAATCAACAACCCCGCGCCCGGGCATCGCCACTCCAGACTTGCTGCCGGGCTCAGGACCTTCAGACCGTCGCGGCTGCGGTCAGGAGGGGGCCTGACCGGCATCGCCGACGTCACCGCGAAGGTCACCGCCGAGGACATCGCCGCAGGTCGGTCCGAGCTTCCCCCGCACCCCTGCCAGCGCGGCGACGCCCACCCATGGGCACTGAGTCCACGAATCAGCGAGGTAGAATCGATCGAAACGAGCATGTCGATCGCTTCGATCGTCTTTGGAGGTAGCTGATGACCTCACCAGCCAGAAGCGAACCGCTCCATGACGAGACCTACCTGCCGGACGAGGACCCCGGCGAGATCATCGACTTTCTCGCCGCCCTGCGGGACCGCGGCCGGCAGTCAGCCGAGCCACGTCCCCGGCTGACCAGCCCAGATGGGCTCAGCGTCGAGCTTCCCGAGCCGATGTTCGACGTGCTCGTGCAGGTCGCCGCGGCGATGCAGGCCGGCCTCGCCGTCACGGTGGCGCCACACCATCTGCTGCTGTCCACCCAGGAAGCCGCCGACCTGCTGCGCATTTCGCGCACCACCCTGGTCCGGCTGCTGGAGAACGGTGTCATCCCGTTCGAGAAGCCCAGCCGCCACCGCAGGGTCCGCCTCGATGACCTCCTCGAGTACCGCCGCCGCCAACGCAACGCCGCGGAGCTCGCCTTCGCGGACCTGGTTACCGACACCGAACGTCTCGGCCTCTATGACGTCGACCCGGACGAGGCACGCACGGCTCTCAGGGCCGCCCGCAAGAAGACCGAAGGCTGACCTCAGGTGTTCAGCGCGCTACTCGACACCTGCGTCCTCGTGCCCAGCAGGACACGTGACGTACTGCTCGAGATCGCGAGCACCGGCGCCTACCGGCCGCTGTGGTCCACGGAGATCCTCACCGAACTCGATCGGACACTGCGCACACTGCTGGGCAAGCGTGGAACCTCGCCGGAAGAAATCGGCGCCTACCTCACCCGCCTCTTCCGGCAGATGACGACCACCTTCCCGGACGCGCTTGTCACGGATTGGGAGCCGCTCGTACCCACCGTCGACCTGCCCGACCCCGACGACCGGCATGTGGTCGCCGCAGCCTGGGCAGGCCGCGCCGACGTGATCGTCACCAACAACCTCGCCGACTTCCCGGCCAGCGGGCTAGGACGTCGCCGACGTGACGGCCGTCCTGCGGCAGTTGCCGACCGCGACCCGGTTCCTGGAGTCATACGGGGACATGGACACCAAGCTGGCGTTCCGCCCCGCCCCGCCGACCGCTGGTTCCGGGCCCGTGGGCGACCGGGTCAGGTCCCGCGCCGGTGAGCGCGCCGAATATGTCATCGCCTCCGGCCATGACACGCGATCTCGATCTTGAACAACGGCTGATTCTCGTAGGAATGCGACCCTCGCTTGGCACAGCTCCAGGATCACCGTCGGCGCTGGTGAAGCCCGTCCCGCCATCCCGCCCTTGGTATCCCAGCGTGGGATGGGCCGTCGTCGGGCCGCTGACAGGACACAGACTGCCCTGGGCGTTGGTGGCCGCTGCGGCGAGAACCGCCCTGGCAGGCGCTCAGCGGTACCCGTACGACACGTCCGATGCTTCGCCCCTGGTGGCTATAGGCTTGTGACCATGGCTGACTCCGGTGACGTCTCGTCGCCCCGCTACCGGCGTCCCTACGCCGTCGCGGGCAGCCTCGAGTTGCTCCGTGGCCCGGTGTCCGGCGTTGTCCGGTTGCCCGCGCACCTGGACTGGTCAGGCCATGCGGAATACGACCTGGACGCACCCGGGCGGATTGTCGATCTCTACCGCGCGGTGCTCGTCGAAGCAGCCAGCCCCCAGGACCTTTACGCCTTCCTGAACGCCGCTGTCCTGCGTCGCCTGTGGGCAGTCCTGTGGCTACCGGCTCAGCTCCGCCGGGCCTGGGAGCTGAAGTTCCCCGTCCTCGCCGAGATCACCCGGATCACCGCGACCGCGTAGCCACATGGACGAAGGCCACGAGCGCATAACCCGGGTCGCCCTCGCCGCCGGCGGCCCGTTCGGGCTCGCTCTCGCGGGTGGCTATGCCGTCGCGGCACACGGCATCGGCAGCCGCCCGAGCGGTGACGTCGACCTGTTCACCAGCTGGCGGCAGCGTGACAGGTTCCCCGACCTGGTCACGGCCGTCATCACCGCGTTGGAAGAAGCCGGGTACGGGACGTCGGTTGCCATGCGTGGCGAGACATTCGTCCGTTTGATGGTGACCGACCCGGTCGACGACCGGGCGGAGAAGGTCGAGATCTCCGCGGACTGGCGCGCGCACGACCCGATCCAGCTCGACATCGGCCCGGTTCTACACGCCGACGACGCCGTCGCGAACAAGATGTGCGCCCTGTTCGGCCGGGCAATGCCACGTGACTTCCTCGACGTCGACGCCGCGATCACGAGCGGCCGGTACACCCGCGAGCACCTGCTCCACCTCGCCGCGCAGACCGACCCAGGGTTCGACCGCCAGCTGTTCGCCGACGCGCTCGGCGCGCTCACACAGATCACCGACACCGCCTTCGCCGAGTACGACTTCAAGCCAGACGCCGTCGCCGAACTGCGCCGACGTTTCGCCGAATGGCGCCAGCTTCTCCTGGCCGACCGGCCCCAGTGATAGCCGGGGGCACCGCAGGGCCTCGCGAAGATCGCACTGCGTGTTGATCGGCTACGCTAGGTAGCGAGGTACTGGACGGCTCTATTACGGTCGCGGCCAATCTGCCAGGCCCGAATTCCACGCGACCGCCGCGACGGTTCCGGGCGAGCAACGGGGGCGCCGACGGCCACGGCTGACCGATAGTTGGCGGTGGGGGGCATTCTCGGCTGCGCGCTCGCAGCTGACCGAGCTTGCTGTCGCCTATGACGACCTGGTCCTAGACGTCGCGACCGGCCGGCGCCGGCTACCGCGGTGGCGGTCGCTGAAGACCTACCGGAGTTCGCGGTGACCGGGCCGGCCGGCGGAGAGCTGTCTGTCTCGCTCAATGGCGTCGACAACGTCGGGAAGACGACGCAGCTAGCTTGGCTGTCCCGCGCGATGCCAGGCGCCGCTCTGGTGGGCACGATTGACGCCTGGGATGTCCGGTGGCGGCAGCTGGCGGCAGGCGATTTTGCCCACTGGTGGTTTGTCGCCTCGAGTACGGCGGAGCATGTCGGGCTCCTGCTCGGCAGCCACGTGGCCCGCCGCGCCGCGAGCGGGCCGTTCGCGCTTGAGGACCGGGGCCTGCCGATGCTGCGCGCGACCTGCGCCGCCACCGCGGCGATCAAGGAGGGCCTGTCGGTCAACGCGGTCGGCTTCAGGTCAATCAGCGCCAACGCATCGCCGTGAAGATCAATCCGGTCCAGCTCTTACCCACCCCGAGTGGGGTCGCTGAACTCCTCACCGCAGCGGGCCGCCTCGTCGAGCCGTCTCGCGGCTGATCCCCGCACGCTGAGAGATCTCACGACGGGTAACCAGTGGGTCGGTGGCGGCGCTCCCCTCACTCCCACGATCCGAGGGCGCTGTGCTGTCTGAACACATGTGTGCATCCGACCCTTCGCCGGCAGGGTGCGGCCCAGGAGGCATTCCGCAGCCGAGCGAGCGCGGGAACGCCGGACGGGATCCGTCACCATCAGGTGCCCGTCGCACGCACCGGACCGGCATCGCGGCCGGGCGTCATGAGGTTCCTCGGATGCTCTGCAGGAACCTTCCTGACCCATCGTCGAGAACCCAAAATGACCAGCCGTTGCGGTGCGGGCTGACGCTCGGCTTGTAGTGGGCCACCACGGCACGAGCCGCGCCGGTAGGCGACTTGAAGCTCTGTCCCCTCATCGGCCCAGACGTGATGTCGATCCGAGAGGTCTTCAGATCGTACCTACCCTGGGTGCGGTGCCCCTCGTAGTCGGCGTAGACCGCCACCACGTCCGCCGTCTTTGAATGCTGCTTTCCCTCCGCTTCCGTCGACGCAGGCAAGGTCGGCATGCTCGTCTCAGCTACCAGGCGAGCCACCACCTCGCCTGTCGTACAGCCACCTATGCGCGCCGCCAGGGCAAGCGAGCGGTAGGTTTGATCATCCACCTCGACCGAATACGACACGAAGACCTCCCTCCCTAGAGAGAGAGATTAGAGCAATCAGAGGAGTCTAAGCAAGATGCTTAAGGGACGCTCCAGGGTCAGCTCCGGCGGCGAGCCGATCGGGCACTAACTGTTCATAGCTATGATGGTGCTGGCAACAGTTAGGAGCAGCGGTGAGCCTCGACGCCCTGCCAGCCGTGTTCCGCCTCGACCAGGCCCTCGCGGCGGGCGTCTCCACGAGGACGCTCGGTCGCCTGCGTGCGACGGGTGAGGTCGACCAGCTCGGCCGAGGTATCTACGTCAAACTCGGAGCCGTCGACCCAGCACTGGCCCCGCTCGCGGGTGCGGCGGCCCGCCAACCGCGCGCCACGCTCTGCCTGGCCAGCGCGCTCGCGCGCCACGGGCTCAGCGACGACATACCCGCCTCCCATGACATCGCACTGCCCCGCAACGTGCGGCCACCCGCAGGCTTCGCGCACGTGACCTGGCACCGCTTCACCCCGGAGACCTTCGACATCGGCCGGGTAGCGCTTGCGGTTGGCGGGGTCGACGCGGCGGTCTACTCGCCCGAGCGGACGATCGTGGATGTCTTCCGCCTGAGCCATCTCGAAGGCGAGGACGTCGCGATCGAGGCACTCAAACGCTGGCTGCGTCAGCCCGGCAACCACCCGTCAGCCCTGCTGACTGTCGCCGCGCACTTCCCCGCCACCATCCACCGGCTGCGCCGGACCCTGGAGATCCTCGTATGACCCCGACCCGCCCCACCCGGGCCACCGCCGACGGCCGCGCCTACCTGGACCTGCAGAACGCCGCCCGCCGCGGCGGCCGCGACACCGCCGAGTACCTCGCCCTCTACGCACTCGAAGGCTTCCTCGCCCGGCTCGCCGCGTCCCGCTACGCCCAGGACCTCGTCCTCAAAGGCGGAGTCCTGCTCGCCGCCTACGCCGCCCGCCGACCGACCCGCGACATCGACCTACAAGCCAACCGGCTGTCCAACGAGGTCGATGAGATCGTGACAGTCGCCCGCGAAATCGCCGCGCAGCCCCGCGACGACGGCCTCGCATACGACCTCGCCACGATCACCGGACGCGACATCCGCGACGAGGACCAGTACGCCGGCGTCCGCGTCTCGATCACCGCCCACCTCGCGTCCGCGGACATCCCGTTCCACCTGGACGTCAACTTCGGCGACCCGATCTGGCCCAACCCGGTCACCATCGCCTTACCACTCCTGCTCGGCGGCCACATGACCGTCCTCGGCTACCCGGCACACATGATCCTCGCCGAGAAGATCGCCACCGCCCTCGAACGCGGCACCGTCAACACCCGCTGGCGCGACTTCGTCGACATCGCCACCATCACCACCCACACCACGATCATCGGGACCGACCTCGCCCAGGCCCTCCAGATCGTCGCCGACCACCGCCGCCTCACCCTCACCCCGCTGGCCCCGCTGCTCGCTGGCTTCGGCGCCTACGCCCAGCCGAAATGGCGAGCCTGGCGACGCCGCCAGCGACTCGAAGCCACCACCCCAGAACTCTTCGACGACCTTGTCACCACCTGCTGCGCACTCGCCGACCCCATCATCCGCGGCGAAGCCACCCACCACCTCTGGCGCGACGGCGCCTGGCAACCAGCCTGATGTGAGGCTCGTCGGCCGTTCGCCGGCCTCCGCCGGGTCGGACTGCGCGACGGCGGCCTTGCGCGGTGTGGTCCGGTCGGACGCAGTACCGCGGCGCAGGCCCGCCAGTCGCCGGCGCGGCCGGTTCATCACAGCCGGGTCGGCACAGACGGTCCGCCGATCCACCGCATTCGTTCGTTCATAGCATCGCGATATGTACGAATGGCTGGGATCGCGTTCGGTTGTCCACAGACTCCCCTCGCCGACGTCCCGTTGCTCGACCGAAACTGTCGAGGCGGCCGTGCGGGACCATCGCTCAGCAACGCCGCCCACCCAGCGAGCTCTCTCGCGCCTAAAGATCATGAATGCGCCACGATTTTGATCTTTATAGTCGAAGTCGAGACGAGTAACAGCGGGCACCCGCCGACCCGATTTGCGGCATCGCACCGCCGGAACGTGGCGGCAGAAAGCGTTTGCCGGGCATGGTGCGTTCCGGGAAGGTGAACGTATGACGCTCTGACCGACGGCAACAGGTCCTTTCCAGTCTTCACGGGGCTGATCCCGCGCCGTGACGCTGTCGGTCACCCTCCGCCCCAGAGGAAGTAGAGCGTTCTTCGTGTCTCAGCTACCCGCAGGCCAGGAAGCTGGTCAGGATTCCGCCAAGGCCAAGGCCACGACGGCGTTGGCGTCGGTTGCCGTGTTCGCGTCTGACGCGAGTTGGATGGAGCCCGAGGCCCTGGTGCAGTGTCGCCAGGTCGCCGTCCTCGACGGCATGGTCCACGTCGCCGCGATGCCGGACCCACATCCTGGCAAGGGGCGCCCCTATCGGCGCGGACCGGCGCGGGCCGTCCCCGCTGTTCTGGTCCCACGTCGGCCCGTACGGGAGATTTCACCTCGATATGGACAGCAGGCTCGACATCACCAGGAGGTAGGCCTACCTCGCATGGCCTCGGTGCCGCATACTGCCGGTCGCCGTGATGCGGCGACGGGCCCTTCCACAGCTGGTGCTCTCCTGGTCTGCGTTCAGCGTGAAGTGCGGTGAGTAGTGCCGCCGGCCTTGTCCTCGTCCGGCCAGAAGAGAAGTCGTATTGCTCACCCGTCCCCTCTAGCCATGGAACTCCGATCCCCAGCAAGGAAGACCCGCACCGCGCTAGAGCAGCACAGTGTCTACACGCAGGAAATCACTGGCAGGGATGCCGAACGACTGAGCGGCCAGGATCCAGCGAATCGTCCTCACTCCCCGCTCGTGCGCAGTTCCCAGGGCCGATCGCCGACCCGCAGCGTGTCGTAGCCAAGGTCGTAGATACCGCGGCAGAACGCGCTCAGGCCAGCGGCGCTGCTGACGGCGGGCCCGACTATGGGAAGTGTGAAACCAAGCTTCATTGGCGCGTCTTTCGGTGATCCGTCAACCGTTTGCTCAGACGGGAAGTTCGGTGATGCTGAGGGCGAAGTCCAAGTTCCCCACCCCGTGGTTGGCGAGGCAATGCCAGTGAGCGGAGCTTGATCGCGTTTGCGGAGTGGTCTGGCTGGGTCTTGACCGGCGGTCACGGTGGGTGACGGTCGAGGGGTGGGGTGGCCGCGGGTGGCCGGGTGGTGTGACACGCCCGGCTGAACGGGGAACGTCCGGGTTGCGGCGATGTGGGTGGATCTCCGGGTAGAGATCGGGTGTCGAATCCATTTTCCCTGGCCCGGAGTCCGCTGTGTCTTTCTACTCTGTCGTGGCGTCGGTCGTGCTGCCTGGGGTGGCTGGCGGGCTTGCCGGTGCGGGGCTGGTCGCGTTGCGTGCCGGGGACGTGGCGGTGGGGCGGGCGCGGACGGCGGGGCGGCGCGGGGGTGGGCAGGCGCCGGTGGCGGAGCGGCGGTCGTTGCTGACGCTGGCGGACGGGGCGCGGCCGGTCGGGCAGGGCGATGACATCGTCATCTACCGGCCTGTGCTGCGCGGTGTCGCGAGGACGTATGACGACGGCCAGATCCGGGTGGTCGGCCGGGCGGCGGACTTCGTGCGTCTCGGGCTGCTGGAGGCCGAGATCGACCGGCTGCTCGGTCCTGACGCGATCAACAGGCTGGTCGGTGAGCTCGCCGCGGGGAACGACGCCCCGGCGGCCGGCCCGGCCCTGGCCGCCGACGAGGTGGCCGGTGGGCAGGAGGGGGATACGGCGCGGGTGTTGACCCGGCCGGTGCTCGCGCGGGCGCTGATTCTGGGGATGGTCATGGCGGACACGTCGTGGGATGACGTGCTGGCGGCCCTGTTCGGTGAGCTGGCGGAGGTGCCGTTCACCGCGTGTGGTGCGGTCCCGGCGGGGTCGGGGTTCTCGAGGGCGCGGCGCGCCCTGCCCGGCGCGGTGCTCGACGAGCTGTGTGCCCGGCTGCTCGCCGCGGTGCGTGGCGAGTTGTCCGGCACCGACGGCGCGCAGGCGCTGACGGCGGGGAGCTTCCGCCTCGCCGGGTTCGACGGGACACTGGTCCGGCTGCCCGACACCGCGGACAACCGGGCGTTGTTCGGGGCGGGCACCGACCCGGCGCCGTACCCGCATGTGCGGCTCCTGCTCGACAACGATGCCGGGACGAAGGCGCCGCTCGCCTACGCCTACGGCCCGTCGAGCGGGGCGAAGGACGTCGGCGAGCAGGCCCTGCTCGAGCAGGTCGCCGAGGCGCCCGGGCTGCGCCGGCCTGACCTGCTGCATATCGGTGATCGCAACTTTCCCGGCGCCGACCGGCTGGAGCGCCTCGCCGCGGACGGGATGAAGCTGCTCGTGCGGCTGCCCGGCGGGATCACCGTGCGCCGGGTCGGGGACTGGCTGCCCGACGGGTCGTTCCTCGCTGACCTCGGTGCCGAGAAGGTCCTGGCCGGCTGGCGGGTCGTGGAGTACGACGTGTTCGCGGGCGGGGTCCACACCGGTGAGACGTTCGCGGTGGCCACCAACGTCACCGACCCCGCCGCGCTGTCCGCCGCGCAGGCCGCCGACGCCTACCACGCCCGCTGGGGCGCCACGGAGACCCCGCTGCGCGAGCAGAAAGCGGCCCTCCACCGCTCCGGGCCGGGCAGCGGCCCGATGCTGCGCGCGACCGACCCGTTCGAGGCCGCCCAGGAGATCCCCGCCTGGATCCTCGCCACCAGCCTCATCCGGGCCCTACAGCGCACCGTCGCCGCCCAGGCCACCCCCGCGGCCCGTGGCGCCCACGCCGGCCAGCCCGTCCTCGTGCGCGCGCTGTCCTACAAGGCGGCCCGGCACGCGGCCCTCCGCCACCTCGGCTGCGCGACCGCGGGCCTCCCCGACGAGATCATCCAGACCCGGCAGCGGCAGGCCCTCCACACCCTCGGTCGCCGCCGCCACACCCTCGGCCGCGGCCGCACCCGCGACCGCGCCGCCAAGAGCGCCTCCGACTTCCCGACCGCCCGCCCCGGCATCACCACCCGCAAGGTCACCTACACGGTCCGGATCTGCGGGCCGATCCGCAACCAGACGCCCGCCACGCTCTCACTGATCACCAACGGTGATCACATCACCGACAGCGACCACATGCCGGAACAAGCCAAGGCCGCCTGACAGACGCGATCAAGCACCAGTCACTGGCATTGCCGCGACGGCCCGGACGGCGGCTGATTCGGAGGTATGACTGGCGCGTATACGGAGGACGCGCGCGACGGCAGCGGCCCGAAATGACGGCGGGTGGCGGATCGAGGGACTCATTGTTGGGTCTCCAAGAGAGTAGCTGTCGCGCTCTCACTTTCGTTGCTGGTACCGCCCCCCCGCTTGACCCCGTTTCTGCTGGGTCGCCTGCCGGCGGCTTCCTACCGCTGGCGATGTCGGTGGTTAGGAAATTTGTTCGCGGGCGACAGCAGTACCACACCTTCTCTGCTCCGCGCTAGATGCTTCGTCACGGATGACGTCTATCTACTCGGTAGTAGATAACTCGGGCGCGTGCCGCCGGGGGGCTATGTGACGGCCACGTTAACAGAAATTGTGTGACGTGGATCATATTATGTACGGATAGTGACCGCAGGAAGGCCTCACGTCGCGACAGAGTGCCGGTTCTAATGGCGCACGGGCCGTCGGAGACCTGCGTGTTTGGTCCGGGGTTGGTGGTGGTTGGGTTGCTGGCCATCGTTCGGCTTCTACTTTCCGTGGCGAGCTAGTTGATCATTTGGTGGGGCTCGTCCTTGCGCTGACTCCTATTGGTCCTTCATTTTCGGTGGTCCCATCGCGGTCACCGGAGTTCGCGTCTGGTTTCCGTGCTGGCTTTGTCCTGTGCCCTTCTTGCTGGTTTCGGGATCGGAGTCGGTGTGTTGGCGACCCTGTTGGTGCGTCGGGTGTGGTCCGTGCGCGTTCTGGTGGTGCTGCTGGCGACCGCTCTGGTGTCGACGGCGGTCGCGTCCGTACCGGCGCTGCGGTCCCCGGCGCGGGCGGTCACGCCGCCGGCCGCCGACCAGGGGCCGGCGGAGCGGCCGGACCTGGTCTCGGCGCAGCTGACGGCGCGAGCGCAGAAACGCCGCATCGAGGTGACCGGCCTGCGGACCGAGTCGACGACGGCGTACGTGAACCCCGACGGGACGATGACCGTCGACTCCTACTCGGGCATCCGGCGCGTGCGAGCTGGGGACGGCTGGGCGGACGTCGACACGACCCTGGTGGTCGCCGACGGCAAGGTGACGCCGAAGGTGACCAAGGCGGGCATCGTCCTGTCGGCGGGCAGCCAGTCCGCCGGTGACGTCGCGACGCTCATCGACGGAGACCGGACCGTCGCCTTCGGCTGGGCGTCGGCGTTGCCGGCGCCGGTGCTGAAGGACAACACCGCCACGTACAAGGGCGTCGCCGCGGACACTGACCTGGTCGTGACGGTGACCGCGACCGGTTACGACCTGCAGATCGTCGCCTACACGCCCGCCGCCGCCCAGGCCGCGTTGCGGGTGCCGATGCGGCTGCACGGGGTCACGGCGTCACGGACCCCGGGTGGGGAGACGCAGCTGTCCGCGGGCGGGAAGGTGACGGCCCGGTCGCCGGCGCCGCTGATGTGGGACGCGCACGTCGACCCGACGAGCAGGCAGCCGACGGCGACGAGGACGGTGGACGCGACCCTGGACACCGCCAAGGCGGACGCGCCGACGCTGACGCTGAAGCCCGACAAGACGTGGCTGACGGACAAGGCGCGGCAGTACCCGGTGACGATCGACCCAGCGGCGACGCTCGCGGACAACCTCGACACCGACGTGAACAGCGCCAACCCGACGACGAACTACGACACGTATTCGCAGCTGCGCCTGGGCAACCTCAACGGCAACTCGGTGAACCGCTCGTTCCTGCGTTTCGACGACTCGGCGATCAAGGGCAAGCACGTCACGTCGGCGGTGCTGAACCTGTGGCAGGGCGGCTCGCAGACGTGCACGGTCGAGCCGATGGTCGTCGAGGGCTCCGGCCTGATGGGCCCCGGCACGACCTGGAACAGCCAGCCGACCGCCGACGGCGTCGTCTGGGGCTCGGGGACGTTCAACAACGGCGGCTCGTGCACCGGCTCGGGCGGGACGAACATCGACATCACCGGGCTGGTTTCGGCGTGGTCGAGCAACGGCTTCGCCTCGCCGGAGGCGCTGACGATGCGGGCGTCGAACGAGTCGGACACCAACCAGTTCAAGTGGTTCTACTCGGGCGACACGATTCTCGCGCCGCACATCTCCGTCACCTACAACTCCTACCCGGCGACGGTCTCGGGCCGGTCGACGGCGCCCTGTCTGGCGCCGTGCGCCGTCAGCCCGTCCCCGGTGCTGACGAACACGACGACGCCCACGCTCTACGGCGGGTCGTACGACCCCGACGGCACGGCGGTCCGGGTCGACTTCGAGGTCTGGAACGCGAACGCCACCACCGACATCGCGAACGGATCCGTCTCCAACATCGCGGCGAACAGCACCGGCGCGTGGACCGTGCCATCGGGCCTGCTCGCGAACGGCGGGTCGTATGAGTGGCGGGCCCGCGGGTTCGACGGGACGGACTACTCGAAGGCCTGGTCGACGTGGATCCCGTTCGCCGTCGACACGACCGCCCCGGCCGCGCCGTCGGCCGTCAGCTCGACGGTCTGGCCGTCCGGCGGCTGGGGCTCGGCGACGTCCGGCACCTTCACCTGGACCTCACCCGGCGGCGACACCAAGTCGTTCCTGTATGGCCTGGACCAGCCGTCGCCGTCCACCGAGACGACCTCGACCACCACGGCCACCCTCGGGCCGACACCCGGTCTGCACAAGTTCTACGTGCGTACCAAGGACACGTCGGGCAACCTGTCGTCGGTCGTCTCGTACAGCTTCGGCGTGGGCACCGGCGCGCTAGCGCAGCCGGACGAAGGCGCGCGGATCCAGCGGTACACCACGCTCGAGGGCCAGGCACCGTCGAGCCAGGTGTCGGTGCGCTACCAGTACCACTGGGGCTCCAACACGTCGACCACCTGGGTGGACATCCCGACCTCCGACGTCGTCATCGCGGGGACCTCGACGCACCCCACGGCCTGGCCGGTGGCCCGCAACGGCTCGGCCCTGTTCGACAAGCTGACGTGGGACCTCGGCACCACGATGGCGAACTACTCGGTCCCGGACGGCGCGGACCAGATCCGCGCCTGCTTCACGGACTCGTCCTCGACGGTGTCGTGCACCCCGGCCCGCACGGTGCAGTACTCCCGCCGCGCGTTCGCCGACGCGGACGCGACCGCACCGGTCGGCCCCGGGACGGTGGCGCTGCTGACCGGTGACTTCGCGGTCTCCGCCACCGACGTGTCCATGCCCACCTACACCGGCAGCCTGACCGTCGGCCGTACGGACACGACACTGTCGAGTGCCGGTGGACTGGTTGTCGACCCGTCGTCGCCGGCGGCGGTCGGCTGGGCCGGCAACGGCTGCACCGCGGCCGGCAACGCGGTGACGGCGTCGTTCACCGCGCCGGCGAACGCGCTGCTGCTCGCGTTCGGTGACACCGCGTCCAACGCCTCGGGCGCGAGCAACGGGCCGTCGCTCTCGGACTCCGGTGGCCTGACCTGGACCCAGATCGGCAGCTCCGGCGCGAGCGCGACCAAGGACGAGGCCGTCGCCTGGTGGGCGAAGACGACCGGGTCCTCGGCGCGCACGGTGACGCTGCACGCGTCGAACAACGTGTGCACGAAGTTCCTCAAGGTCATCGTGCTGACCGGCGCCAACCTGATCAACCCGATCGCCGCGACGAACATCGGTCCCGCGACGACGGCGGAGGGCGTGCTCAACCAGTCCGTCACGTCGACGACGGCCGGGTCGATGGCGTTCGCGGCCGTGGCCGACTGGAACGCCGCGGGCACCCCGACACCTGGCACCGGCGTCACGCTGGCCGGTAGCTACTCCCAGTTCGACGCGACCGGGGCGGCCCTGTACCGGACCGCGCCGTCGACGACGTTCGGCCAGACGATGACGATCTCCACCACGGCGCCGACGACGGCGACGAACTCGTGGGTCATGTTCGAGGTCCGGCCCGCCGTCGCCGCGACGACACCCGCCGCGACCGGGGTGTTCGGCCCCGGCTGGACGGCGTCCATGCCGGGCCCGGACGCCGGCCGCGCCGACGAGTCCCTGGCCGACTTCACCGACTCCCAGGGCTACGTGACCCTGACCGACGAGACCGGGGTCCAGGACGTCTACCTCCGGTCCGGCACCGGCGCCTACCCGTACGCCTACACCGGTGTCGGTGACTCCGGGTCGGACGGGTCGAAGCTGGTCAAGAACTCGGCGACCCAGTTCACCGCGACCGACGACGACGGCACCCAGACGGTCTACCAGGCGGTGACCGTCAACGGCGCCACGACCTGGCCGGTCGCCAGCGTGGTCGAGCCCGGTTCGGGTACCACCTCGTCCTTCACCACGGACTCCGCCGGCCGGACCACGCGTATCCTCGCGCCGGTCCCGGCCGGCATCACGTGCATCACTCTGGTCGCCGGGTGCCGCGCACTGACGCTGACCTACGCGTCCTCGACGACCGCGACCGGCACCACCCAGGCGACCTGGGGCGACTACGTCGGCCGGCTGACCGCGATAGCGATGTCGCTCAACGGCAACCCGGCGGTCACGGTCGCCCAGTACGCCTACGACTCGAACGGCCTGCTGCGTTCCGCCAAGGATCCCCGGACCGGGCTCGCGACCACCTACGGCTACGACAGCCTGAACCGCCTGACGACGGTCACACCGCCCGGCCAGGCGACCTGGACCATGGCCTACGACGGCAGCGGTCGGCTGCTGACGGCGTCCCGGCCGACCCCGGTCGGCGCGACCGCGACCCAGACGGTCGCTTACGACATCCCCGTCACCGGCACCGGCGCGCCCATCGACCTGTCCTCCGGCCAGGCCGCGAACTGGGCCCAGACCGACCTGCCGATCTACGGCGCGGGCGTCTTCGCGGCCGACCACGTGCCCGCCTCGCCGCCCACCGCCACGGACTGGCCCTACGCGTCCCTGACCTACCTGGACACGGACGGCCGAGCGGTCAACGCGGCGAGCTACGGCAACAACGCCTGGCAGATCAGCACGACGGAACACGACGCCAACGGCAACGTCGTCCGCTCTCTGTCCGCGGAGAACCGCGACCAGGCGCTGAGCCCCACCGCCGACACGGACCCGTCGGTAGCCGCGCTCACGACCTCGGCCGCCCGCTCGCAGTTGGTGGACGACCAGACGGTCTACTCGTCGGACGGCGTGCTCGTCACCGACACCTACGGCCCGACGCACCCGATCATCGACAACAGCGGCGGCCGGTACTCCGCCCGCGAGCATGTCCACACCGACTACGACCAGGGCGCCCCGTCCGCACCCGACCCCTACCGCCTGCCTACCACGGTCACGACGACAGCCCGGACGCTCACCGGAACGGACGTCGACCCCCGCAAGACCGTGAACGGCTATGAGGCCAAGACCGGGGCCGACCCGTCGACCTCCGGCTGGACCCTGCGCAAGCCCACCACCGTGACGACCTGGATGGGCGGCGGCACCACCCCCGACATCGTCAAGACGACCTACTACAACGCCGCCGGCAACGTCGTCGAGAGCCGCCAGCCCAAGGCGAACAACACCGGCACCGACGCCTACACCACCCTCACCACGTACTACACGGCGACTGGGACGGGTAGCTGCGTCAACGCCTCGTGGACCGGCCTGGCCTGCACCTCCGGTCCGGCCGCCCAGCCCAGCACCGGCAACCCGCTGCCCGTGACCACCAACACTTACAACGATCTCGCCGAGCCGCTGACGTCGACCGACAGCGTCACCGTCTCGGGCACGACGACGACTCGGACGACGACCGACACCTACGACAGCGCGGGCCGAAAGACCTCCGAGGCGATCGCCGCGAGCCCCGCGGCCAACGGCGGTACTGCCCTTCCGACCGCCACTTACGGCTTCGATCCCGCGACCGGTCTGGCAACGACCACAACCGCCAGCGGAATCACGCTGACCACGGGCTATGACTCCTGGGGTCGGGTCACGTCGCAAACGGATGCCGATGGCAACTCGGCCTCGAGTAGCTATGACATCGACGGTCGGGTGGCGACCTCGTCCGACGGGAAGGGTACCTACACTTACACGTATGACGGAGTCGCGGGAGAACACCGCGGCCTGGTCACCTCCCTCAACGTCGGCGCCGGCTCCGCCCCGTCCACCTTCTCCGCCACCTACAACGGCGACGGAAGCATGACGACGGAGACCTATCCAAGCGGTCTGGTCGCGAAGACCCGGTACGACAACTCCGGCGATGCCAACGCGCTGACCTACACCATGGGCACCACTCCTTGGATGACGTTCGCGCAGGCCAACTCGATCTACGGCCAGGTTCGGCTCGACAGCACGCCACAGGGTGGCAGAACTCTTGGCTATGACCCCTCCGGCCGGCTGGCGTCGGTCGCGGATACCGCCAGCTTCGGCAGCGGGACGGCCCTGTGCAGCACTCGTGTCTATGCCTACGACGCCGAGTCCAACCGCGCCTCGCTGACGAGCTACCCCGACGCAGGGGGCAGTGACACCGGCACCTGCTCGACCAGCACGTCACCCACCGGTTTCGGTTTCGGCTACGACCAGGCCGACCGCCTCACCAACAGCGGCTACACCTACGACCTGTTCGGCCGGACCACCACCGACCCCTACCCACCCAACGGCACGTCGGCCACGATTGGCTACTACGTCAACGACCAGGTCGCGTCCGAGACAGTGGGCTCCACGACCCGCACCTACGCGACCGACCCGGCCCGGCGCATCCGCTCCTGGACCGACGGCAGCTCGACCTCGATCAACCACTACACATCTTCGTCCGGGGACGATCCCGCCTGGATCGGGACCGGGACCGCCTGGACCCGCAACATTGTCGGCATCGACGGCAGCCTGGCCGCCAGCCAGGACAACGCCGGCACCGTCACCCTGCAGCTGGCCAACCTGCACGGCGACATCGTCGCCACGGTGGCGGACTCGACCAGCGCGACGTCACTGGCCAGCTACGCGGACAACACCGAGTTCGGGCTGCCGTACTTCACCTCCGCGGCCTACCCCACCTACGGCTGGCTCGGCGGCAAGCAGCGCTCCCGCAACACCCTCTCCGGCCTCACCCTCATGGGCGTCCGCCTCTACGACCCCGACCTCGGCCGCTTCCTCCAGACCGACCCCGTCCCCGGCGGCTCCGCCAACGCCTACGACTACTGCAACGCCGACCCCATCAACTGCACCGACGTAGACGGACAATGGCCCCACCTTCGGAAGATGTGGAAGAAGCTTCAAAAGGCCGGCCTAAATCTTGCGAACAATAAGCTGATCACGCTCTGCACGAACTTTGCACCAGGGCAGCTTGGCATGGCGTGCGGATTGACGCAGGTCATCGGCTACTCACTTAACGGTCAGTTTAGGAACGCTGCTGGCGTCGGTTTGGGAATGGCGGTTGGAGCGGGGGTCGGTGCGGCCATCGATCGTTATGGAATGGCTGTCCTCGCGCGTCGGGTAGTTCGACCTCGGAGCGTCCGAGCTCCCAGGCTCAGTCGTGTGGAAAGGTTTGCGGTGGCGGCCTACCGGCGGACCAAGGGCAGGCCGTGGTCGTATCCTAAGTACGTGGCGGGCGTCTCATCGGCCAACACAACGGCGACCTACGTCAGTGGAAGCCGTGCCTCGTGGGATCCGTATTGGTGACCATGGGTTCCTGCGATGCACGAAGGAAATTTAATCCAGCAAACCCCAATTGCAGCCGTCGCGACGAGGATCTCCTAAATGCCAATTGATACCCCAGCCGCTGCTCCCCGTTTTGTGCGACCGTGATCGGAGGGGTTCGGTGATCAAGTCGCCTGTTCGCGCCACGAACCTGTCCGATGGTAGGCGCCTCCTGCTCGGTGTGCTCGTGGCCGTGGGAGGTCTTGGGCTGGCGCTGGGGTGGCTGCGGTCCGACTACGTCTTCGCGCACAGAGGCGTTTCGACGATCGCTGAGGTCGTCAAACCCGGCGTGGGGCGTGGTCCGAGCACTGTTCGTTTCACGACGGGCGACGGTCGAGTGATCGTGACGGAGCTCGATGCGCCAACGGACGTTCCGGTCGGCGGTCGGCTACGGATCGTGTACAACCGAGGCAACCCCTATGCGGTACATGGCGGGAACAACGTTCCTTACTACGTTGGGCCTGCGGCAGCCGGTGCTGCCGCGCTCGGGATCGGGGCCTTCTTCGTCGGGACCTTCGTGCGACGGCGTCGGCGGTTCCCCGGCTGGAGCCCGATGTCCCTCGCCGAAGCCACGGAGCTGTTCACCAGGTGGCCGGGACCGTGGTGGATCGCGGGTGACCGCGCTGTCGACCGCGGGCTGGCCCGCGCTGCGGCCGGGCCGGACATGACCATCCTCGTGACCGTGCCCAAGGCAGGGATGTTGCAGGCACTACTGCCAGGCTGGGAGATCTGGTCCTACAGCAGCTGGCCGCGCCGGCACCGGCCGACCGACGACCTCAGCCGTACAGGGACTGACGAACTGTGGGCCCGGCAGGCCGACCGGCAGCCGTGGCAGCTGCGCATCCTGCTCGCCGACGTCGACCAGGATGCTTGGAAGCCTCGTTGGGACGCCCAGTCACCTATCCCACTCGCCGATCTGAGCCAGGCCGGCACGGACCCGGTCAAATTCCTGATCCCTGAACTGGCGCTCTACTGGCAGGTCGTCGCCGCCCGCCGACCGTGGACCTCCCAGAAGATCATCGACGCGGTCGCCTTGTTGAGCAAGTCGCAGCGGGAAAAGCTACGTCAGACCCTGAACGACGGCGGCCATGCCGACGCCGCGCGCCGCGTCCTCGGCTGAGGCAGCGCGTCACCCGCCCCCTGCCGGCGAGTAGTTCTCGGCCGGTCAGGTAGCTGGTGCCGTTGTCGTGAAGCTGATCGTCGGCGGCGGCCAGCCCCGCACAACAGAGCCCGCGCATGTCCGATCGGTGTGATAGGAACAGAACAGTTGCATACAACCTACACTGATCTTCTGGTAGCGCCCGTCAGCGGACCCGCTGATCGTTGTTTTCGGCCTGTGGTGGCCGTGAATCGGTCCTGATGGGCCAAGACTCCTCTCCGCCATCGAGCGAGAGCGGCGGGGAGTGGGACGAGCCGGGGACATCGAGGCCCTCAATGTTGCGCTGGACCCAGCCTGGCCCCTCGTCGGAGTCTCGGTCCTGATCGTCGTGATCGGCGTTTATCTGCTGTCGGTCGTGGCGCTGGGCAGTCACACGGCGGCACCGATAGGGCCAGTGGAAATGGCGCAAGCACATCACCTGGAAGAGAGTGGCGTTCGCGGCAGGTATCGCCTCGTTCGGGGTCTGCGTCGTCGCATCCGCGGGTGCCTGCGCCGGCGTCGGGATCATCGCGGCCGGTCTGTCGGCGACAGCAAAACCAATGGGAAGCTCAACAAGACCTGGGTCAAGAGCTTCGCGCTCAACGCCACGATAAACACCGCAGGGGCGGCAGCCGGATGGGCGCTTGGTGCCGGGAGACTGGGCGGAGTCGGTGTGAGGGCTTCGGCGCATGGTCGTGCCACGCTCCTTTTCAAGTTCCTCGGCCACACTAGCGGAGGCAGGTTGATGCGCGCGAACCCCAAGATCATATATCAGCGGTCTGCGCAGGCCGCGGCGGGATTGGGGTACTGCTGGGAGACGCGGTCCTGCCCCCAATGCCAGTGAGCGGAGCTTGATCGCGTTTGCGGAGTGGTCTGGCTGGGTCTTGACCGGCGGTCACGGTGGGTGACGGTCGAGGGGTGGGGTGGCCGCGGGTGGCCGGGTGGTGTGACACGCCCGGCTGAACGGGGAACGTCCGGGTTGCGGCGATGTGGGTGGATCTCCGGGTAGAGATCGGGTGTCGAATCCATTTTCCCTGGCCCGGAGTCCGCTGTGTCTTTCTACTCTGTCGTGGCGTCGGTCGTGCTGCCTGGGGTGGCTGGCGGGCTTGCCGGTGCGGGGCTGGTCGCGTTGCGTGCCGGGGACGTGGCGGTGGGGCGGGCGCGGACGGCGGGGCGGCGCGGGGGTGGGCAGGCGCCGGTGGCGGAGCGGCGGTCGTTGCTGACGCTGGCGGACGGGGCGCGGCCGGTCGGGCAGGGCGATGACATCGTCATCTACCGGCCTGTGCTGCGCGGTGTCGCGAGGACGTATGACGACGGCCAGATCCGGCTGGTCGAGCCGGGCGGCGGACTTCGTGCGTCTCGGGCTGCTGGAGGCCGAGATCGACCGGCTGCTCGGTCCTGACGCGATCAACAGGCTGGTCGGTGAGCTCGCCGCGGGGAACGACGCCCCGGCGGCCGGCCCGGCCCTGGCCGCCGACGAGGTGGCCGGTGGGCAGGAGGGGGATACGGCGCGGGTGTTGACCCGGCCGGTGCTCGCGCGGGCGCTGATTCTGGGGATGGTCATGGCGGACACGTCGTGGGATGACGTGCTGGCGGCCCTGTTCGGTGAGCTGGCGGAGGTGCCGTTCACCGCGTGTGGTGCGGTCCCGGCGGGGTCGGGGTTCTCGAGGGCGCGGCGCGCCCTGCCCGGCGCGGTGCTCGACGAGCTGTGTGCCCGGCTGCTCGCCGCGGTGCGTGGCGAGTTGTCCGGCACCGACGGCGCGCAGGCGCTGACGGCGGGGAGCTTCCGCCTCGCCGGGTTCGACGGGACACTGGTCCGGCTGCCCGACACCGCGGACAACCGGGCGTTGTTCGGGGCGGGCACCGACCCGGCGCCGTACCCGCATGTGCGGCTCCTGCTCGACAACGATGCCGGGACGAAGGCGCCGCTCGCCTACGCCTACGGCCCGTCGAGCGGGGCGAAGGACGTCGGCGAGCAGGCCCTGCTCGAGCAGGTCGCCGAGGCGCCCGGGCTGCGCCGGCCTGGCCTGCTGCATATCGGTGATCGCAACTTTCCCGGCGCCGACCGGCTGGAGCGCCTCGCCGCGGACGGGATGAAGCTGCTCGTGCGGCTGCCCGGCGGGATCACCGTGCGCCGGGTCGGGGACTGGCTGCCCGACGGGTCGTTCCTCGCTGACCTCGGTGCCGAGAAGGTCCTGGCCGGCTGGCGGGTCGTGGAGTACGACGTGTTCGCGGGCGGGGTCCACACCGGTGAGACGTTCGCGGTGGCCACCAACGTCACCGACCCCGCCGCGCTGTCCGCCGCGCAGGCCGCCGACGCCTACCACGCCCGCTGGGGCGCCACGGAGACCCCGCTGCGCGAGCAGAAAGCGGCCCTCCACCGCTCCGGGCCGGGCAGCGGCCCGATGCTGCGCGCGACCGACCCGTTCGAGGCCGCCCAGGAGATCCCCGCCTGGATCCTCGCCACCAGCCTCATCCGGGCCCTACAGCGCACCGTCGCCGCCCAGGCCACCCCCGCGGCCCGTGGCGCCCACGCCGGCCAGCCCGTCCTCGTGCGCGCGCTGTCCTACAAGGCGGCCCGGCACGCGGCCCTCCGCCACCTCGGCTGCGCGACCGCGGGCCTCCCCGACGAGATCATCCAGACCCGGCAGCGGCAGGCCCTCCACACCCTCGGTCGCCGCCGCCACACCCTCGGCCGCGGCCGCACCCGCGACCGCGCCGCCAAGAGCGCCTCCGACTTCCCGACCGCCCGCCCCGGCATCACCACCCGCAAGGTCACCTACACGGTCCGGATCTGCGGGCCGATCCGCAACCAGACGCCCGCCACGCTCTCACTGATCACCAACGGTGATCACATCACCGACAGCGACCACATGCCGGAACAAGCCAAGGCCGCCTGACAGACGCGATCAAGCACCAGTCACTGGCATTGGGTTGGCGAGGCCCACCGTGACCACGCCCGCTCCTTCCAGCCAGTGCGCCATTTTCAGGCCGCCGACGTCCAGCGGGCGCAGCCCGAGGCTCTCGATGAACGCCTCCACACTTGCCTTGGCCTGCGCATTATCGCCAGCGAGGAAGACGTCGGGCTGGCCCTTCTCCAGGACATGACGGAAGATGGTGTTGAACGCCTTCACCACGCTGGCGCTGGCCGGGGCCGCCTTGGCGACTGCCTGCGCGATCGAGGTCTCCTCGCGGTGGGCTAGCCCGTCGAACGTGGAATTGAAGGGATTGCTGATGTCGACGATAACCTTGCCCGCGAGAGCGTCTCCGTACTGGGCGACGACCGGCACGACGCCGTCGTACAACAGGGCCACGATGACGATGTCCCCGGCCGGGGCGGTTCCCCATTCTCCCGTCGTGGCGCCGCCGCCGAGAGCCTTGGCCAGGTCAGCGGCCTTGGACTGATCGCGGCCCATGACCTCGACCGTGTTGCCGCCCGCTACCGCCCGCGCACCGATGGTGCGGGCCATGTTCCCGGTGCCGATGATGCTGATGCTGCTCATCAGATGTCCTGCCACGGTTGTGTGTTGTTCGGTTCAGATGGCGGTGGTGCCGCCGTCGGCGACAAGTTCCATGCCGTTGACGTAGCTGGAGTCGTCGGAGGCGAGGAAGAGGGCGGCGGTGGCGATTTCGTCAGGGCGGCCCATCTGGCCGCGGGGTATGAGGGACTCGAACTGGCGCTTGGTGGCCTCGTCGAAGAGTTCTTCCTGCTTGGCGGTGGCGACCTGGCCGGGGGTCAGGACGTTGACGCGGATGCGGCGGTCCTTGAGCTCGTTGAGCCAGACGCGGGCCCAGGCCTGCTGGACGGCCTTGCTGCCGGCGTAGACGCTCCAGCCGGGGAAGGCGCCGAGGGAGGCGTTGGAGCCGGTCATGAGGATGGAGCCGCCGTCGTTGAAGAGCGGGAGGGCCTTCTGGACGGTGAACAGGGTGCCGCGGGCGTTGAGCCAGAATGCCGCGTGGAAGTGGGCCTCGGTGATCTCGCCGAGCGGGGCGGGCTCGCCGCCGCCGGCGCTGGCCCACAGCACGTCGAGACTGCCCTTCTCCCGCTTGACGGTGTCGTACAGGCGGTCCAGGTCATCCAGGTCGGCGGCGTCGCCCTGGACGCCGGTGACGTTGCGGCCGATCTGCTTCACGGCCTCGTCCAGGGCGTCCTGGCGGCGGCCGGTGATGAAGACGTGCGCTCCCTCGTCGACGAACAGCTTCGCGCCGGCCAGCGCCAGGCCGGTCGTGCCGCCGGTGATGACCGCCACCTTGCCGTCAAGCTTTCCCATAGTCGCTCCTTGGTCGGTGGTGCCGTATGCACATGGAGTGACGGTGTTATGTACACCGCTCGGTGTGCTTACCGTACCGGGAGGGCGAGCGGGACGCAAACTATGTACACCGATCGTTACCCGACCGGGGTATCGTGGCCCCATGACGGAGTTGGAGAAGGGCCCCAACGGCCGCCGCCGGGGCCGGGGCGCCCGCGAGCGCATCCTGGGCGCGTCCCAGCAACTGTTCCGCGAGCAGGGCATCAACCGCACCGGCATGGACCAGCTGTGCGCGGCGGCCCAGGTGTCCAAGCGCACGGCCTACCAGCACTTCACCGGCAAGGACGAACTCGTCGCCGAGTATCTGCGCCGGTTCGACCCCTCCGTTCTGTCCGGCGTGTTCGACCGCACCGACCTCACGCCCCGCGAACGGCTCCTCGCCGCCTTCGACATCCCCCCCACCACCCCCCTGTGCCCCTACATCGCCGCCGCCGTCGAACTCCACGACCCCCAGCACCCCGCATCCCAGTACGCACACGACTACAAGAAAGCCGTCGCCGCGCGGCTCGCCGACACCGCCCGCGAGGCCGGCGCCGCCGACCCTGAACAGCTCGGCGAGCAGCTCGCGCTGCTCATCGACGGCGCCGCGGCCCGCACCCGGGTCCTCAACGCCGACGCCTTCCCGACCGCCGCCGCCATCGCCGCCGTCCTCATCGACAACGCCATCCCCGCCACAGCCAGCGACGACCAACGACGGGAGGAAATGTCAAGTTGACTTGGCACTCCGCGGCCCGGCCGGACGCGCTGCCGGTCGGGCGGCTGCACCCGCCGGTACACGACACCAGCCACACCCGGCACCTGGGCTGGCTTTTACGGAACTGGCTGCCCGCCTGCTGAAGGCAGCAGCAGGCCCCGCCGGGGAGACCGGCGACCCCCCGAGGACCCAGGTACCACATGCCCTGTGCGCGACGTGGATAACGCCGTCGGAGTCCGCGGCCGCCTCCTTGAGCCCGTCGAGATCCTCGAGGTCGCCGCGACGCACCTTCGCGCCATGCGCGGACAGCGCCGCCGCGGCCGTGTCCGACCGGGCCAGGCCGGTGACCTCGTGCCCGGCGGCGATGAGCTCGGGGATGATGTACGAACCGGAATGGCCGGTCCCGCCAGTGACGAAAACGCGCATGCTGCTGCTCCTTGTCAGTGATGTGGCGCGAGAAGTGGTGGTGCGGGTGTGATCAGCTGAGACTGCTGACGCCGAGGGAGAAGTTGAAGTCCCCCACGCCGTGGCGGGCCAGGCTGATCATCAGCAGGCCCGCCCCTTCCAGCCAGTGCGCCATCTCCAGGCCTCCGGCATCCAGGGGTCGCAACCCAAGGCTCTCGATGAACGCCGATACGCTCGCCTTGGCCCACGCGTCGTCGCCGGCGAAGAGCACGTCCAGCGGGCGGCCCGGGGCCAGTACGTGGCCGAAGACGGTGTTGAACGCCTTCACGACGTGCGCGCTCGCCGGGGCGGCCTTGGCGATCTCCTGCGCGGCGGAAGTGCCGTCGGGGCTAACCAGCCCGGTGGCGTCGGCGTTAATGGGGTTGGTGATGTCGATGATGACCTTGCCGACGAGCGCGTTCCCGTACTGGGCGACGACCGGCACGGCGCTGGCGTTCGGCACGGCGAGGATGACGATGTCGCCGGCTGGGGCAGTGCCGAACGTCCCGACCGTGGCGCCGCCACCGAGCGCGGCGGCCAAGTCCTTGGCCTTGGCCGCGTCGCGACCGACGACCTCGACGGCATTGCCGCCCTCGACCGCGCGGGCGCCTATGGCGCGGGCCATGCCCCCCAGGCCGATAATGCTGATGCTGCTCATCGAGTGCCTGCTTTCTGGAGCTGGATAGCTGGACAGAACGCCACGCCCATCCGGTTGTTGTAACGGTGGTGTCGTCGACGCCCTTGAATGACGCAATGAACGGCGCTCAATTCCACGGTGCCACTGGCCTAAGCAGGTGTCCAAGACCTCTTTCAGCCGTTGCGATACCCTGAAGGCATCGCCGGACCGGGAGGCTCCATGGATCTGGACCTGCGCAAGTTGCGCTACTTCGTCGCCGTCGCCGACACGCTGCACTTCGGCCGCGCCGCCGATGAGCTGCACATCGCGCAGCCGGTGCTCAGTCGGCAGATCCGCGCGCTGGAACAGGATCTCGGCACTCCGCTGTTCACGAGGGACAGCCACGGCGTGGTGCTGACCGACGCCGGCAGGCAGTTGCTGACCGACGCTGGCCCGCTGCTGGCCTCCGCGCACGCGGTCCGCCGCCGGGTGACCGTGGCCGCACGCGGCAGCCAGCGCCTGACGGTCGGTTTCCGGGCCGGCATCCCGGTCATCCCGGCGGCGCGGGCGTTCGAGGCCCGGCACCCGGACGTGGTCGTGGACGTGCAGCGGATCGAATGGGACGACCAGGCCCCGATGCTGCTCGACGGCCGCATTGACGTCGGCTATGTGCGGCTGCCCATCGACGAGACCGGCCTGCGCGTCACCCCGCTGTACACCGAGCCGCGGGTGGCGGTGCTGCCCGCCGGCCACCGGTTGGCCGGCAAGGAGGAGATCACTGAGGCCGACCTGGCCGGCGAGCCGCTGGTCTGGCATGCCGACCCGAGCACGCAGCCCACCAGGCGCCCGCACCCTAACGCCGGGTACCTGGTGCGCGGGGTGGACGAGACGCTCGAGCATGTTGCGGCCGGCCGGGGCATCTCGTTCCTGGCCCGTTCGGCGACCGTGTTCTACTCACATCCGGACGTCGTCTATGTGCCCATCCCGGATCTGGCGCCCGACCAGGTGTGCCTCGCGGTGGCAGCATCGCACATCTCGCCTGTGGTCGACGACTTCTTCACCGCGGCTCAGGCGACAGCCGAGATCACGGCGGAATGTGGTAACTATGAAATGTGGCAGCTTGGAAGCGGTGCCGTTTCAAAGAACGCTTGAGCAGCCCGGCTGACAACAGCAGCGCCAACAGAGGGCACGCGGCCACAGCAATGGCGAGGCATTGAGCTCCAAGAACTCGAAGTACACGGCCAGCGCCGCCGCCTGCCCCGTGTCATCCGCGTCGGCGGCGGCGAGGAGAGGTCCGGTGTCCCGGACGATCACTGGGGGTCGCGTCCCAGCTCGTCGCGGAGGATCTCGCTCGAACGCGCGGCAAGATCACCTTTACCGCTGGACAGTGCTCCCACGAAGTCGGGTAGCGGCCACTCGTCGCCACCGTCCTCGGTCGGCGCGCTCTCGCGCACGATCGCGAGGATCGGCGCGACCTGTGACTCAGGCAACTGGTCGATCAGTCTGCGGAGCTCGTCGCGCTCGATGCTCACAGACCACAGGATACGACCAGTGCCATCGACCCTGTTGAGATCCGCTACGCCGCGAAACGTTCCGCCGTCCCTGCGTGAGCAGGTCCTGGTCGGACAGACCGACGGTCCGACCAGGACCGCGACCGATCAGTCGAAGGCCAGCATGGAGAGGGTTTCGGCGGCGCCCGGGTTGGAGACCTTGCGGCCGATGTAGGTGCTCAGCGTCATCGACGGGTTGCCGTGACCGAGGACGTCGGCGATCTGGCGAGGAGAGTGGCCCTCTACGGATTGACTGACCCCCCGCCTTGATGCCACTGCGGGCGGAGGCGCATGCGGAGTGGACAACCGGCCGGCGCGGCGCTTCCCCGAAGGGCGCACCGGGAGCACCTGAGCGCGGGCCGCGGGCTAGACGCTGGCCGACGTCGCTGGCCGACGGGCCTGCGCCAACAGGTGCGCGAGCAGGTCGCGGACCACGACGGAAACTCTGGCCTGGCGCCGGTGGAGCGCGACCATCGTGACCGTCGTCGGCTCGTCCGCGATCGGTCTGGCCGTGATGAGCCCCGCGCGCTCCAAGGGGTCGCCGATGACGCTGTAGTCAGGCAGGACCGTGAGGCCGATCCCTTCGGCGACCATCATCTTGCCCATCTCCGCCCCGTCGGTGGAGTGCCACTCGGCCGGCAGCCGGGATCCGAAGAGCCTGTGCGCGAACCGATACATGATGTAGCCGGCGCGCATCGCGACGAAGCGTTCGCCCCTCAGATCGTCGACGGTCACCTCGTCTGCCTGGGCGAGCGAATGCCCAGCTGGGATCACCGCGATCGGCCTGCCGCTGAGCAGGTGCGTGAACTCCAGCCCCGGCGGGACGTCGTCACCGTCGAGGAGGTTCACAAGACCCAGGTCGAGCACGCCGTCCGCAAGGCTGGTCTCGATCTCGTCCTGCCGCAGGCTCAGGATCTCCACCGTCGATCCCGGATGCTGCGACTGGAAGGCACGGACCGCCGGCAGCAACAGCGACGCGGTGCCCGCATTCACGGTCCCGATCCTGAGCAGGCGGCGGGTGGCGAGCTGGTCACCGGCCGCGGCCCTGAGCCGGTCGACCGACTCCAGCACGTCGACGATCGGCGCCAGGAGCTCCCGCCCGGCGACGCTGATCCGGGAACCCGAACGGCGCCGGTCGAGCAAGGTGACGCCGAGCTCGCGCTCCAGTTTGCTGATCGCCTCACTGAGCGCGGGTTGCGAGACATGCAGCTGCTCGCTCGCGCGCCGCAGCGAGCCGAACCTGGTAACGGCGGCGATGTACTCGAGCTGCTCGATACGCACGTGCTACTCCTGATCGGGGAAGCCGAGGGTGCGATAGCCAACTCCTGCCAGCGGACACCTGCCAACGCGGGGCGACTAAGTCTATCGTCTTGGTTGACAACGCGTCGCGACAGCGCGCGCCGCAGTGCGGAGAGGAGATCGCCATGGGCTTGACCGAGCTGGCCACCCGTCGGCACGTCGATCTTCTCCGTACTGCCAGCTGTCTGTGTCGGTGACCTGACCGGCGATTCCGGGACCTCGCCAAGATCCCCTCTGTTTCCGCTGCGCCATCCGTCCGCCACGTATGGCGCGCGACGAACGGCCAGGGTCACACCGCCCAGCTGACTGCTCGGCCCAGCCCACCTTCTCGGTCGCTCAGCGTCACCCCTGACGCCTGAGGCCTTGCGCCCGGCCGCCCGCCGAAGCCTCATGTCTCCGGCACCCTTCCCGTGGAGAGCTGCATGTCACACGCGCCCCGTCCGCTGCACTTCGCGGCTTTTGTGATGAACACGACCGGCCACATCATCCAGGGCACCTGGCGTAGACCAACCGCCCGGCAGACCGACTTCAACAGCCTCGACCACTGGGTCGATCTGGCCAGGACCCTGGAACGCGGCACGTTCGACGCGATCTTCTTCGCGGACGTGGTCGGCCTCTACGCCCCCTACCGCGGCGACGAGCGCAAGTACGTCGAGGCCGGGCTTCAGGTGCCCAGCAACGATCCCTCCGTCCTGGCCAGCGCGATCGCCTATGCCACCGAGCACCTCGGCATCGCTTTCACCGCGTCGATCCTCCAGGAGCACCCGTTCAACTTCGCCCGCCGGATTTCCACGCTTGATCACGCGAGCAAGGGCCGTATCGCGTGGAACATCGTCACCAACTACCTTCCCAACGCCTCTCGCAACTTCGGGCTCGAGGGACTCACCAAGCACGACGAGCGGTACGCGTGGGCGGACGAGTACGTCGACGTCACCTACAAGCTCTGGGAGGGGTCCTGGGAGGACGACGCGCTCATCCAGGACCGCCAGACCGGCGTCCACGCCGACTTCAACAAGGTTCACAAGATCAACCACAGGGGCCCGCGCTACCAGGTCGAGGGCCCGCACCTGACCAGTCCGTCGCCGCAGCGGACGCCGCTGCTGTTCCAGGCCGGCGCCTCCGAGGCGGGCCGGACGTTCGCGGCGAAGAATGCCGAGGCCGTCTTCATCGCGTCGCCCAGCCTCGACGCCGCGGCCCGTGACACAGCCGATATCCGCGCCCGTGCGGTCACCTACGGACGGCGCGCGGACGACCTCAAGTTCTTCCAGGGGCTGTATGTCGTGCCGGCCGCCACCGAGGAGGAAGCCAGGCGCAAGGCCGCTGAGCTCGACGAATGGATCGACTACGACGCCCAGCTCGCGCACATGTCCGGGGCGGTCGGCATCGACTTCGGTTTCGAGGACCTGGACACCCCGGTCGGCGAGCTGAAGACCGAGGGCGTGCAGAGCATCGTCGGCTGGATCAAGGACCTGGTAACGGACCGGCAGCCGACACTGCGCGATGTCGCCCATTACACGGCGACTAACAGCCGCATCGTCGGAACTCCCGAGCAGATCGCCGGCCAGCTCGCGCTCTGGCAGGCGGCCGGTGTCGACGGCATCAACCTCGTCAACGCCGAGATTCCCGGCACGTACGAGGAGTTCGTCGACCACGTGATCCCCGTCCTGCGGGACCGCGGGCTCGCGCAGCGCGAATACGCGGACGGAACGCTGCGCCACAAGCTGTTCAGCCAGGGGAACCGGCTGCCCGAGCGCCATCCCGCCACTCGCTACCGCGGCGCGTTCGCGCCCCAGCCCGCCTGAGCGCCGGCGATGGCCGAGAAGAAGCGCCTCATTCTCAACCTCTTCGAGATGAACTGCGTCAGCCACATCACACACGGTCTGTGGCGGCTTCCGGACAACAACCGGGAACGGTTCAACGACATCGAGTATTGGACCGAGCTGGCGAAACTGCTGGAGTCCGGCGGCTTCGACGCCGTGTTCCTCGCCGACGTCATCGGCACCTACGACGTCTTCCGGGGCGGCGCGGGCACCTCCGTCCGCGAAGGCCTGCATATCCCGAACAACGATCCATCGCTCGTGGTCCCGGCCATGGCGGCCGTGACCAGGCACCTGGGCTTCGGCATCACGTTCTCGACGACGTACGAGCCGCCTTTCGCGTGGGCTCGCCGGCTGAGCACCCTCGATCACCTCACCAAGGGCCGGGTCGGCTGGAACATCGTGACCTCATACCTCCCGAACGCGGCCCGCAACTTCGGGCTGGACGGGGAGATCGACCACGACACCCGCTTCGAGATCGCCGACGAGTACCTCGACGTGCTCTACAAGCTGTGGGAGGGCTCCTGGGATGACGACGCGATCGTCTCGGACCGGGAGAACGGCACCTTCGCGGATCCGGAGAAGATCCGGCCGATCGATCACGACGGGAAGTACTTCAAGGTCGAGGGCCCGCAGCTGCCCGCCCCAAGCCGGCAGCGGACCCCGGTCCTGTTCACCGCGACCGCGTCGGCGGCGGGCACCGCGTTCGCCGGCAAGCACGCCGAGCTCGTCTTCACCGGCGGTCCGAGCGCGGACTTCGTCCGGACGACCATCGAGAACGTCCGCGCCGCCGCGGTCGCGGCGGGCCGCAAGGCGGACGACGTCCGTTTCGTCGCGATCGGTGCAGTGATCGTCGGACGGACAGACGATGAGGCCCAGGCCAAGCTCGCCGCGTACGAGCGGCTCACCAGCGTCGAGGGGTATCTCGCGCACGCCAGCCTTCCGTTCGACCCGACGGCGTACCCGCCGGAGACCAAGATCAAGGACGTCGCCGACGGCGACGGGGGCATCGGGCGCTGGCGGGCGTTCGACCCGGAGCAGAGCGTCGGGGAGCTGCTCGCCGGTTTCAGCGACATCGGCCGCGGGCCGTTCTTCACCGTCGGCACCCCCGAGAAGGTCGCGGACGCGATCGAGTCGTGGCTCGACGACGTCGGCATCGACGGCATCAACCTGCTCCAGTACCACTCGTACGACACCGCCAGGGACTTCATCGAGCTCGTCGTACCCGTGCTGCGCGCCCGCGGCCGGCTGCGGGCCAGCTACGACGAGGACGAGTCCCTGCGCGACCGGATCTTCGGCGACGGGGACCGGCTTCCCGACCGCCACTTCGGCGCCCGCTATCGCGGTGGCGCGCACCTTCCGATCACCGAGCGGCGCGCCGCGCCGACCGGGCCCACCATCCCAACCGACAACTCCACCGCAAGGAAGAGACAGCGATGAATCGAATCTGGCGAGCACGACGCGCCGCGCTGCCAGCGGCCAGTGCCGCCCTGTTGGGCGCAGTGATCGCGGGCTGCGGCGGCAGCGCGGCCACGTCCGCGGGTGGGTCCCCCGTCAAGGGCGGAACGATCGTCTACGGTCACGAGCAGGAGCCGCCGTGCCTGGCCGGCGGGTGGGTCCAGCAGGCCTACCTCGACCGCAACATCCTCGACTCGATCGTCACCGAGGCCGACGACGGCTCGATCAAGCCCTGGCTGGCGGACAGCTGGACGATCTCCGCGGACCGGCTGACCTACACCTTCACCCTCAAGCCCGGGGTCAAGTTCACCGACGGGACACCGCTGGACGCCCAGGCCATCGCCGACAACTTCGCCTACTGGGAGAAGGGTGGCAACAGCACCGCCCAGGTCTCCATCGACCCGTATTTCAAGTCGGCCACGGCGATCGACGCCACGCACCTCGCGGTGACGCTCAACAAGCCGTACCTGCCGCTCCTCACGATGCTGTCGCAGGCCTACTTCGGTATTCAGTCGCCGACCGCGCTCAAGCGCGGCGACGCCGTGAACTGCGATGACCCGATCGGCTCGGGCGCGTTCAAGGTCAAGGAATGGAAGCACGGCCAGGAGGTCATCCTCGTCAAGAACCCGAACTACACGTCCTGGCCGGCGACCGCGAAGCACAAGGGACCGGCCATCGTCGACGAGGTCGACTGGAAGTTCCTGCCGGACCCGGTGCAGCGCTACGCCGCCCTGACGACCGGCGAGGCCAACGTCATCTACGACGTTCCAACGGTGAACTGGAAGGCTGCCCAGGCGCAGTTCGGCGTGCAGCAGTACATCACGCCCGGCAAGCCCGTCTCGGTCTATCTCAACACCAGCAGAGGCGTGTTCACCGACAAGCTCGTGCGGCAGGCGTTCGCCTACGGCGCCGACCGCAAGTCCGCGGTGCAGGCCGGGTTCCACGGCGTGATCCCGTACGAGGGCAACCCGTCGGTCAGCCAGGCGACTCCCGGGTACGACGCCGAAACGGCCACGCAGTACGCCTACGACCCGGCGAAGGCCGGGCAGCTGCTGGACCAGGCCGGCTGGACCCAGCGCAACGGCCAGGGCTACCGGACCAAGGACGGCAAGGAGCTCGACGTTACCTTCGCCTACCCGGCGGGCTCGGTGTTCACCAGCGAGGGCGCCACGGTGCTGCAGGACCTGCAGCAGGAGTGGAAGCAGGTCGGGTTCAACGTCAAGCTCGTCCCGGAAACCCAGGCCGAGACGTTCGCCGGCAAGTTCAGCAAGCCGGACAGCTACGACGCCCAGCCCTGGTACTGGACCAGCCCGAGCCCGGCGATCCTCTGGATCGTCTGGCGGCCCAGCACGGCCGACAACCCGAACTACAACAACTCCTCCTTCTACAACAACGACCAGCTGTCGACCGTGATCCAGCAGGGCAACAGCGCGCCCGACACCTCGACCGCCAACGGGTACTACGCCCAGGCCCAGGGGATCATCCAGGACAACGCGGCCGCGGTCGGCCTCTACACCCAGACCACCTCGATCGCGGCCGCGAAGAACCTGCGGGACGTCTGGCTCGAGAAGAGCCAGGGCGAGCCGGTCTTCGAGGACGCCTACTTCACGAAGTGAGGCCGTCGTGACCACTGTCGTGGAAGTCGCGACGGCAGCTCAGTCCCGGAGGCCGTCCGCGCGCTGGAACGCGCGGACGGCCCGCCGGGCCGCGGTCAAGGCCGTGACGGCGGTCGGAGTGCTGGTGGCGGCGGCCTCGGTCACCTTCTTCGCCCAACTGCTGGTGCCGGGCGACCGCGCCACCGCGATCCTCAACCAGCGGAACGGGCGGGCCCAGCGCTGGACGCCGGCCGAACTCGCGCCGATCAACCACAAGCTGGGCTTCGACAAGCCCCTGATCGTCCAGTATCTGCGCTACGTCGGCGGGCTGCTGCACGGTGATCTCGGAACGTCCTACACCCAGTACAGGCCGGTAACCCAGGTCATCAGCGCCGAGCTGATGCCCAGCGTGGTGCTGACCGCCGCCGCGCTGGTCGTGGCGTGGGCGCTCGCCCTCGGGGTCACGCTGCTCACCGTCAAGCGAGGCCGGTTCGTGACGGCGCTCGGCTCGACCTGGGAGGCCTTCACGGCGAGCCTGCCGCCGTACTGGGTCGGCGTCGTCCTGCTGGTCGTGTTCGCCGCGAAGCTGCGGATCTTCCCGGTGATCGGCGGGACGAGCGTGCGGGGAACCATCCTCCCGGTGGTGACGCTGGCCATCCCGCTGGCGGGCTTCCTCGGCCAGGTGACCCGCGACGAGTTCGAGAAGGTGCTCGACCAGCCGTTCATCACCACCGCCAGGACCCGCGGCATGACCGACGCGGGCGTGCGGCTCAAGCACGCGCTGCGGCACTCGGTCATCCCGGGCATCACGCTGTCAGGGTGGGCGCTCGGCGCACTGCTGTCCGGCGCCGTGATCACGGAGAGCGTCTACGGCCGCCCCGGCATCGGCCAGGTCCTCGTCGCCGCCGTCAACAGCCGGGACGTGCCCGTCGTCTCCGGGGTCGTCCTCGTGGTCGCCGCCGTCTACATCCTGGCCAACCTGTTGGTGGACCTGGCCTACGGCCTGGTCGACCCGCGGCTGGTGGCGTCATGACGACCCTCACGGCACCTCCGGTGAGCGTCCTCGCCCGGCTGGGCAAGGTGAGGCTCGGTGCCCGCCCCGGCACCCTCGTGGCGTCGCTCATCCTGCTGTTCGCGCTGATCGCGGTCGTCGCGCCCGGGCTGCTCACCCACGGCAGCCCGACCGCCATCGACCTGCGTCACCCGCTGGGCGCGCCGTCCTGGCATCACCCGTTCGGCACCGACGACTCGGGGCGCGACCTCTACACCCGAGTCGTCTACGGCGCGCGCGAGTCGTTCGGGATCGGCCTGGGCGCGACGGGGCTGGCGATGGCGGCCGCCGTCCTGCTCGGCTTCGCCGCCGGGCTCGCCGGCGGTGCGGTCGACGTCGTCATCAGCCGGGTCCTGGAGGTCGCGTTCGCCTTCCCGGTCCTGCTGCTCGCGCTGCTGCTGATCTCGATCTTCGGGCCGTCGCTGACGACGGAACTCGTCGCGGTCGGGATCGGCTCGGCGCCCGGCTACGCCCGCATGGTGCGCGGCCAGGTCCGAAGCGTCCGCCAGGCCGGCTACGTCGAGGCCGCCGGCGCGCTGGGGCACAGCCGCTGGGCGGTCATCCGCCAGCACCTGTTCCCGAACGCCATGCGGCCACTCGTCGCCGTGCTCACCCTCGGGATCGGGCAGTCCATCGTCTGGGCGTCAGGGCTCGCCTTCCTCGGGCTGGGCGTCGCGCCGCCAAGCCCGGAGTGGGGCGCGTTGCTGGACGCCGGCCGCCTCTACATCACCACCTCGTGGTGGTTGGAAGTCCTGCCCGGTCTGGTGATCGTCCTTGTGACGCTCGCGGTGACCTCCCTGGGCCGGACGCTGCAGCGCCGACTGGAAGGGGCCGCGCGGTGACGACGGTTACATCAGCCGAGCAGGTCGCCGTGGCTGCCGAACAGCGGCAAGCCCTCCTGACCGTGGACAACCTGCGGGTCTCCTTCGGTGACGCCGAGGTCGTCAAGGGCATCTCGTTCGTCGCCCGGCCGGGCCGCTGCCTGGCCATCGTCGGCGAGTCCGGGTCCGGCAAGAGCGTCACGGCCCGCACCCTGGTCGGTCTCCCCGGCCCGCAGGCCCGGGTGGCGGCCGACCGGATCGAGCTGGCGGGCACCGACCTGACCCGGCAGTCAGAACGCTCCTGGCGCGCGATCCGCGGCCGCGACATCGGGTTCGTGCTCCAGGACGCGCTCGTGTCGCTCGACCAGCTGCGTCGCGTCGGTCACGAGGTGGCCGAGCCGCTGCGGCTGCACGGCTGGGGCGACCGCCGCCGGCGGGCACGGCGAGCCGTCGAGCTGCTCGGCGCGGTGGGCGTCCCGGAGCCGGAGGTCCGGGCGCGGCAGCGGCCGTACGAGCTTTCCGGCGGCCTGCGGCAGCGCGCCCTGATCGCCTCGGCGATCGCGCTGGATCCGAAGCTCGTCATCGCGGACGAGCCGACCACGGCCCTCGACGTGACGGTGCAGGCACAGGTCCTCGACCTGTTGGCCGCGTCGAAGGAACGTGGCACATCGATCATCCTGATCAGCCACGACCTGTCCGTCGTGGCCCGCCTGGCGGACGAGGTGGCCGTCATGCGCGCCGGCGAGATCGTCGAGCACGGGCCCGCGCACCAGGTCCTGCATGAACCGAAGCACGAGTACACGAAGGCTCTGCTGGACGCGATCCCGTCGGAGCACACCCGGGGGACCCGGCTGGTCCGGCCACCGGGCTCCCCACAGGCCGCGCGGACCGCCGGCCAGGCGGATCGCCAACCGAACGGGCCGCCGACCCAGCGGACCGGATTCGCCGAGCCGGCCGGGACCCCGGCGCGGCCGGCCGTCGTGCCGCGAGCCCGCCAGCCGGTCGGCTCCGGCCGCCCGGTGCTGGCGGCGCGCGGACTGACGAAGGTGTACCGGGGTCCCGACAGGATCGAGCGGACCGTGGTCGACGACGTGTCCTTCACGCTGTTGGGCGGCGAGACGCTCGGCATCGTCGGCGAGTCCGGGTCGGGCAAGACGACGACGGCCCGGATCGCGCTCGCGCTGCTCGCGCCGACCTCCGGCGAGGTCCTCCTGCACGGCGAGGCCTGGACGGCCGCGTCGGCCGCCGCGCGGCGTCCGCTGCGCAAGGACATCGGCGTGATCTACCAGGACCCGCTGAGCTCCTTCGACCCGCGCTGGCCGGTGGGACGCCTGCTCGTCGACGCGCTGCGCACCGGCAGGCGGCCACCGTCGTCCAAGGCCGAGGCCCGGGGCCGCGCCGTCCGCCTGCTCAACCAGGTGGGCCTGGGTGAGCAGCATCTCGGCGCGGCGCCACTGCGGCTGTCTGGCGGGCAGCGGCAGCGGGTCGCGATCGCCCGCGCGCTGGCTCCCGAGCCCAGCCTCCTCGTGTGCGACGAGCCGGTCTCGGCGCTCGACGTGTCCGTGCAGGCCCAGGTGCTGGACCTGCTCACCGACCTGCAGGACGAGCTCGGGGTCAGCTACCTGTTCATCTCCCACGACCTGGGCGTGATCCACCACGTCTCGGACCGGATCCTGGTGATGAAGGGTGGCCGCGTCGTTGAGCAGGGACCGGCCGGTGACGTCTTCGACAACCCCCAGGACCCTTACACCCAGCGGCTGCTGACCGCGCTGCCCCGCCTGGCGCAGGCATGACCGGCGGCGTCGACGGCGCCGGCGGCTGGGACAGCTTCGGCCAGCGGCTCACGGGCAGCGGGACCACGGTCGTCGAGGGCGTGGAGATCCCGCGCCGGCGGCTCCCTCCTGCACGCCACCAGCCCCAGCGCCGCGTACCCGCGCGGACGGGAGCCCACCGGAAGAAGGGCACGCTATGAGCCAGCTCGTGCAGACCCCGCCGGTACCGGTTCTCTCGGACCGGGCGGCGCTCGCCGTCGCGGACGAGCTCGCGCGCGACTTCGCCGCCGGCGCGGTCCGTCGCGACGCCGAGCGGATTCTCCCGGTCGCGGAGCTCGACAGGCTCAGCGCCTCGGGACTGCTGGCGATCACGGTTCCAGCCGCGCACGGGGGCGCCGAGGTCTCGGTCCCCACCGTCGCGGAGGTGTTCCGGCTGCTGTCGGCGGCCGACCCGAACATCGGCCAGATCCCGCAGAGCCACTTCGTCTACGTCAACCAGCTTCGTCACCAGGGCAGGACCGACCAGCAGGCGCGGCTGTTCGCCGAGGTGCTCGCCGGCAGGCGGTTCGGCAACGCCCAGTCGGAGGCGGGGACCCGGCACGCCCGCGAGTTCCGGACGACGCTGCATCCCGGCGGGGACGGGCGGTGGCTGCTGCGTGGACGCAAGTTCTACGCGACCGGGGCGCTGCTGGCCGACTGGATCCCCGTCGTGGCCCACCTGGGTGTCGACGGCCCGCTGCACGTCGCGTGGGTGGCCCGGGAGGCGCCCGGTGTCGAGGTCATCGACGACTGGGACGGGCTCGGCCAGCGGACCACGGCGAGCGGCAGCGTCGTCCTGTCCGACGCGGCGGTGACCGACGACTGGATCACGCCCTACTCGGCGACCTTCGAGGGGCCGCAGACCTATGGCGCGTTCGCCCAGCTCCTGCACGCGGCGATCGACGCCGGCATCGCCCGGGCGGCCGTCACCGAGGCCGCCGTGTTCGTGCGCACCAAGAGCAGGCCGCACCCTGACGCGGGTGTCGAGCGGGCCGCCGACGACCCACTGGTCGTGCGGGCCTTCGGCGAGGTCGAGCTCGCCGTCCGCGCGGCCGAGGCGCTGCTGGAGGCCGCGGCCCGAAGCATCGAGGCCGCGGACGCGAACCTGACCGCGGGCACGGCCGCGGCGGCCAGCCTGGCGGTCGCGGCCGCCCGCGCCGCGACGGCCCGCGCCGCGCTGGAGGCGAGCAATCGCCTGTTCGAGGTCGCGGGCACCCGCTCGGCCGCCGCCGGCCTCGGGCTCGACCGGCACTGGCGCAACGCGCGCACCCATACCCTGCACGACGCCGCCGCGTGGAAGGTCCAGCATCTCGGCCGTTGGGCCATCGACGGGACCACACCACCGAACCACGGGCAGCTGTGACGGACAACGACGTCTCTCGGAACGAAGGTCGACGATGAGCGAGCTGAACTTCCACTGGTTCCTTCCCACCAACGGCGGGGACGGCCGACACATCGTCGGTGGCGGGCACGGCACGGTCGTGGAGAGCGCCGGAGGGCGGCCAGCCTCGGTGCCCTACCTCGGCCAGGTCGCGCGCGCCGCCGAGCAGCTCGGCTTCGACGCGGCTCTCACCCCGGCCGGCGCCTGGTGCGAGGACGCCTGGATCACGACCGCGATGCTCAGCCAGGTCTCGGAGCGGCTGAAGTTCCTGGTGGCGTTCCGGCCTGGGCTGCTGGCACCGTTCCTGGCGGCGCAGATGGCGGGCTCGTTCCAGAACCTCTCCGGCGGGCGGCTGCTGCTCAACGTTGTCACCGGTGGCGAGAGCCATGAGCAGCGGATGTATGGCGACTTCCTCGACAAGGACGCCCGCTACGACCGGTGCGCCGAGTTCCTGGAGATCGTTCGCGGGCTGTGGACCGGGCTCCCGGTCAGCTACGCCGGCAAGCACTATGAGGTCGAGAACGCCTCGCTCACCCAGCTCCCCCACCCCGTGCCGCGGATCTACTTCGGTGGTTCCTCCCCGGCCGCGCTGCGGGTCGCCGCGCGCCACGTCGACGTGTACCTGACCTGGGGCGAACCGCCCGCGGCGGTGGCCGAGAAGGTCAGCCGGCTGCGCGAGCTGGCGGCGAGGGAAGGCCGTGACCTGACCTTTGGCATCCGGCTGCACAGCATCGCGCGCGACACCGCCGAGGCGGCGTGGGCGGAAGCCGGCCGGCTGCTGGCCGGGACATCCGACGACCAGATCAGGCGGGTCCAGGACGGTCTTCGCAAAAGCGAGTCGGAGGGGCAGAAGCGCATGCTCGCCCTCAACGGCGGGACCAGGGACGACCTGGAGATCTATCCGAACCTGTGGGCCGGCGTCGGCCTGGTCCGTGGTGGCGCCGGAACAGCGCTCGTCGGCAGCTTCGAACAGGTCGCCGACCTGATCGAGCGGTACGCGGCTGCCGGGATCTCCGAGTTCGTGATGTCGGGCTACCCCCATCTCGAGGAGGCGTACTGGTTCGGGGAGGGTGTCCTGCCCGAGCTCAGCCGGCGCGGCCTGTGGCAGCACCCGGCGCCCGCCGGACCGACGGCCGCCGCCGTACCGTTCGGAGCGTCCTGACGATGTCCATACCCGTGCGGCCCGCACCCCTCGACGCCGCCCGCCTGCGCCAACACGTCTTCGGCCGTCCGCCGTACCTCGTCGACGGTCAGGGCCAGCAGACCGGGATCCGGGCTCGCTGAGCGGGGGTCGCCGAGGCGTCCCGACCAGAGGCAACGGTGCGCCGGCCGCACCAGCTGGCGCCCTCGGTCCCCGTCGGAATGGTCGGTGTCTGGACACTGCCCGGCCGGCTCAACGCGTCGGTAAGAGAGCGCTGTTCGGCGGCGAGGTCAGCGGTCGGCTGTGTGGCGAGGTGGTTGATCTCGGCGGCGCGCACGAGGTGGAACAGGTCGTTCCATTCCTGTTCAACTGGGCGGCGGCTCAGCTCTCGGCGGGGGGGATGTTGGGGTTGAGCCGGAAGCGGTTTTCCGGGTCGTAGGTGCGCTTGACCTGCCGAAGGCGTTCGACATTGCGCCCCCAGGCCCGTGCCCGGTCGGCGTCGTTCAGATCGGCGTCGCCGCCGAAGCTGAGGTAGGTGCCCGACGTGGCCCGCAAGGTGACGGCCTCGCTGTAGGTATCGCGCACCCAGCGGACGTTCGCGTCGTTGTCGGCTGGGTCCAGCCAGTTTCCGTCAATGCTCAGGATGTACCGTGCGCTGCGATCACCGAACGCGGTTTCGGCCGCCCCGACTCTCGACATGGCACCACCCAGGAGAGCAATGCCAGTGAGCGGAGCTTGATCGCGTTTGCGGAGTGGTCTGGCTGGGTCTTGACCGGCGGTCACGGTGGGTGACGGTCGAGGGGTGGGGTGGCCGCGGGTGGCCGGGTGGTGTGACACGCCCGGCTGAACGGGGAACGTCCGGGTTGCGGCGATGTGGGCGGATCTCCGGGTAGAGATCGGGTGTCGAATCCATTTTCCCTGGCCCGGAGTCCGCTGTGTCTTTCTACTCTGTCGTGCCGTCGGTCGTGCTGCCTGGGGTGGCTGGCGGGCTTGCCGGTGCGGGGCTGGTCGCGTTGCGTGCCGGGGACGTGGCGGTGGGGCGGGCGCGGACGGCGGGGCGGCGCGGGGGTGGGCAGGCGCCGGTGGCGGAGCGGCGGTCGTTGCTGACGCTGGCGGACGGGGCGCGGCCGGTCGGGCAGGGCGATGACATCGTCATCTACCGGCCTGTGCTGCGCGGTGTCGCGAGGACGTATGACGACGGCCAGATCCGGGTGGTCGGCCGGGCGGCGGACTTCGTGCGTCTCGGGCTGCTGGAGGCCGAGATCGACCGGCTGCTCGGTCCTGACGCGATCAACAGGCTGGTCGGTGAGCTCGCCGCGGGGAACGACGCCCCGGCGGCCGGCCCGGCCCTGGCCGCCGACGAGGTGGCCGGTGGGCAGGAGGGGGATACGGCGCGGGTGTTGACCCGGCCGGTGCTCGCGCGGGCGCTGATTCTGGGGATGGTCATGGCGGACACGTCGTGGGATGACGTGCTGGCGGCCCTGTTCGGTGAGCTGGCGGAGGTGCCGTTCACCGCGTGTGGTGCGGTCCCGGCGGGGTCGGGGTTCTCGAGGGCGCGGCGCGCCCTGCCCGGCGCGGTGCTCGACGAGCTGTGTGCCCGGCTGCTCGCCGCGGTGCGTGGCGAGTTGTCCGGCACCGACGGCGCGCAGGCGCTGACGGCGGGGAGCTTCCGCCTCGCCGGGTTCGACGGGACACTGGTCCGGCTGCCCGACACCGCGGACAACCGGGCGTTGTTCGGGGCGGGCACCGACCCGGCGCCGTACCCGCATGTGCGGCTCCTGCTCGACAACGATGCCGGGACGAAGGCGCCGCTCGCCTACGCCTACGGCCCGTCGAGCGGGGCGAAGGACGTCGGCGAGCAGGCCCTGCTCGAGCAGGTCGCCGAGGCGCCCGGGCTGCGCCGGCCTGACCTGCTGCATATCGGTGATCGCAACTTTCCCGGCGCCGACCGGCTGGAGCGCCTCGCCGCGGACGGGATGAAGCTGCTCGTGCGGCTGCCCGGCGGGATCACCGTGCGCCGGGTCGGGGACTGGCTGCCCGACGGGTCGTTCCTCGCTGACCTCGGTGCCGAGAAGGTCCTGGCCGGCTGGCGGGTCGTGGAGTACGACGTGTTCGCGGGCGGGGTCCACACCGGTGAGACGTTCGCGGTGGCCACCAACGTCACCGACCCCGCCGCGCTGTCCGCCGCGCAGGCCGCCGACGCCTACCACGCCCGCTGGGGCGCCACGGAGACCCCGCTGCGCGAGCAGAAAGCGGCCCTCCACCGCTCCGGGCCGGGCAGCGGCCCGATGCTGCGCGCGACCGACCCGTTCGAGGCCGCCCAGGAGATCCCCGCCTGGATCCTCGCCACCAGCCTCATCCGGGCCCTACAGCGCACCGTCGCCGCCCAGGCCACCCCCGCGGCCCGTGGCGCCCACGCCGGCCAGCCCGTCCTCGTGCGCGCGCTGTCCTACAAGGCGGCCCGGCACGCGGCCCTCCGCCACCTCGGCTGCGCGACCGCGGGCCTCCCCGACGAGATCATCCAGACCCGGCAGCGGCAGGCCCTCCACACCCTCGGTCGCCGCCGCCACACCCTCGGCCGCGGCCGCACCCGCGACCGCGCCGCCAAGAGCGCCTCCGACTTCCCGACCGCCCGCCCCGGCATCACCACCCGCAAGGTCACCTACACGGTCCGGATCTGCGGGCCGATCCGCAACCAGACGCCCGCCACGCTCTCACTGATCACCAACGGTGATCACATCACCGACAGCGACCACATGCCGGAACAAGCCAAGGCCGCCTGACAGACGCGATCAAGCACCAGTCACTGGCATTGCCCAGGAGAGGCGCATGCACCAACGTCTTCGGGTCCGGGCGGTTCTGGCCGACGCGAACCACGAACGCGGCCGCTTCCTCGTCGAACTGGTCCAGGTAGACGGACTTCCAGTAGCTCTGCAGCTCACCCTTCGGGAAGAGGGGGTCGAGGGCGGACTGCGCCGTCCGGTACGGCACCGCCCTGCTCATGTCTGCGAGCGGCCTGCCGAGCTCGGCGAGCTCCCGACACGCCAGTCGGCCCTCGTCCGGGTCGCCCGCGTACAAGGCGGCCGTGATGAACACATCGCGGTTGTGTACGGAGGGCGGGAATGCCGGCATCGCTGGCAACGACCAGAACATGGCCCGGCTGGTGACTTCGTCGGGGACATTGGACGCCCAGTCCCGCCATCTCGGCAGCACCTCGGCGGCAGCGTCGGCCGGGTAGACCACCAAGCCGTTCCAGACGACCTGGCCGAGCGGATAGGCCTCGAACTCGAACGACACCACCACGCCGAAGTTACCGCCGCCGCCGCGCAGCGCCCAGAACAGGTCCTCGCGCTCGGACGCGCTGCATCGCACGATGTCGCCACGTGCCGTCACGACTTCGGCCGCGCGCAGTGCATCGCAGGCCAGCCCGTACTTGCGGTGCAGCCAGCCGATTCCGCCCCCGAGCGTCAGGCCAGCCACACCCGTGGTCGACACGACCCCGCCAGGTACCGCGAGCCCGTGCAGCTGCGTCTCGCGGTCCACGTCGCCCCAGGTCGCACCCCCCGCAACCCGCGCACGCCGCCGATCCGGGTCCACCCAGACACCCCGCATCGCAGACAGATCGATCATCAAACCGTCGTCGGTCGTGCAGGTCCCCGCGATGCTGTGGCCGCCGCCCCGGACCGCGACGAGGAGGTCGCGGTCCGTGGCAAGCTTGACGGCGTCGACGACGTCGGCTGCGCCGGTACACCGGACGATGAGACCTGGTCTGCGGTCGAGCATGGCATTCTGGATGATCCGCGCTTCGTCGTACCCGACATCGTCCGAGGTCAGAACCGTCCCCCGGAAGATCTCGCGGATCTCCTCCACCGTCTCATCCGACAGTGTCTGCCGCTCGCCTCCCAGCGTGAGCACCTGTACCGACATGGCGCGCCCCTCCCCCTCGTGCTCGCCGATGTCCCCCGGTCTGCACAGCTCTTCCTCCAGGGTCGCGCTAGGACCGGATTGTCGCAAGGCGTACCGGGACGGCAACCATGGGTCGCCATGATGGTGGGTCTGATGCTGGAGGCGAGGATCTGCCCGTCAGGATGACGGCGACCTGACCGGAGGGGAGGGCAGGCCCACACGACGACCCCAGTGACGGCAACAGCGCCAGACACCGCCGAGCCGCTGGCGTGCTGGTGCTGCGCTACCACTCTCGCCCACGAGGTCCCTGTCGCCAGACCCGTGTGCCGATCCGGCAAAACCGCCCGCAGGCGGTGCTGGCAGCGCCGTGTGCGCACCCCGAGCGGGGTCTGCCAGACCCACGGTGTACGCCTCCCGACCCACCAATCCGAGGCGTTCCGGCCGGGGTAGGCTCGCAACGAAGATCCGGCACGGTGGAAGCCCCGGCGCCGCGTCGGCCCAGCCTCGGGAGGCAATCGTGGGTTCCACGCTCTACGACGAGGTGGGCGGTCTCGACGGCCTGCGGCGCCTGTCCGCGGCGTTCTACGACCGGGTGCTCGCCGACGAGGTGCTCGCGCCCGTGTTCGCGCACTTCACCCCTACCCACCTCGATCACGTCGCCGTGTGGCTGGCGGAGGTGTTCGGCGGCCCTGCGGACTTCTCGGCCCGCCTCGGCGGCCATCAGGCGCTGCTGCGCAGCCACCTCGGGCTCGGCATCCGCGACGAACACCGCCAGCGCTGGCTCGAGCTCATGGCCGCCGCGATCAACGAGGTACTCCCAGGCCGGCCGGAGCTGGCTGCGGTGCTCATGGACTACTTCGGCTGGGGCACCGCCATAGCCCAGGTCGTCTCGCAGGACCCGGTCGGCACCGATCTCGGCGACCCCGGCCCTACTCCCCGATGGGGACACGAGGGTCTCCTCGGCTGACCCGCTCGGTCCCCGCAGGGTGTGATCGGCTGCGGGCCCGGTTTGCCAAACGCAGGCCTGCGACCCCGGTCCGTCGCGATCAGCATGTCGGCGTCCGTGCTGGCGGGGTAGGCGTCAGAACGCCTCGTCCTCGGCGCGGGTCAGGTCGACCAGCCTGCCGGTGGTGAGATCGGTGACGAGGGTGGCGACGGTGCCGTGGTGGCGGGTCAGCGTGTGGCTGACGCGGAGAGTCCGGCGGTAGGAGGTGCCCGGCGTGGTCGAAGACCTCACCGGCGAGCGTGGCGTTCGCCGCCGCGAGCAGCCTGGCCTGGGTGTCCTGATCGCACCGGGCGAGTCCCGGGGATCGTTCTACGGTGGGCTCCCACGGTGGCGGGCGTGGAGGAGGATCACGATTGGAGATTGACTTCGCCGATCCGGGGTTCCTGCGGGACCCGTACCCGACGCTCGCTCGGCTGCGGGAGCACGCTCCGGTGAGCTGGCACGCCGGTACGGGCCGGTGGCTGGCGGCGAGCCACGCCGCGGCCGGCGCGGTGCTGCGCGACCGCAGCCTCGGCCGGCTCTGGCAGGACAAGGAGCCCGCGGCCTTCTTCGCGCCCTTCAACCTGCTGCACCGCAACCAGATGATGGAGAACGAACCGCCGGCGCATACCCGGCTGCGGTCGCTGGTCGCGCAGGCGTTCAGCCGCGGCCACGTTGAGCGCCTGCGCCCGGCGGTGGCGGCCGAGGCCACGGCGCTGCTGGCCGCGGCCGGGCCGGACTTCGACCTGCTCGCCGACGTCGCCGAGCCGCTCGCCGTCACGGTCATCGCCGAACTGCTCGGCGTGCCCCGCGAGGACCGGCACCGGCTGCGGCCGTGGTCGGCCGCGATCGTGCGGATGTACGAGGTGGCGCCGTCGCCCGCTACCGAGGCCGCGGCGGTCACGGCCGCCGGCGAGTTCGCCGGCTACCTGCGCCGGCTTGCCGCGCGCCGCCGCGACGACCCGCGCGACGACCTGATCAGCCATCTGGTGGCCGCGCGCGACGGCACCGACCGTCTGTCCGCCGACGAGCTGGTCGCCTCGGCGATCCTGCTGCTCAACGCCGGCCATGAGGCCTCGGTGAACGCGCTCGGCGGCGGGGTGGTGGCCCTGCTGCGGCAGCCGGACCAGCTGGCCCGGCTGCGCGCCGACCGTACGCTCATCCCGGCCGCGGTCGAGGAGATGATCCGCTACGACCCGCCGCTGCACCTGTTCATCCGCACCGCCACCGCGGACGTCACGGTCGCCGGCGTCACGATCCCGGCCGGGGCCGAGGTGGCCGCGTTACTCGGCGCCGCCAACCGCGACCCGGCGGTCTTCGCCGACCCGGACTCCTTCGACGCGGGCCGCGACCCCAATCCCCATGTGGGCTTCGGTGCCGGCCTGCACTTCTGCCTCGGCGCGCCGCTGGCCCGCATCGAGCTGCAGGCAGCCCTGGCCGCGCTCCTCGACCACGCCCCGACCTGGGCGCTGGCCGCCGAACCGGTCCAACGCCCCACCTTCGTCCTGCGCGGCTACACCGCCGTCCTGTTGACCCAGCCACCACCACATGCCTGAACCGTTTGGCTGGGGAATGGCGCGGCCGACCGACCCGCCTCCGGGCGGGGTCGCTGGGCGTAAGCTCACAGGCGGTTTAAGTGAATGCGAAGGGTCCGTCTGATGAACGGCGAAGGGATGGGCCGTGTCGGCGGAAGAAACCTGGAGACCTGGCGGTCAACCGCGCGTCGTCTCGCTCGGGCCGGCCTGCCTCCTGCGACGGGCGCGCCTACCGGCGCTGTCCTCGGTCACCCGATGAGCAGGCGCATGAAGACGACGACCGGCCGACGTTCGCACGGTGGGGGCCGACGGTCATCAGGGCCGCTGCGGGCCGCGCAGACGTTCTGGCAGTTGCCAGACGACGACCTCGACCAGCTTCTGCGGCTGGCGCCCCACACCGATCAGGTGGAGCTGAAGCTGCTCGTGCCCAGCGGCGCCCACGAGCAGACCTGCGCGGCCCTCGGCGTCCAGTTCGCCCACGCTCCCGGCCAGCGGGTCTACTACCTCGACACACCCGACCGGCAACTGCACCGCCACGGCGTCATCGCCCGTGTCCGCAGCATCCGCCACCGCAGCGACGACTCCGTGGTCAAACTGCGCCCGATCGCCCCCGCTGACATCCCCGACTCGCTGCGCCGGTCCAAGAACTGCGTCGTCGAGATCGACGGGATGCCCGGAAACTACGTCTGCTCCGCGGCGCTCAAGACCCGACTCGATACCCAGGACGTAGCGGCAGCCATCGCGCAGGGCCGTCCCCTGCGTGCCCTGTTCTCCCCCCGGCAGCGTGCCGTGCTCACCCCGCGCCTGCCTCGCCACCTGTCGATCGATGACCTGACCGCGTTCGGCCCCGTCGACGCCCGCCGCCACAAACTCACCCCGGCCGGCTTCGACCGGACCCTGCTCGCCGAACAATGGACCTTCCCCGACCAGACCCAGCTGCTCGAACTGTCGACCCGCTGCGCACCCGACCACACCCTGGACACCGCCGCGCACACCGCCGCGATGCTGCGCGCGCACGGCGTCGACCTCAACGGCCCGCAACAGACCAAGACCTCGGCGACCCTCGAATTCTTCACCACCCTGGCCACCGGTGGCGATCATCCGGGCGGCACCCGCCGCGCGGGCGAGGCCGGCAGACGTGAGCGCACCGCCAGGGCCGCCCGCCGTCGATGACGAATCCGCCGATGACGAATCCGCCGGCCTAGTAGCTGGACAGGAAGTGCTGGACTTCGGGGGCGGCGAACTGCGCACCGTAGCCGGCGTTGAGGACGAGGCAGGCGACCGCGATGTCCTGGGCCGGGTCGAAAGCCACGAACCAGCTGTTGGGCTGCCCCTGGTTGTCGACGTCCGCGGTTCCTGTCTTGGCGTAGACGGTCGGGCCGAACCCGAGGCCGGCGGCCGTGCCCTCGGTGACCACATCGCGCATCATGGTTTTCAGCTGTGAGTCGACACCGGCGGGCAGGGGCGTCGCAGTGGTCTGCGCGGCACCGGGCAGCAGGATGGGCTGTTCGAAGGTCCCGGCTGCGACAGTGGCCGCGACCGAGGCCATCGCGAGCGGAGACGCGGTGATGTGGCCCTGGCCGAACATGTTCTGGGCCAGCTCGGAGCCACTGGCACTCGCCGGCTGGTTGTAATAGGTGCCCGGTTTGCCGAGACCGATGTCCCAGGGCTGGTTGAGGCCGAAGTATTCCTTGGCGACCGCGGCGAGGCGGCCGTCGCTCTCGTTCTGCCACCACTGGCTGAAGGCGTTGTTGCAGGACTGGGCGAAGTCGTAGGACAGCGGCGTCGACGCCGGCTCGGACTCGTTCTTGTCGTTGTGGTAGCTGATGCCCTGCACCGTGTAGACGGCGGGGCAGGCGACCGGGGTGCTCGCGGTAAGGACCCCCTGGCTGATCAGCGCGGCCGCGGTGATGATTTTTCCGGTCGAACCTGGTGCCACCGCGGCGGTAAGCGCGAAGTCGTTGTAACCGGCGTTGTTGGCGATCGCCAGGATCTGGCCGGTCGACGGCTGGATGGCGACGAGCGAACTCTGCGGGTGCTCCGCGACGGCGCTGCGGGCGGCCTGCTCCGCCTTGGCGCTGATGGTGGTGGCCAGGGTGGCGTCGACCGGCGCGGAGATCGTTGCCTGGCTGTCCTTGACCGGCGTGCCGTCCGCGGACTGGATCTCGACGGCGAGTCCCGGCTGCCCGAGGTCCTTGGGCGGGCTGGCCTTCAGTACTCCCGCGATCGTGTTCAGGCCCGCGTCCTGATAAGAGGTTAGGTTGTTGCCAGTGGAGTCGAGGATGGACGTCGCCTTCGGAGCCATCGGTACGGCGGCGAGGTGGGTGGTCGCGGTGAGGTTCGGTGCGAGGTCGTCAGGTGCCCACGCGATGGACCACGCTGGCGAGTCTGGCTTCTGATAGGCGACCAACGACGAGTGGTAGCTCCAGGTACCGCTGATCGTCGCGGTACCTGCCGGGGCCGCGACCTGGGCGGTCACTGCGATGGCGACCTTGACCCGCGGCGTCGACACGGTCGCGGTCGGCGTACTTTCGGTCAGCGCGGTGGCGCCCGTGGGCGAGCCGCTCAGCGTCCCGAGATGGAGGCCCTGGCGGTACGCGGCGAGCGCCGTCTCGGCGGCCCGCGGGCTGTCGGTGTAGCCGGCCGCCAACCCGAGGTTCCCGGCCCCCCACGCGCTCAGGAACGCGGTGGTGATCTGCTCGCCGTCCTGTTCCGGGGTGGTTCCCGTCGGCACGAACCCGACGACAGGATGGCTCTTCTTGCCCGGCGCGATCACAGTCACGATGGTCGCGGCGACGCCGACCACGACGACCGCTGCCACGGCCGTCACGAGCGTCATGAACTTCCACGACCTGCGGGCCCTGTGGCGTCTGCCCGGGTGAGCCGCGTCCTGCCCTTCACGCCCCGTGCCCGGGTGAGGCGGGTCCTGCCACCCACGTCCCGGGTCCGGGCGAGGCGGGTCCTGCCTGTAGTACTCCGCGTCCAAGTCGGCGGAGTTCTCCGACTCGTACTCCCTGTCTACCCAGCGGCGGTCTTCGCTCGGATCCGGCGCCCACGGGTCCATACCGCGCACGCTACGGGCGGCGCTACATGCCGTCAAAGGCGGACACAAGCCCCCGTTGACGATCAGCGCGAAGCCCAGGGCACGAGCGTGGCCCGCGGGCTGCTCACAGCCGCTCTGCGGCATCTTCATGCCCGGCTTCATGCCCGGCCCCATCCGCATGCCGGGGTCCGGGCATGGCGACGGGGCCTGCGGGCGAGTCTGTGGTGGCCGTCGCGGCGGCGTTGGGCATGGCGGGCTGCTTTCCTCGCGACGAGTGGACGGCCAGTCCGACCGCCCGAAGGACGTCAGCGGCGGCGGAGCCCGGACCGGGGGACGCTCCCCCACCGACACCGGGCAGCGCCCTCCGGCGAACCGGATCGGCTGGCACGCCAGCAGCCTGGCAACACCCCGGCCGGAGCGTCAGCCATGGTTGTCATTCCGAGCCTGATCCTGACGAGATCCCGCCCGGACCGGGCTTGATCCTGGCGTCGCGCACATTGAACGGACGTTGGAGGCCCGGCGCTTCACCTATGACCCCATTTGGTTGATGCGCGGCCTGACCGAACTGCACCTGGAGTTCACTCCAGTTCCGCAGCACCGTTGACTGGTCCGAAGCAGGGCCGCGCCGCCAGCTGACGGCGACCGCGATCGCCATCGCTGCCGTGAACGTCGCTCGCCGCCGCGAGACGAGGCCCGTTACCTCGGGCGGCCGCGGGGAGCGACGCGGCGGGTCGGGGGCGCCGTGGTCGGGTCATCCGGCCAGGGGTGACGCGGGTAGCGCCCCCGCAGTTCCGAGCGGACCCGCGGGTAGCCGGACCGCCAGAACGACGCCAGGTCGCCTGTGACGGCCACCGGGCGGCCCGCCGGCGAGAGCAGGTGCAGGACGACGGGAACGCGACCGTCCGCGACGGCCGGCACCCGTTCCCAGCCGAACACCTCGGCGATCTTCACGGCCAGGACCGGACCGCCGGTATCGCCGTAGTCGAGCCGCACCCGCGATCCACTCGGCACCTCCACCCGCTCCGGCGCCAGCTCGTCCAACCGGCCCGCCTGCGGCCAGGGCAGCAGGCGTCGCAGCGCCGCCCCGGCGTCGACGCGTTCCAGGTCCGCGCGACGCCGCGCGTCCCGTAGCTCCGCCCCGAGCCAGGCAGGCGCTGCCTCCAGCAGCGCCGCGTCGCTCACGTCCGGCCAGGGATCACCCAGGACGCGGTGGCAGAAGGCGAGCCGTTCCCGCAGCCCGACCGCGTCGCGGGTCCACCGCAGCACCGCGAGCCCCTCCCGGCGCAGCCCGTCGAGGACCGCGGCTTCCAGGAGTGACCGATCGGGCTGGGCCAGCGGGCGTTCGGCCAGGACGATCGCGCCGAGGCGGTCGACCCGGCGGGCGACGACGTCACCGCCGGACCAGCCGACCTCGTCGACGCTGCCCAGGAGGGCCGCGCCCGCTTCGCGTGCGGTCGCCGCGTCGAGCGTGACGGCCAGGCGCACGCGGGCCGAGGTTCGCCCGGCGCCGCGGTCCGCGACCGCGATGGCCAGCCACTCCGCGCCGGTGAGGGCCGAGCCGCCGGTCAGCTCCGCGGCTGTTCCACCGGCCATCAGGTAAGTTGCCCCGCCCTGGTCGCGCGCCCGGGCGAGCCGCTCCGGGAAGGCGAGCCCGACGACGAGCCCCGCCGCGAGGTCGTCGGTGACCCCGTCATCAGGCGCTTTGCCGGCGGGGGCGGCCGGCTCGGCGGCCGGGCGCAACCGCCGGGCTTCGTCCCGCCACCGGGCGGACGCGGCCCGGTCGGCGTTCGCGCGCAGGCGGCGCCAGGCCGCCACGAGGTCGTCGGACGGCCCCGCGCCCGCCGGTCCCTCCCCCGACAGGATCGCCACCACCTCGGCCGCGCGCCGGGCGCCGACGGCAGGAGTGCCGTCGATCAGCGCCCTCGCCAGCCGGGGGTGCGCCCCCACCGCGGCGATCGCCCGTCCCCGCGGCGTCACGCGCCCGGCGGCGTCCACCGCTCCGAGCGCGCGCAGGGTTGCCCCAGCAGCCTCCATCGCGCCCGCCGGCGGGTCGCTGAGCAGCTCGAGCCCGGCTCCGCCGGGACTGCCCCAGACCGCGAGGTCCAGAGCGAAGCCGGTCAGGTCGGCGACGGCGATCTCCGGTTCGGCCTGGGCGGGCAGCCGGTCGTGCTCGGCGGCGGACCAGCAGCGGTACACCCGGCCCGGCGCCTCCCGACCGGCGCGGCCGGCCCGCTGGCTGGCGGACGACCGCGATACCCGCACGGTCACGAGGGAACCCAGCCCACGGGCGTGATCCATCCGAGGCGAGCGGGCCAGGCCCGCGTCGACCACGACCCGGACCCCGGGCACGGTGACGCTGCTCTCCGCCACCGCGGTCGCCAGCACGACCCGGCGGCGTGGTCCGGCCCGCAACGCGGCGTCCTGGGTCTGGCCGGACTGCTGGCCGTGCAGGGTGACGACGTCCACCGAGTCCCGGTGGCCCGCGATCCGGCCGGCGACCGCGGCGATCTCGCCGGCCCCGGGCAGGAAGACGAGCACGTCCCCGGACGTCTCCCGCAGGGCCCGCCCGATGGTCGCGGCGACGTGGTCGAGCAGCCGCGGGTCGACCCGCAGGCCGTGCGCCGCCGTGATCGCAACCGGTGCCGGGGCCCAGACCACGTCGACGTCGAACAGCGGGGCATCCGTGCCCACGACGGGCGCCGCCGGCCCGGAGCCGCCGAGCAGGCCGGCGAGCCGCCGTGTGTCGGCGGTCGCCGAGGTCGCGAGCACCATCAGGTCAGGGCGCAACGTCGCGCGGACGTCGAGCAGGAACGCGAGGCCCAGGTCGGCGTCGAGGTGCCGCTCATGGCACTCGTCAAGGATCACGACGCCGGTCCCGGGCAGCTCCGGGTCGCGCTGCAACCGCCGGACGAGCACCCCCGTCGTCACCACCTCGACCCGGGTGGACGGCCCCACTCGGCGGTCGCCGCGGATCGTGTAGCCGACCGCCCCACCGACCTCACCGCCGGCGTCGCCGCCGGCGTCGCCGCCGGCGAGGGAAGCCATCCGCCGCGCCGCCGCCCGGACGGCGACGCGCCGCGGTTCCGCGACCAGGACCCGGCCGCTGACCTCGTCCGCCAGCGCCAGCGGGACCAGCGTCGTCTTGCCCGTGCCGGGCGGCGCCACCAGCACGGCGGCCCCGCCCGCATCGGCTCCGTCCGGGGCGGCGCCGGGGCCGCGAGTAGAACGCCCGTCGCCGGTCAGCGCGGCGATGAGCGCGGGCAGGACGTCCCGGACGGGCAGGTCCACCCCGGTGGCCGCGCGGTCGGGCAACATGCGGCCAGTGTCCCATCGACGATCACGCATCGCGACCCACGGCCGTCGTTCGGGCGGCGGTGGGAAGCTCGGCCCGTAGACACGCGCCGGCGGGCCGAGCGGATGGCGCAGGCCCGCCGGCTGGTCGGCCAGGCCGGACAGGACCGCACTGTGCCCTGGTACCTCGCGTTCGGCTGTGCCGCGGCCGGGGCCGGCGCGTCCTTCGACGCGTTCGGCGACACCATCGGTTTCTTCTACGCCCTCGGGCTGTCCGTCGCGTTCGCCGGGCTGTCCTGGGGGACGCTGCGGCTGGTCCCGGCCATGCTGGCGGACCTGAGCCAGGAAGGATACGGCGCGCCGAGGACGTGGCTGACGCTGCTGCGGGCTCCGGTGACGGCCCGGGGATCTCTCGTCCTGGCGGCCGCCGTCCCGGTCGCGGTGGCGCTGGCGAAGACGGTCGGGTTCTTCTTTCTCGGCGGGGTTGCGCTGGTTCTGGTCGCCACGGGCCTGGCCCTGGCCGCCGCGTGGGCGCTCAACCGGTCCTGACCGCGGCGCCCGGCGAAGACCGCGGAGCCGCAGGTGCTGGGCGGCGGACATCGCGAACCGCCATGGACTCCGGTCAGCCTGTGTACGGATTCCGCAGGCTCACCGAAGCCAACCGGTCGAACAGGGCGACCTGGTCGGGGCCGGCATTAGGCCGCACCGAGACGGTTGATGATCTTGTCGAGGTTCTGGAGCTCGGCGTCGGCGGATGAGCCGTAGGCCAGGGCCAGGGCCGCGCGAAGGCCGGTGAAGGCGGCCAGCGCCGCCTGCGCCTGGCCGGTGGCGGCGAGCATGAACGCCGCGGTACGGCGAGCTTCGAGGAGGCGCAGGGGTCCTCCGCGGCCGGGTCGACATGGTCGAGGTAGGCGCGAAGACGGTCGAGGGCTGCCTGCGGATCCGCCTGGACCGACGGCGGCGCGGCCTGGACGTGCAGTGAGCGCAGCGACTCACCGCTCCCAGTGCCGTAGAAGACCCGTTCGCCGGTGAGAAGACCGAAAAGCAGGCAGCCAAGCGAGTAGATGTCGGAAGCGGTGGTGATGACGCTGCCGAGGTGTTGCTCGGGCGACATGTAGTCCGGGGTGCCGATGGTGTGATCGACCTGGGTCAGGCGCGGTGGGGCGTCGGCGCCGCGCAGGATCGCGATGCCGAAGTCGAGAACCTTGACGAACCCACCGGGGACCAGCATGAGGTTCGCCGGCTTGATGTCCCGATGGACGATGTCGACCGCATGGACGCTCGCCAACACGGCCGCGACCTGAGCCGTGACGCCTGCCGCCTGGGCGATGCCAAGCGGGGCCTTCTCATAGTCAGCGCTTTCGATGAGCGTTTCGACGGTGGACCCGCGTAGCAGCTGCATGACGAGCCAGATCCGCCGGCTGCCGTCCGGAAACGTATGGACGCCGGTGTCGAAGACGGCGGGAATGCCGGGGTGCTCCAGACCGGCCGTCGTCCGGATCTCCCGCAGGAACCGCTTCTGGGTGATGGCCTGCTGCTCGTCAAACGTCAACCGCTCCGGGCTGCCCGGTGGGCCGGGTGGGCTCCCGGGCGGCCGGAGCAGCTTGATCGCGACGGGACGGTCCAGGCGCTCGTCGTAGCCGTAGAAGACCTCGCTCATGCCGCCGCTGCCGAGCAGGCCGTCGACGCGGTAGCGACCGGCGAGGCGGATCCGCTCGTCGGGGGCGTTCGCGCTTTCCGTCGTGTGCGGGTCAGTCACGCCTCACCCTGCCGAGGTGTCGCATCCTTCTACGGTTTTACCGCGCCGGACCTGCCGCGAGTTGTCCTGTTTGGGAAGAGCTGGTCAGGTCGTCTCGCGGAGCATCTCGGTGCGCAGCCGGGCGAGCGCCTCGTCGCGGGCCGGGTCGGTGATGATCCGGTAGGCACGGGTCCGGGCCGCCTGCTTGAACGCCTGCTGGAACTCGGCATTGTCGAAGTAGAGCTTCATGAACTCGTTGTTCCGCTCGGCGTTGACCGCGACGATGTCGTCCAGACGGCCGTCGGCGACCTGGCCGAACCGCGCCTCGTCGTTCATCAGCGCGACCTGCTGCATCCGAGGATCCTCGACCAGGCCGGCGACCTGCTGGAAGAGCAGGATCTGGTCGGACGTGCCCAGATCGAGGCCGAAATGCTCGTTCAGGTCGTTGATGACGTCCGCGAGCCGGGCCAGCTCCGGCTCGACGAAACCACCGCCGTCGGCCGCGTGGCCGCGGACGACCTGGTCGCCGGACGGCGAGAGCGACACGTCGTGGCGGCCGGTGAACTCGAGGCGATAGTGGGTCAGGTCCGAGTCGCCGATGTCGACGGCGGCGGCTTCCCGGCCGGGGAGGCGCCGTAGGAGGATCCGGCCGTACTGATAGAGCCGCTCCAGGGTCGGGTCGCCCCAGTCCAGGATCTGCGCGAGCAGGCTGTAGGCCCGGCAGTACTTCGTCAGCGCGTCGCGGAACTGCTCACGCTCCGCCACGGTTTCCAGCGCTCTGAACCGGTCGACGGCGGGGTCGAGGAGCCGGTGCAGCTCGGCGTGCAGCTTGCGCTCGGCCGCGCCGGGCATCCGGTCCGGGCCGGCCGCCGCGAGCACCCGCATGAACGACTCCAGCTCGGAGACGTCCAGGATCTGGTAGCCCATGACCTCGGTCTGCTTGCTGTACAGCAGGTTCGCGTCGGGCTGCTCGGTCAGTGCGCCCTCGAACCAGGGCTTGAACGACGTCTGGATGTCCTCGGCGTCGTTGACGAAGTCGACGATCCGGACGTCGTCCTGGCTCTTGAGCGGGTGGGTCCGGTTCAGCCGGGACAGCGTCTGGACCGCGGCCACGCCGGTCAGCGGCTTGTCGACGTACATCGCGCACAGCAGCGGCTGGTCGAAGCCGGTCTGGTACTTGTCCGCGACGACGAGAATCCGGTACTCGTCCTGGTTGCGCGCCGCCGCGTCCGGGTCGTCGGCCTTCGTGTAGGCGAACCTCGCCGGCAGCTGGCCTTCCGGGAACCCGTTGATCTTCGATTCGGTGAACTCGTGGCTGCTTTCCTCGTCGGTCAGCGTGCCCGAGAACGCGACCAGCGGGCGGCAGTTCGTGAGCCCGGCGTCGTCGACGAACCGGCGGATCGCCTGGAAGAGGTTCAGCGCCTGCTGACGGCCGTCGGTGACGACCATGGCCTTCGCCCGGCCGCCGAGCCGGCCGGAGATGTTCTTGTCGAAGTCCTCGACGATCAGCCTCGCCTTCTGCGCGGCCGAGCCGGGGTGCGCCTCGACCAGCTGCACGAGCTTGCGCCGGGCCTTCTTCTTCTCGACCTCCGGGTTGGAGATCTCCGACTCCTGCTGCTCGACGGCGGCGCTGCTCAGCCGCCACATCGCCTCGTAGGTGAGGTAGTTCTTCAGCACGTCGAGGATGTAGCCCTCGTCGATCGCCTGCTGCATCGAGTAGATGTGGAAGGGCGCGAGCAGTGGCTCGCCGCCGTCGTCCAGGCGCGTCGGGTCGGGGGTGCCGAACAGCTTCAGCGTCGCCGACGTCGGAGTCGCGGTGAAGGCGAAGTAGGACAGGTTCGGCTGCCGGCCGCGGACCCTGGTCTGGTAGGTCGCCTCGTCCTCGTCGGGATCCCGGTCCGATCGCGCACCGATGGCCTGCTTGAGCTTCGCCGCCTGCTCGCCGGTCTGCGAGGTGTGCGCCTCATCGATGATCACGGCATAGCGCTTCGCGCGCAGGCCCTTGCCGGCGACCTTGTCGAGGATGAACGGGTACTTCTCCAGCGTCGAGATGATGATCTGCGACGTCGCGTCGGCCAGCGCGGCGGCGAGCTGCGCCGAGTCCTCGTCGATCTTCTTGACGACGCCAGGGGTGTGGTCGAACTGGTAGATCGTGTCCTGGAGCTGCCGGTCGAGGACGACCCGGTCGGTGATGACGACGACCTTGTCGAACACCTTCTGGTTCTTCTCGTCGAACAGGGTCGACAGGCGGTGCGCGAGCCAGGCGATCGTGTTCGACTTGCCCGAGCCGGCGGAATGCTGGACCAGGTAGTTCTGGCCGGCGCCGGACGCGCGGGCATGGCCGACCATCTTCTGGACGGCGTGCCACTGGTGGTAGCGGGGGAAGATCCGGTCCAGCTCGTGGACGCTGGTCTTCGTGCCCTTCTTCGTCCCCTTGGCATCGACGTGCGCGAACCGCTGCAGCATCTCCAGCCAGTTGTCCGGGCTCCAGACCTGCTCCCACAGGTAGGCCACCCGGTAGGAGCCCTCCGTGGCCGGCGGGTTGCCGGCCGCGCCGGACTCCCCCGGGCCGTTCGAGCCGAGGTTGAACGGCAGGAACCGGGTGTCCGCTCCCTTCAGCCGGGTCGCGACGAAGGCCCGGTCCGGGTCGACGGCGAAGTGCACCAGGGCGCGCTTCGCGAAGAACAGCTCCCGCGGGTCCCGCTTCCGGTACTGCGCGATCGCGTCCTCCGCGGACTGCCCGGTCATCCCGTTCTTCAGCTCGACGGACGCCACCGGCAGACCGTTGACGAAGAACGCCAGATCCACCGACTCGTGCGGGTTCTTCGCGCTGAAACGCAGCTGCCGGGCGACCGTCAGGACGTTGGCCTCGTACTCCTTGAGCGCGTCGACGGCGAGCGTGTGCCCGGGCCGGAAGTACGCCAGGTCGATCTGGACCCCACGATCCCGCACACCCTGGCGCAGCACGTCCAGAACGCCGCGGGCGTCGATCTCGGACGCCACCCGCTGCGAGAACTGCCGGTGCGCCACCACCTTGTCGCCGTAGAGCTCAACCAGCCGGTCCCAGCTCTTCTGCTGGGTCGCGCCGATGAACCGCAGAAGCTCGGCCGTGTCGATCCCCTGCACGGCGTCAAACCCGAGGGTCGGCTGGCCCCGCTTCCACCCCCGGTCGAGCAGCTCCTGCTCCACCCGGGCCTCGAACGCCAGCTCCGTGTACGCCCCCGGCGTCATGCCACAGCCCCTGTCCGCGCCGTCGTCACATCGATCTGCTCAGTCACGGCGGCCGTAATGAGCTCCTGCCGCCGCGCTGCGGCGAGAGCGTTCTGCCGCGCGAAGGCGGTCAGGGCACCCCGATGTCGTTCCTCGTCCCAGGTGCACGCCATGACGATTGACTCCTGGGCTTCTGGCGGGGGTATCAAGAGGGGCGTCCCCAGCAGTATCGCCGTGCTGAGATTCGCCATCGTGCTACCTACCGCATACTTCTCAAAGTAGTGTCGAATCGCCGAGATGGCCAGGTACCTCTGCATATATTCCGGGTGGAAATCATCGTTGGAGAAGCGGACCCGAAGGGCGCCTGTCCCGCACAGCCAGCCGCCCTGATGTTCGCCGACGACCGCCGCCCGTCCCAGTTCCCCGCGCCGTGCAAAAACTACGTCCCCGGGCTCGAGGACGTGGCGCCCGAGGCGCGCGCGAATCTCGTCACTGACGGTCGTGCTGTAGTCCGGAAGGAGGCCGGTCGGGCCAATATTGGCCGGGTTGATGATCGGCCAGCCGCCGTCGATGTAATCTTCGGCGTGGAGTTGACTCCCGAACGGGCCGGTTTGCACGTCGCACTCCACGCTCCGCAGGCGTGCCTGCCCCCAACTGTCGGGAACCGCGCCGAGGGGCGCATAGTCCGCGGGCGTGAGATTTGGCAGGTCCTGGCCCCGAATACGGTTGTCCAGAACGACTGCCAGCCGTTCGGACCAGGATCGAATCGTGTTCGCGCGCAGCTCCCTGAAGCGGTCGATCTTCGAAATCTCGCTGTCGAGGAAGTCGGCGATGCGGCGTTGCTCATCAAGCGGCGGCAGGTGCACCGATATGGCCCCGAGGTCACCCGGGTTGATCGCCGGGTAGCTCACACCCGTAGACCGTGCGACCACCTCCTCAATGAAGCATGTCGATTGACATGTGTAAGCGAGGAAGCGGCCGTCGACGGTTGGTCGTGGCTCGACCACCGCGAAGCCTGTCGAGAAGACAAGCGGTTCCTCGGCGACCGGAACATGGGCCACCGCCCGAAGGTAGGTGCGGACGGTCGAAACAATTGTGCTTCCCGCGGGCGCGAGGCGACGCGCCCGAGAGGGAGCGGAAGCAAATGTTGTCCGCTCGACTGGAATCTCTATTGCACCAGCCGAGCTGACCGATGAGATGTCGATGTACTTGAAGGCGAAATCCGGGCTGGTCGACTCGGACAGGACGTACCGGTTGATATAGCCCGTATCCTTGAGTCTCACGACGTGACCTCGCCGAGGAGCTTCTGGATCTGGGCTTCCAGCTCGCGGAGCTCAGCGTCGATCTCAGCCAGGGGCCTGGGCGGCGTGTACACATAGAAGTGCCTGGTGAAGGGGATCTCGTAGCCGACCTTGGTCTTTTGGTGGTCGATCCAGGCGTCGGGGACGTGGGGGGTGACCTCGCGGGCGAAGTAGGTCTCGATGTCCTCGTCGAGGGGGACGTTCTCGAAGTCGCGCAGGTCCGGGTCGGGCAGCGGGGCGCCCGTCCTGTCGCGCTGCACCTCGCCCTCGGGATCGGAGACCGCGACCGCGCCCCAGAACGCCTTGAGATGCGCCGCGGTACCCGGCAGGCTCGCTCCCCCGGCCATCGCGGCACCGAGCAGCGCGGCCGTCGCCTCGTCCTTCGTCCACCAGACGGAACCGATCGCGTCGCGCAGCGCCTCGACCAGCCTCTCGCGACCGTCCCACTTCAGCAGCGCCTTCGCCTCGGTGAGGGCGAGCAACGTGTCCTCGCTGATCTCGAAACGCTGCCTGAGCGGCCGCTCGACGGTGATCCGGTGATAGCCGAAGTCGCGCGTGCCGAAGATCTTCACCTTGGCGTGGTCCGGATGCGCGGGCTCGGCGGCTACCTCCAACGCACGGCCGTACAGCGTCGTGATGTGGGTGATCTGGGCGGCGGAGATCTGCTTGCGCTTGTCCCCCAGGGACTTGCGCATCTTCTCCCACTGGTCGCGGGCGTCGAGCAGGATCACCTTGCCGGCCAGCTTCGCCGGCTTGCGGTTCGAGAGGATCCAGAAGTACGTCGAGATCCCGGTGTTGTAGAAGAGCTGGTCAGGCAGGGCGACGATGCCTTCGAGCCAGTCGCGCTCCAGAATCCACTGGCGGATCCTCGACTCGCCGGACTCGGCCGCCCCGGTGAACAGTGGCGAGCCGTTGAAGACGATCGCGAGGCGGGCGCCCTTGCCCTCGGCGTTCTCCATCTTCGAGATCATGTGCTGGAGGAACAGGAACGACCCGTCGTTGATGCGCGGCAGGCCGGCGCCGAACCGGCCGGCGTACCCGAGCTCGGCCTCCCCCTCGACCTCGTCCTTGACCTTCTTCCACTCCACGCCGAACGGCGGGTTGGCGAGCATGTAGTCGAACCGCCGGCCGGGGAACCGGTCCTCGCTGAACGAGTTGCCGAGCGCGATGTCCCCACTCTGGTTACGCAGCAGCATCTCCGACTGGCAGATCGCCCAGGACTCCGGGTTGACCTCCTGGCCGTTGAGGAAGACGTTGACGCCCGGGTTCATGCTTCGCAGATGGTCGGCGGCGGCGGTCAGCATGCCGCCGGTCCCGCAGGAGGGGTCGTAGACATTGATCACCTGGCCCGGCCCGGCGACGGTGTCGGCGTCCGGGGCGACGAGCAGGTTGACCATCAGCTCGATGACCTCACGGGGAGTGAAGTGCTCACCGGCGGTCTCGTTCGAGTCCTCCGCGAACTTGCGGATCAGGTGCTCGAAGACGTAGCCCATGTCGTGGCTCGACAGGCTGCCGAGGTCCGTCATCTGCTTGAACCGGCCGACAACCTGGTACAGCAGCTTCGCGCTGGCGAGCCTGCCGATCTGGTTGTCCAGACCGAAGGCCTCCAGAACGGCCCGCACGTTCGGCGAGAAGCCGTTCACATAGTCCCGAAGGTTCTTCGCCACGACCGTCTGGTTGGTGGAGTCGGCGGCGACCGTCGCGAAATCCTGCTGGGAGACGTTGTAGAACTGCCGCCCGGCGGTGCTCACCAGGACCGGGTGCTTGTTCAGGTGGGTCAGCGAAGCGTCCTTGTCGCGGACGGCCTGGCGGGTGTCGGCCATGACCGCGTCGAGGCGCCGCATCAGCGTGAACGGAAGGATCACGCCGCCGTACTCGTGCCGCTTGTAGTCGCCGCGCAGCAGGTCGGCCACCGCCCAGATGTCGGCGGCCATCTTGGAGTGACTGGGCCCGGGGGAAGTCACAGGTTCTCCTCTTGGTCTTCCTGCGTCGGCATGGGTCGAGGGGGCGGTGTCAGGCGGCGGCAGCGCTCATCGGCACCGCGCCGCGAGCCGTCGAGGTGTCGATCTGTCCGGTCACCGCGGCCATGACGAGCGCCTGCCGGTATTCCATCAGCCTGGCCAGCTGCCGGTCGACGAGCTCGGACCGCCTGCGCTGTAGCTCGTCCTGCTCGTCCAGCAGGCCGGCGAGGATCTCCTGGTCGCGCGAAGGCGGAAGCGCGAACCTGAACGAACCGATCTGGTCGCCGCTGATATGCGGAACGGACACGCCGGTCGTCTCGCCTTCCAGCGCCAGCCTGAAATGGCTGGAGCCAAGCACCCACCGCAGGTATCGAGTCGACGCGGCGCCGCGCGGGCGAAGGCACGCCACCCGCTGCAACAGCAGCGCCGGAGTATCGCGCTCACGGATCAGCGCGACCCTCGTACCGCCGCCGATCCACGTGCGGTCCATACCGACAACCAGGTCGTCGACGCGCAGGTGGAAGCGGCTCTCGACCGGCCGCGCCCGAGCGTCCCAGGACACGGTCTCAGCGTCCCAGCCGACCCGGCCGATCCCGACGTTGATGCCGCGCAGCAGCCGCGTCCCGCCCTCCTGCCGGAAGTTCGCGCTGTCGAACGCGAAGCCCGGGGTGATGCTGAACAGGTGCGACACCTTCGCCGCATCCCAGTCGCCGCCGTCCGCGCCCGACCCGATCTCCGCCAGGGATTCGCGGACGCCGGCGACGACGCCGTCGACGATCTGACTGGAGCGGCTCTCGCTCAGCGCCCGGTAGCTCCTGCGTAGCTGGGCTATGCGATCGATCCGCGCGGTCTCGGCGTCGAGGAGGTCGGCGATGCGGCGCTGCTCGCCGAGCGGGGGCAGCGCGACGGGAGCGGCCGCGAGCCGCTCCAGGTAAAGCTCGATCTGGTTGGTCGCGCCGACGACCAGCGAGGCGTAGATGTAGTCGTAGAACAGGCTGCTGCCCAGCCAGTAGTACAGGTACCGAGGCTCGATCACCTCGCGGCGGGCCCGCACGACGGTGATGTGGCCGTCGGCGATACACGGCCTGCCGTCCGGCCCGCCCTCAAAGTAGCCGACGCGGCCGAGGGTGCCATTTCCGGTCGAGTTGATCAGCACATCGTCCGGACACAGGTATCCCTTGAGCAGCCGTGGACTGCCTTCGTGGCCGTGGAGGCGAGTGCGCTGCCAGTCGAGCCCGGAGAGCTGGTTCGAGGCCTGACCGATCACCCGAGTGAGCCCGTCGTCCACATAGTTCGGCGCCGTGCCCCGACCGAGCTGCGCGGCCGCGAACTTGAGCGGCAGCCATGACCAGGCGGCGGGAAGCGCCATGCCGAGACCTGTGCTCATGCCGTCACCTCGAGAAGGAGCTTCTGGATCACGCCGCCGCACCCGTGCCGCTTGTAGTCGCCGCGCAGCAGGTCGGCCACCGCCCAGATGTCGGCGGCCAGCTCGCAGTGGTGCGGCCCCGGGGAAGTCACAGGCTGTCCTCTCGGTCTTCCTGCGTCGGCGTGGGTCGGGACGAGCGCCGGTCGGGGGTCAGCGTTCCAGCCGTCAGCCCGTGCAGCGTCTGATCGATCATGGTCGAGCTCAGCCTGGCCAGCGTCGCCAGGGCCTCCCGGAGCTCGCTGAGCCGGCGGAACTCGGCGCCGTAGCGGCGCTGCTCGGCGATCGGCAGCCGTGGGATCCGGCAGCGGCGCAGGTCCTCGCGCCCGAGCACTCCGAGCACCTTGTGGATCGGGACGGCGTCCACCTCGGGCCGCAGGAACGCGGCCACGAACGCCGGGTCGAGCCGGGCCTGGTCGAGCTCGATCACGTGGCTGGCCATCGCGGCGACACTCTCGCCACCGGACGCCACGACGACGGCCGGGGTGCGCGGCCAGACGAGGACGTCGCCCGCGCGCGGCTCGGTGCGGCGCGCCCGGATGACCAGCGCTCCGGCGCGTTCCAGCTCGGCCAGCGTCACGGCCGAGAACCCGGCCCCGCCGCCGGCCGCCGCGTACCGGGGCAGGCCCGCGCCGACCCGGGCGTAGAGCGCCTCGACCTGGCCGCTGACCCGGGCCAGGTCGTCGGCGCTCGGCTCGGCGCGCGTGCTGACGTACCGGGACGGCAGCAGGTTCGTCTCGCCGTCGAGCAGGCGCAGCCGGGAGACCGACCGGGCCACCGCCGGGCCGGGCCGGGGCCGGCCAGCGCCGACCGGCGCGGCGGCGGCCAGCTCGAACAGCCGCTGCCACACACCGAACTGCTGCGGCACCTCGGCCATGTCCGGAAAGCCGGTCAGGTCGACCATGTCGACGGGAGCGGTGTCGGACTCGCCGTGTGGCCGCCGCAGTACCCAGAGGTTGACGTCGATGCCGGACGAGCTCATCTTCGGCGGCAGCGCGATCACGGCGCGCAGCGCGCCGGAGCGGACCATCGCCTCCCGGATCGGCTGGCCCGAGGGCGAGACGCAGGTCCGCGGCGAGACGGCGATGACCGCGGTGCCGTGCGGGCGCAGGTGGGCGTAACAGTGCTGCGCCCAGGCCAGCTCGCCATCGCGGGGCGCGGGGATACCGAACTCCCAGCGCCGGTCGGTGGTCAGCTCGCCGGCCGGCCAGTCCGGCCGGTCGAACGGCGGCTCGCAGACCACCGCGGCCGCGCGGCCGAGCAGTTCGGCGAACCGGTTGCCGAGCAGCGAGTCGCCCAGGCGGATGTCGTACGGCCCGGCGAGTGGGTGGCCGCGCAGGCGCAGCGTCGCGCTCTGCGCGAGGCCCTCGTCGATCTCCTGGCCGAGCAGGCGGGCCCGGTTGTCGAACCGGTCCGCGGCCGCGGCCAGCAGGGCACCGTTCGCGCAGGCCGGGTCGAACACGGCCGGAAGGTCGTCCGCCGGCGCGGAGTGATCGTCACCGCTGGCCGCACCGGCCGTCGTCGCCGGCGGCAGCAGCGAGACGACCACCTTGGCCAGCAGGTCACCGGACTCCAGCGTGGTGACGGCTTGCTCGCGGTCCTCGAAGCGCGTCGTCCAGCCGCCAGTCGGGCCGTCAAGCGCCTGGGTGCCGGTCTCGGTGCGGCCGGCCTTGGCGAGCTGCTCGGCGCGGCCGGACTGCTCCAGCCAGGCCGCGATGTCGGCCCAGCGGAACGTCGGGTTGCCGGGACCGCCGCCGACCGGCCGCGGGAAGTCGTCGTAGCGCCGGCGCCAGTTCGAGACGGCGGCACGGCCGACGCCGACGCGCCGCGCCACCGCGGCGGCTGTCAGCTCTTCCTGCCCGTCGAACACCACAGGCCCGACCATACCGGCGTGATCGGCTTCCAACAAGATGTGTAAACACTTCGAGTCCCCGTACACACGCGACGAGTTCACGGTTGACAGTCGAGGCGGGCCGGCCCTGACGTCATGACCGTCGCGGCACGGCCGCGCGAAGTACGCGCACCGGGACAGCCGGCCGTAGCGCCGTCGGCCGGACCGCACGCTCGCCTGCCCCGAGCAGGGGCAGCGGCATTTCGCCGTTCCGGGGCAATGGCTACCGTTCTCGGTCATGACGCAGCCGGCGTACCTCGACGCGACCCGTGCCGCCTACGACGCCGTCGCCGAGCAGTACGCCGCGCTGTTCGCCGACTCGCTGGCCTCCAGGCCCCTCGAGCGGGCCCTGCTGACCGCGTTCGCCGAGCTCGCCCACACCAGCCCGGCCCGGCCGGTGGCCGACCTCGGCTGTGGTCCCGGCCATCTGACGGCCTTCCTGAGCGGCCTGGGCCTCGACGCGTTCGGCGTCGACCTCTCCCCCGCGATGATCACTATCGCCCGTCGCGCGTTTCCGGACCTGCGCTTCGAGGTCGCAGCGATGACCGACCTCGGCCTGGCCGACGGGACCCTCGGCGGCATCGTCGCGTGGTACTCGATCATCCACGTCCCGCCCACCGACCTGCCCGGCATCCTCGCCGAGTTCCACCGGCTGCTGGCCCCCGGCGGCCAGCTGCTGGTGGGCTTCCAGACGACGGACCAGCCCGACGGCTCACCCCAGCCGTTCGACCACAAGGTCACCACCGCCTACCGGTGGCCGGCCGATTCCGCCGCCGCCCTGTCTCGCGACGCCGGCTTCGTCGAGACCGCCCGCGTCGTGCGCCCCCCGGACGGCACGGAGCGCTTCTCGCTGGCGGTCCTCTTCCTGCGCAAGACATCACCGTCACCCCAGGACGTCCGGTTCGTCAGGAAGGACGGCCACGTCCACAAGGGCGCCTGAGGGAGTCCGGCTCAGCTGGTGAGGATGACGAGCCGCTGGGTCGCCCGGGTCATCGCGACATAGCGGTCGACGGCTCCCTCGATGCCGGCGCCGAACGTGTCCGGGTCGATGAGAACGACCAGGTCGAACTCAAGGCCCTTGGACAGCTCGGGAGTCAGCCACCGAACCCGCGCCGTCGCCGGGAGCGCCTCGGCCTGGGCGTCGCCGGCGCCGATGACGCAGGCGATCCCGTCGGCATTCTCGGCGAGCCAGCCGTCGAGGATGGAGCGCAGCTGCCCGACGGCGGCGTGGACGACGGGCTGGCCGCCCGCGCGGATGGAGGCCGGCACGTTGGCGTCCGGCAGCACGGCGCGGATCACCGGTTCGGCCGCCGCCATGACCTCCTCCGGCGTCCGGTAGTTGATGGTCAGCGAGGCCAGGGTGATCCGGTCGAGGCCGGCCCGGGTCAGCCGGTCCCGCCACGACTCGGTGAAGCCGTGCCTGGCCTGGGCGCGGTCCCCCACGACGGTGAAGCTGCGGGACGGGCAGCGCAGCAGCAGCATCTGCCACTCCGCGTCGGTCAGCTCCTGGGCCTCGTCGACGACGATGTGCGCGAACGGCCCGGCGAGCTGGTCGCGGCCGGCGCTCGGCAGCGCGGCCTCGTCGACCAGGACGGTGCGCAGGTCCTCCCCGCGCAGCATCGTCACCGCGCCCTCACCGTCGTCGTCGGCGTCGAGGATGGTCTCGACGACCCGGGCCATGCGGTCACGTTCGGCGGCGGCCGCGGCCTTCTCCCGGCGCCGGCGCCGGGACGCTGCCGGGTCGCCGAGCCGCTGGCGGGCCGCGTCCAGCAGCGGCAGGTCGGACACCGTCCAGGCCCTGGTGTCCCCGCTTCGCCGCAGCTTGCGCGCGTCCTCGGGCGTGAGCCAGGGCGCGCACCGGCGCAGGTAGGCGGGGACCGACCACAGGTCCGCGACGAGGTCGGCCGCCTCCAGCAGCGGCCACGCGCCGTTGAGCGTCCTGAGCAGCTCCCTGTTCGCCAGCAGCGACCGTCTGACCAGCGCGGACGGGAGGTCGCTGTCGTGCTTGTCGGCCAGGATCGTGAGCAGCTTCTCCAGGATCTGGTCCCGCGCGTCGTTGTGCGCGGTGCCCGGTTCCGGCGTCTCGAAGGCCTCGATCCAGTCGTCGGCGCTCAGCCAGATCTCGGCGCCGTCGACCGCGACCGTCATGCCCTCGGCCGGCGGCTCCTCGTAGAACCGGACGGCCGTCTCGATCGCCTTCACCAGGTCGGCGGACGACTTCAGGCGAGCCACGGCCGGGTCGGCCTCGGTCGTCGCGGTGGCTCCCTCGGCGACGAGGTCGCGCAGGGTGCAGGTCTGCACGCCCTCCTCGCCGAGGCTCGGCAGGACATCGGCGACATAGGCCAGGTAGGGCTGGTGCGGGCCGACGAACAGCACGCCGCCCCGGCGGTGGCCCAGGCGCGGGTCGGAGTAGAGCAGGTAGGCCGACCGGTGCAGGGCGACGACGGTCTTGCCCGTGCCAGGACCGCCGTCGACGACGAGGGTGCCGCGCGAGCCCGCCCGGATGATCGCGTCCTGGTCGGCCTGGATCGTCCCGAGCACATCGCGCATCCGGGCGGTGCGGTTGGTGCCGAGGCTCGCGATGAACGCGGACTGGTCGTCCAGCGCCGCATGCCCCTCGAACCCGTCGGGGGTGAACACCTCGTCCCAGTAGTCGCTGATCCGGCCGCGGGTCCAGCGGTAGCGCCGGCGGCTGGCCAGGCCCATCGGGTTGGCATGGGTCGCCCCGAAGAACGGCTCGGCCGCGGGCGAGCGCCAGTCCAGCAGCAGCCGGCGGCCATCGTTGTCGGTCAGGCCAAGCCGGCCCACGTAGACCGGTTCCGGGTCGTCAGCGCCGACGATGCGCCCAAGGCAGAGATCGAGGCCGAACCGGCGCAGGGTGCGCAGCCGGGCGGACAGCCGGTGGACCTCCAGGTCCCGGTCCATCGCCGCCCGGCCCTTGCCGCCCGGGGCCCGGCGCTCGGCGTCGAGGCGGTCGGAGAGGTCCGCGATCGACGCCGCCAGGCTCTCGGCGATCTGGGCGAAATGCCGTTCGTCACCGTCGGTCAGCGCCGGGACGGCCTTGGCCGCGAGCTGAGCCGGAAGGTCGAACGCACTCGTGGTCAGCGGGGTCACCTCAGCCCCACCCGACCGGTCGGCCCCGCCCGATACGTCGACAGCAGCACACGCATTCAGCGTCCCCAATATCCGCAGGTTCTGGCTCGACCGCCGATTCTGCGGTACGACCCGGGTCTTGCCGCAAGCCCCCAGGTGCGCTATACGTTAAGAGTGGCGGGGAGTTCGTACTCCCCCCTTTTTTGTCCGCGGCTTGCGGTCGACAGCTGTGGTCGACGGTACGGCCTCAAACCCAGCGATGGCCCCCACGCCCTGATAGCGTGCGCGACGGCATCGTTTGTGGGGTGCCCCGGGCAACCGGGGAGAATCGGGAAGCCGGTGCGAGTCCGGCACGGGCCCGCCGCGGTAACCGGGAAGTCGCTGTCCACGCGCTACGCGCAGCCACTGGGCCTCACGGCCTGGGAAGGCGGACTGCCGGCGTCGATCCGGGAGTCCGAAGACCGGCCCCGCACGGGTGCCGCCCCCGGTGTTGTAGCCGGCAGGGCGGCCGGACGGCGGGAGCCTGTCATGCCTACAACCGGGTACGACCCGACAGCCGTGTACGACGTCATCCACCGGCGGCGCGACGTCCGCGGCCAGTTCACCGGCGCGCCGATCCCCGGCGACACGCTCGACCGGGTGCTCACCGCCGCGCACGCCGCGCCCAGCGTCGGGCTCAGCCAGCCCTGGGACTTCATCCTCATCAACGACGAGCGGACCCGGCGGGCCTTCCACGCCCACGTCCACCGCGAGCGCGCGGTGTTCGCCGCGTCGCTGGACGAGCCGAAGGCCGCCGGCTTCGGCCGGATAAAGATCGACGGGGTACTGGAGTCGACCCTGTCGCTCGTCGTGACCTACGACCCGCGACGAGGCGCGCCGGCGGTCCTCGGCCGGCACGCCATCGCCGACGCCGGCCTGTACTCGGCGTGCCTGGCGATCGAGAACCTGTGGCTCGCGGCCACGGCCGAGGGCCTCGGCGTCGGGTGGGTCTCCTTCTACCGGGAGGCGTTCGTCCGCGAGCTGCTCGCCATCCCGGCGGATGTCCGGCCCGTCGCGTGGCTGTGCCTGGGCCCGGTCACCCACCTTGAGCGCGCCCCTGACCTCGAACGCCACGGCTGGGCCCAGCGGCGCCCACTGCGCCAGGCGATCCATCAGGAACGCTGGCATCCCGACGGCCAACAGTAGGACCCGGCCCGCGCGTGGGCCCGGTCCTGCGCGTGCGTCACCTTGCGCCCGTCGGCGAGCTGGCGGCGCTGGCTAGCTAGGAGGCCGGGGAGACCTGAGGCGCCGTCGTGCCGCCCAACGGTATCGGGCTCAGGCCGAGCTTGCGGTGGTCCCAGGACCGGGTGCGCTCGACGTCGACGCGCACCGCGACCCGCTTGTGCAGCATGAACTCCACCAGCGGCTTGACCTCGTCGGTGTAGGGGCCGTGGTAGCGCTCCCAGACGTTGACGCCGACGGCCCACAGCGCGTCCGGGTCCGTCACGATCTGGGCGCGGCCCTCCATCGAGACACCGCGCAGCGTGTCGTAGGTCAGGCCGTCCTCCAGCAGGACGGTGACGCGTGGGTCGCGCCGGATGTTGAGCGCCTTCTGCGCCTTCGCCTTGGTCTCGAACCACAGCACCCCGTCGAGGACGCCGAACCACATCGCGACGGCGTGCGGCTGGCCGGTCGGCCCGAGGGTCACCAGCGTCGCCGTGCGCCGCGTCGCCAGGTAGGCCGAGATCTCCTCGCCGGTCATCTCGACCTGCGATCGCTGGTTAGTGCCCATGGGTACCCGAGCTGAGCCCGCGCGAGCTGACATGGCGCGCGAAACTACCAGACAGTCCAGCCGCGAGACGCCGATCGTCACACATTGTCTACAAAGTGTGACCAGGCGACGCGCACTGCCCACCTGGCGCCGGGTCACGGGATGCGGGCGAACCCGGTGTACGAGTCGAGCGCCTTGCCGCGGGCCCGCCGGCCGGGGCGCCACAGCGGGGTCGAGACGACGCCGGGCTTCAGCAGCTCCAGGCCGTCGAAGAACCGGACGAGCTCCTCCGGCGTCCTGGACCGGTACGGGGCGTTCTCGGGGTTGCGCCGGATCGCCGCGTCCCGCGCCGGGCTCGCCGTGCCGTCGTTGAGGGACAGGTAGCTCCCGGCGGGCAGGGCGCCGGCGAGCTTCCCGACGATCGCGTGGGCCTCGTCGTCGTCGATCACGTTGGCCATGACGCCGAACAGGATCAGCCCGATCGGCTGGTCGAAGTCGAGGACCTTGGCCGCGCCGCGCAGGATCTTCTCCGGGTCGCGCACGTCCGCGTCGACGTAGGAGGTGACGCCTTCGGGGCGGCCGACCAGCAGGGCCCGGGCGTGCACGAGGACCAGCGGGTCGTTGTCGACGTAGACGACCCTGCTCTCCGGCGCGATGCGCTGCGCGACCTCGTGGGTGTTGTCCGCCGTAGGCAGGCCGGTGCCGATGTCGAGGAACTGGCGGATGCCGAGGGTGCCGGCGAGATGGGTCACGACCCGGTTGAGTAGCAGCCGTGAGCTGCACGCGATCTCGGTGATCTGCGGGAAGACCTCGACGACCCGGTCCGCGGCAGCGCGGTCGGCTGGGAAGTTGTCCTTGCCACCTAGCCAGTAGTTCCACATCCGCGCCGAATGAGGCACCTCGACGTTCAGGGATGAGGCCAGACTGTCGCTGGGGGGCGCAGAGCTGTCCGGCATGCGTCCGTCCGATCCGTGATCGCTGTCCGATCCGTGGCGATATCGGTGACCTGCACCGCGGCACCGATGCTAACCGACGCAGCTTTGCGACAGGGCGCTACTCTTTCGGCAGCCAAGTGAGACGAATGCCACACAGTCCAGTTTCTCAATCAAGTTGATTGAGATAAAAGCCCGCATTGTGCGGCTCGCTGATCCGCCGGTGCCGACGGTCGGCACCGGCGGTCAGCGCTCAACCGGGTGGTTCGACCTGATCAAGTCGGCAGGGCCGTAGGCGGCCCTGACCTGCCGGAGCCGTTCGTAGGCCGCGCCGAACAGCGCCTCACCCGACCGGCGCCGTCCGGCGAAGTCCAGGTAAGCGCGGCCCGTCGACGGACGCCGCCCGGGCGGCCGCGAGCAGGAGATCACCAGGGCGGCCGCCCGCGGCCTGTCGAACCCGGAGATCGCCGCCGAGTTGTTCCTGTCCCCGCGCGCGGTCCGCAACCACCCGCAGACGATCTTCGCCAACGCCGGCGCCGGCAGCCGCGGCGAGCTCGTCGCCAAGCTCTTCGCCGAGCGCTACGGCCCGGTCCTGCACGCCCCCGACGCCCCGGCCGTCCACGTCGAGTACTGAGCCGGGGCCGGCCGCGGGGCAGCATCACCTAGACCACGAAGCGCCACGGAAATGTCGCGGTGGAAACATGGCGGGGTGGACGTCACGCTGGTCGGCGGTGGTCGGGACACGGCCGCCGCGCCGACGCTCTTCGGCCCGTTCGTCGCCGCGGCCGGGCCCGGCGCCGTGATCGCCTGCGTGCTAGTCGACGAGGCCGACGATCGGCCGGCGCCGCCGTGGCTCCGCGCCTACCGGCGCGCCCGCCGGCTCGACCCGTTCGGCCGCTGGTCGCGGCTGCTGACGGCCGCCGGCCCATGCCGGCCCGTGCCGGTGCAGATCCCGTCCGGCGGGCGGCTCGACGTCGCGGCGTTGGACGGCGCGGCCGGGCTGTTCGTCGCCGGCGGCCTCACCCCCGACTACGCGACGGCGTTCGCGCCCGTCCGCGCGGACGTGCTCGCCTGGCTCGCCCGCACCGGCGCCCCGTTCGCGGGTTACTCCGCCGGCGCGGCCATCGCGGCCGACCGGGCCGTCATCGGTGGCTGGCGTTCAGACGGCGTGCCGATCTGTGACGAGGAGGCCGGGGAGCGCCTGGACGAGGTCACCGTCACCGACGGCCTCGGCCTCGTGCCCGCCCTCGTCGACGTCCACTGCGCCCAGTGGGGTACCCTCCCTCGCCTGCTCGCCGCGGCCCGGGCCGAGGCCGCCGCCGGGCGCCCCACCGAGGGCTGGGGCATCGACGAGGACACCGCCGTCCACCTGACCGACGGCGCGGTGACCGTCCTCGGCCGCGGCCGCGTCCACCGCCTGGCCCCCGGCCCGGACGAGATCGCCGTCGAACACTTCGCGTCGGCCGAGCGGCTCCCCTATCCACGCGTGCCGCAGCCCCAGCCCGAGACGGCCGACTAATCGCGGCCGAGCCGGCAAACGGCCAGATGTTCGTGGCGGCCGTTGTGTCATCCTGATACAGGTCGGTCTTCCGCCTGGAGGGATGATCGTGACGGCAGACATGGAGCGTCGCCGAAAGGTAACGCTCAGCGAGCCGCCCACCCAGCGGTCCGTGGGCCGCCATCGCCGGCATGCGAAACCACCTGGTACACGGCTACTTCGCAGTCGACACGGATCTGCTGTGGATCGCGGTCACCGTCGAAATCCCAGGCCTTGCCCAGACCGTGTGGTCCTGGCTGGACGAGTGAGTCTGGCCGGCACCTTTGCGGGCTCGCGGCGTGATCGAACGGGAACTGGGGCGTGATGGGGCTTCCTCAGCCGTTTGGTGACTTTCAGCTTGAGATCTACCTGCAGGGGCTCAGCGGGGTCGTTCCGACGTTGCCGATGGTGTTCGACGAGCTTGAACGCCGGGCACAGAGCGCGTTGCCGGCGCCGGTCTGGGCCTATGTGGCCGGCGGCGCGGGCGACGAGGCGACGCAGCGGGCCAACGTGGCCGCGTTCCAGACCTGGGGACTGATCCCGCGGATGCTGGTCGGCGCGGTCGAGCGGGACCTGTCCGTCGAGCTGTGGGGCCGGCGCTGGCCGGCGCCGGTCTTCCTCGCGCCGATCGGGGTCATCGGGCTGTGCGCGCAGAGCGGCCACGGTGACCTGGAGACGGCACAAGCCGCCGCAAGCGCCGACATCCCGATGGTCGCCTCGACGCTGACCGTCGACCCGATGGAGGACGTGGCCGCCGAGCTGGGCGAGACGCCGGGCTTCTTCCAGCTCTACACGCCGAAGGACCGGGAACTCGCCGAGAGCCTGGTGGCCCGGGCCGAACGCGCCGGCTTCGCCGGGATCGTCGTCACCCTGGACACCTGGGTCACCGGCTGGCGGCCCCGCGACCTGGCGACGTCGAACTTCCCGCAGCTACGCGGCCACTGCCTGGCGAACTACTTCACCGACCCGCGGTTCCGCGAGATGCTCGGCGCCGACCCGGCCGAGGCGGCCCAGGCGGCCGTCCTGCAGTGGGCCACGACCTTCGGGCACGCCGTCACCTGGGACGACCTGGCCTGGCTGCGCTCGCTCACCGGCCTGCCGCTGATCCTCAAGGGCATCCAGCATCCGGACGACGCCCGCCGGGCCCGGGACGCCGGGGCGGACGGGATCTACTGCTCGAACCACGGCGGTCGGCAGGCCAACGGCGGCCTGCCCGCCATCCAGTGCCTCCCGGGTGTGGTCGAGGCGGCGGATGGCCTGCCCGTCCTGTTCGACTCGGGCATCCGGTCCGGCGCCGACGTGGTGAAGGCGCTCGCCCTCGGCGCCTCGGCGGTCGGGATCGGCCGGCCTTACGCCTACGGCCTCGCGCTCGGCGGCGTCGACGGCATCGTCCACGTCCTGCGCACACTGCTGGCCGAGGCCGACCTGATCATGGCCGTGGACGGCTACGCGACCTTGGCCGACCTGACCCCCGACACACTGCGACGGGTCGTCCTGCCCGGCTAGGCCCAGCGGAGCCTGATGATCTCCCAGGCGGAAGTGACCGCCGGCTTGTGCCCGAGGCGGCCATCCGATTGGCGCGCGGCGCCGAAAGGCGTGAGCCGGCCCTCGTGGCGCCCGCGCCGGCACCGCGCGCCCGGAAACCCACCGCGCCGCCGGCCGGCTCAACGCCAGCCTCCCTACCCAACTGGCGATCTCCAGCGACTTTCGGCGGCCTTAGCCGCCATGATCGCGAACCGGGCAGGGAAGCGGGCGTTCGGTGTCCGATTTCGTGCCTTTTATCCCTGCGCAACGGGCGATCATGTCATGCCAGCCGGGGAGCGAAGGGCCGAAGATCTCCGTCTGCGTAGGCGATCGGGCGTCACCCGCTCCGCCACGATCGACGAAGGATCCCGGGGATCGTCCGTAGTGGAGGGACGCGCTGCGACGGAGATCGCCGCCGGCCGAGGCGCGGCCCGCCGGCCGTTGATCGCGGTTCGGCCCCAACGGGTAGAGATCGGCGCCTCCCGCGGCCCTGGCCGATCTGACCCCGGACACGCTGCGCCTCGTCGCCCTCCCCGGCTAGGGACCGAACGTGTCACCGTGGACGGTCACGACACGTCCGGCCCAGTCCTGCGAGGTCATCGCGTCGAGGAGATCAGGGGCGGTACTCGCCGCCACGGTGCGGGTGCCGTCGACGAGGGTCACGACGGCGAAGGCCCGCGCCGATGCCCCCTTCTCGCAGGCGACGGTGAAGCCGGCGACCCGGCCGGTGCCCGTCACGACGTCCTCGGCGACCGGAAGCGGCGGCTCGGCGGCGCGGACCTCGGCGGAGACGTCCTCGGCGCGGAAGCCGGCCGGTGGTGGGGCGGTGCTCCACAGCAGGCCGCCCTGCTTGGTGACCAGGCCCGAGACGCAGGTGACCAGCCCGTGGGCGCCCGGCTCGGCGGCCCGCAGGAGCTGGGCCATCTTCACCGTCGACTGGAAGGCGTAGTTGTTCAGCGGCCCGCCGGCGAAGGTCATGCCGCCGGTCACGGTGAGGTCGGCGCGGCCGGCGAGACCGAGCTCGCGGATCTGCAGACGGACCGCGGCCGGGAAACAGCTGTAGAGGTCCACGAGCTCGGCGTCGGCCGGCGCGGCCCCGGTGAGCTCGGTGAGCCGGCGTCCGACGGCGGCGAACCCGGGCGAGCGAGCCAGGTCCGGCCGCGCCGAGACCGGCGTCATGACGTTGGACTCGGCGGCCGCCACCGGGAAGACCCACCTGTCCCGCGGCACCCGGAGGCGCAGCGCGGTCCGAGCCGAGCACAACAGCATCGCCGCGCCCTGGTCGACCCCGGCCCGGGAGCAGTGCGAACGGGTGTAGGGCCAGGACATCATCGGGTTGCGGTCCGAAGCGACCAGATCCCCCGGGGTCACCGGATGGCGCGCCCAGGCGTCCTCGTTGCCGGCGGCGACGCGGGAGAAGCCGGCCCACAGTTCCGCGACCTCGTCCGCGTGCGCGGCGAGGCCGAGGCCGTCGGCCGCCCGCAGCGCCGACTCCAGCACCGCGTACTGCCAGACCGGCAGGTAGAGGCCGCGGCGGACCTCCAGCCGGTGCAGGATGTCGCCGTGCGGGGCCAGCACCTCGTCTGGCCCTTCCTCGCTGCACCCGCCGCGGCCCTCCGCGCTGAGCCGGCCGGCGGAGAGCCGGACCCCGCCGGCGCTGTGGGCCGCCTCGGCCCCGAGCACCAGCACGACGTCGGCCCGGCCGGCCGCGACGTCCAGGCAGCCCCTGGTGACGAGGGTCTGCTGCAGCACGCCGAGCTCGGCGACGACCGAGTGGACCTTCGCCGCGCCGAACCGCGCCGCGACCGAACGGGCCGGGTCCGGGCCGGTCCAGGAGCCGCGCGCGACGTACACCCGGTCGACGCGGGCGAGCAGGCCAGGGACGCCCGCGTCGAGCGCCGCGGCCTCGGCGGCGGCCGCCATCAGCTCGATCGCGTCGGGCAGCCGGGCCGCCGCGGCGGCGCCGACGAGGACGGGCGTGTCCGGCGGGACGCTCATGCGGCCGGCGGGACGCTCATGCGGCCGGCGGCGCGGCGCCGGCGGCCTGCTTGGCCCAGGCGAGGTCGGCCTTCCCGGACGGCGTGCGCCGGACGGCCTCGACGAGCCGCAGCACCCGCGGCACCTTGTAGCCGGCGACGTGGGCACGGCAGTGCGTCTGCAGCTCGCCGAGCGTCGGCGCCTTCCCCGGCCGGGGCGCGACGATGGCGGCCACCGTCTCGCCCCAGCGCTCGTGTGGCACTCCGACGACGATCACGTCGTACACGTCCGGATGACTCTTGAGCGCACTCTCGACCTCCTCGGGGAAAATCTTCTCCCCACCGGAGTTGATGGTGGCCGAGCCGCGCCCGAGCAAGGTGATGCCGCCGTCGGCCTCCAGGCGGGCGAAGTCGCCGGGAACCGAGTAGCGACGCCCGTCCGGGCCGACGCGGAACACCTGGGCGGACCGTTCCGGGTCGCCTAGATAGCCGATCGGGATGTTGCCCCGGCGGGCCAGCCGGCCGATCTCGCCGGCCGGCAACGGCCGGAGGTTCTCGTCGACGACCAGCGCGTCGTCAATCGCCTTCACCCGGACGCCGGCCTGCTCGCCGGCCTGCCCCTTCGCCGAGATACTCACCCCGTGTGACCCGGCCTCGGAGGCGCCGACACCGTCGGTGACGACCAACCCGAGGCGTTCCATGAACGCCTCCTTGAGCACCGGCGAGAACAGCGCGGCGCTCGACGAGAGCGCGTACAGCGAGGAAAGGTCCAGCCCGGCACGCTGGGCGTCGTCCAGGGTGTCGAGCAACGGCCGGGCCATCGCATCCCCGGTGATCATGACCATGTTGACGCGCTCCGCCTCGACGAGGCGCCAGACCTCCACCGGGTCGAACGCGTCGACGAGGACCGTGCGCTGGCCCTTGCTCAGCCCGGTGTTCAGGCACCACTGGGTGGCACCGTGCATGAGCGGCGCGATCGGCAGCGAGGTGACGACACCGCCGGCGCCCTTCTCGGTCAGGTCGGCCGGCCTGCTGGCCCGCTCCCCCGTCATCAGGTCGATGCCGCCGCCCAGGGCGAAGATGACGTCCTCCTGGCGCCAGAGCACGCCCTTGGGCAGGCCAGTCGTCCCACCGGTGTAGAGCAGGTAGTGGTCGTCACCGGAGCGCGGCTCGAAGTCCCGGCCCGGCCGGGAGGCGGCCAGCGCGTCCTCGTAGCGGACCGCGCCGAGCGCCTCGGCGTCGGCCCCGGCGGGATCGGTGCCGTCCTCGACGACGACGAGGTGGCGCAGGCTGGCGACCTTCGGCGCGACCTCGGCGACCCGGCCGGTGAACTGGCGCTGGAAGACCAGTGCGACGGGCGAGGCGTTGTCGAGCAGGTAGGCGAGCTCCTCGGCGACATACCGGAAGTTCACGTTCACGCAGACCGCGCGGATCTTGTAGATCGCGACCATCGTCTCGACCCACTCGGCGGCGTTGTAGGCGTAGATGGCGACGTGCGCGCCGGGTCCCACCCCGGCGCCGCGTAAGTGGTGCGCCATCCGGTTCGCGCGCTCCTCCAGCTCGGGGAAGGTGCGCCGGGCCGGGCCGGCGACGAGGGCGTCCCGTTCCGGGAAACGGTCCGCCGCGTGCTCGAAGAGGTCTGCGAGGTTGAACTCCATGGCTGAGCCCTCTCCGTCGTCGGTCAGCGCCCGGTGAAACGCGGGGTCTGCTTGTCGGCGAAGGCACGCGGGCCGATCTTCGCGTCGGCCGACAGGTAGACCCGCATGCCGATCTCGGACTCGATCCGGAACGCCTCGTCCTCCGGCAGCGACTCGGTCTCGCGCAGCGTCCGCAGCACGGCCTGCACGGCGACCGGCCCGTTCGCGGCGATCGCGTCGGCGATCTCCCGTGCCCTGGCCAGCGCGGTGCCGTCGGGGACGACGTAGTTGACCAGGCCGATCTCCTTGGCCTCAGCCGCCCCGAGGTGACGACCGGTCAACAGCAGGTCCGCGGCGACCGCGTAGGGAACCTGTCGGCGCAGCTTCACCGCGGACCCGCCCAGCGGGAACAGCCCCCAGCGCACCTCGGAGACCCCGAACCGGGCCGACTCACCGGCCACCCGGATGTCGGTTCCCTGCAGGATCTCGGTGCCGCCCGCGATCGCCGGCCCCTCGACCGCCGCGATCAGCGGCTTGGCCAGGGTGAAGCCCTTCAGGACCCACTTCATGACGGACATGTCCATCGCGAGCCGGGTCCCGTCACCGCCGCCGGTGAACGCCTCGCCGGGCGGCCGCCGGGACATCTGTTTCAGGTCGGCGCCGGCGCAGAAGGCTCCGCCGGCCCCGGTGAGGATCGCGACCCGGATGTCCGGGTCGGCGTTCACCTCGTCCCACGCCTTCTCCAGAATGCCGATCATCTCGGGGGTGACGGCGTTGCGGGCGTGCGGCCGGTTGAGCGTGACGGTCAGGACGTGCCCGTCCCGCTCGACGAGGGCATGCGGCTGGGATCCGGTCACGGGCGCTCCTGTCGACGAGCCGTCGGGACCCGAGTCCGGCGCGGTCACCGCGGCGGCCGGGGCAGGCCGAGGCCGAGCATCGCGATCATGTCGCGTTGGATCTCGTTGGTGCCGCCGCCGAAGGTGAGCATCAGGATCTGCCGGTAGGCCCGCTCCAGCCGGCCGGCGAGCACCGCGCCTGGCGAGTCCCGGCCTTCACCCGGCCCTGGCCGGGCCAGGTAGGCGTCGTCGTCGAGGCACTCCATCAGCAGCCGGTAGGCCTCGACCGCGAACTCGGTGCCGAAGATCTTCGTCGCGCTCGCCTGCGCCGGCCCGAGCCGCGCCCCGTGGTCGACTCCCCAGGCGATCTTCCAGTTGATCAGCTTGAGGAACTCGGCCTTGGCGTACACGGTCCCGAGATTGCGCCGCACCAGTGGCCGGTCGATGATCCGGCCGCCCTCCGGGGCCGGCGTCTCCTGCGCCCACCGCCGGGTCCACAGCAGCAGCTGCTGGATGCCCGCCGCCGAGCACAGCGCGACCCGCTCGTGGTTGAGCTGGCCTGTGATCAGCTTCCAGCCGCCGTTGACCTCGCCGACCAGCGCCTCGGCCGGCACGTGGACGTCGGTGTAGAAGGTCTGGCTGGTGATCCCGCCGGAGATCGTCGGGACCGGCGTCCAGGAGAAGCCCGGTGCGTCCGTCGGCACGCAGAACACCGACAGGCCGCGGTGGCGGGCCTGGGACTGGTCGGTGCGGGCGGCGAGCCAGACGTAGTCGGCGGCCTGGATGACCGACGTCCACATCTTCTGCCCGTTGATCACCCAGCCGTCGCCGTCCCGGTCGGCCCTGGTCCGCAGGCTCGCCAGGTCGGTCCCAGCACCGGGCTCGGAGTAGCCGATGGAGAAGTGCAGCTCGCCGGCCAGGATCTTCGGCAGGAAGAAGTCCTTCTGGTCCTGGGTGCCGTACTCCATGATCGTCGGACCGACGCTGTTCATCGTCAGCAGCGGGATCGGGACGCCGGCGAGCGTCGCCTCGTCGCCGAAGACCAGCTGTTCGAGCATGGTCCGGCCCTGGCCGCCGTACTCGGCCGGCCAGCCGATACCCAGCCAGCCGTCCTTGCCCATCTGGCGGATCACCCGGCAGTAGGCGCCGTCCTTTCCCAGCAGCGTCGTCTCGCCGGTGGCGAGCTCGGCGCCGAGCTCCGGCGTGACCAGCTGGGCGAAGTAGCCCCGCAGCTCCTGGCGCAGCCGCTCCTGCTCCTGGCTGTACGCGACGCGCATCGGCTCTCCCGTCCGGCCGGCCCGGCCCGGCTCCTCGGCAGGCGGCGCCGCGACGCGAGCGACGCGGTACCCACCTGATGGGCCGTCAGACTGTGGTGACCGATGCTAGCGCGTGCGCTAGAACAAGTTCTAGCTTTAGAGGCCATCGCTGCTGACCGAGGAGCGCCCGCCATGGATTTCGCCCACACCGAGGAACAGCGGGAGCTGACCGCCCTGGCGGCCCAGATCCTCGACAGGATGGTCACCCCCGAGCGGCTCACCGCGATCGAGGCCGACGTGCTCGCTGGCCACGGCGACGGCTTCGACCGGGACCTGTGGGCGGAGCTCGCGAAGGCGAACCTGCTGGGTGTCGGCGCCCCGGAGGAGTTCGGCGGCCTCGGCTACGGCGTGTTCGAGGAGTGCCTCGTGCTGGAGGCGGCGGGCCGGGTGCTGGCCCCGGTGCCGCTGTGGGCCTCGGCGTCGGCCGCCGCCGGCACGATCGCCGCCCACGGCACACCCGAGCAGCGCGACGCCTGGCTGCCGGCCGTCGTACGCGGCGAGAAGATCGTCACCGTCGCGCTCGCCGAGCCAGGCGGCCCGGACGCGGCCGGCCCCACCACGGCGGCGGCCCGGACGCCGGCGGGCTGGCGGCTGGACGGCGTGAAGACCGCGGTGCCGTTCGCCACGGTCGCCGACGCGGTCCTCGTCCCGGCCAGGACCGAGCGCGGGGTCGCGGTCTTCCTGGTCGACCCGGCAGCGGGCGGCGTGCGGGTCGAGCGCCAGCTCACCACGGCGCGCGAGGCCGTCGGGCTGCTCACGCTGGACGGCGTCCTCGTCGACGACGAGGCGCTGCTCGGCGGGCCCGACGGCGCGGTTGGCACCGATGTCGCCCTGGCGCTGCGCGACCGGGCGACGCTCGGGCTGTGCGCCCTCCAGCTCGGCGTCACCGAGCGGGCGATGCGGGCCGCCGCCGAGTACACCACCAACCGGGTCCAGTTCGGCCGCCCGATCGGGTCCTTCCAGGCCGTCGGGCACCGGCTGGCCGACTGCTTCATCGACGTCGAGGCGATCCGGCTGACCCTGTGGCAGGCGGCCTGGCGGCTCGCCGAAGGGCAGGACGCGACGGAGGCGGTCGCCACCGCGAAGTTCTGGGCGGCCGACGGCGGGCACCGGGTCGCCAGCGCCGTCGTCCACGTCCACGGCGGCATGGGCGTCGCCGAGGAGTACTTCGTCCACCGCTACTTCCTGCACGCCAAGCGGCTGGAGTTCACCCTCGGCAACGCCCCCGAACAGGCCCGCCGCCTCGGCGCGCTCCTCGCCGACACCCCCCCTTGGCCCTCGATCCCGACGAGGACCACCTGAAAGAAGCCGCCTTCCACCTCCGCCCCGGGGACGCGCTGCTCGCCGGCGGCCAGAGCCGGCGATCTCGACGGGCGACTCAGGTCGGGCAGGTCCACGCCGACGCTGCGCAGGAGCTCGGTATAGATGTTCGGATGGTTGAGGTCCGGGTCACCGCCGCCCAGCTCGTCCGCGTAGATGCCGAACAGCAGGGCCCGCACCTCGTCCATCGGGCCGACCGGCGCTGTCCCTCGTAGCCAGCAGCCATCCGTCTGGTTGAAGGGGGCCATCTGCAGGATCCACTCGACGACGTCCGCGCGGGTCCGTTTCGTCCAGGCACGGTCCGCCTCGTAGCGGTCCGCCTCGCCGGCCATCCGCTGGTAGACGGCGTCCAGTCGCGGGCCTACGCGGACAACCCGGCCCTCCTCGACTCGGCGTTCACCCAACCGCTTTTCCTTTTGGTTCTCTCGCAGTTTCCGCAGGACTTCCATAGGGGGACTTGTCGCGCAGCGGGCGCCAACGGCCGAGCTGGTCGCGCGCACCGTGCTCGACCATGACGGCCTCAACGTCTCGTCCTGGGCCGTGGCGAACGCGATTGTCGACGTTCTCGACTTCGACATCGCGGTCCTCAACCTGTCGTTGTGCTGCGCGACCGCCAAGTTCGACGGCTACGCCCGTTGGAGTGGAACGTCGTTCGCCGCCGCCAACGTGAGCGGTGCCGTCGCCGCGCTCGTCGAGCCGGGCCACCGGAATGGCTAGGACGCCCTCGGCCTCCTCCGGGAAAAGGGGGTGCAGGGCGGCGACATCGTGGAGTACGGCCGAGCTACCAGCCCGATCTGTCGACGCAGGGAGTGGTCAGGGGATGGAGAAGGCGCGCCCGCCGGGGTCGGTGGTCGGCTGGCGGGCTCGAGGCGGCGGCTCAGGGGCCGGCGGGCCGGGGGGTGGCGGCGGGCCGGGGGGTGGCGGCGGGGTCGGGGTGGCCAGGTGGCGGTGGACGAGGCTGGCCAGGTCCCAGTGGTGCGGGTCGGCGAAGAACGAGCCGCGGTCAGTCGGGATGACGGCCAGGTGCAGCTCGGCCACCGGGGCGCGTTCCCAGCCGAGGCAGCGGGAGTCGTGCAGGGCCAGCTGGGACGGCAGGCCCCAGTTGCTCGTCCGGTCGGCGGGACGGGCCAGCACGACGGGCAGGTCCGACGGTCCCGGGCGGTAGGCGGCGTAGGCGCGCAGGGCGGCGGTGTAGGTGCCGATCGCCGCGAGCAGGTGGTCCTCATAGCCCGCCGGGTCCCGGGCACCGAGCGCGCGGGCGATCCGGGCGCCCTGCTCGGACAGCGGGGTCGCGTGGTCGATGCCGCAGCGGCAGGTGCCGTGCCACAGGCAGGGCAGGTGCCGCATCCGGGCCAGCTCCCGGATCGCCAGCTGGGGGTTCGGCCGCGGCGGCGGCTGGCCCGGCAGCGGCAGGGCGGCGTCGAACAGGATCACCGGGGCGACCGGCTGGCCGATCCCGCGCAGCAGCCGGCCCAGCTCGTAGGCGAGGATGCCGCCGAAGCCGTACCCGGCCAGCTGGAACGGCCCGCCCCACGGCTGGACGAGCAGCACCCCGGGCAGGAAGTAGGACGCCATCGCCCGGACGTCGTCCAGCGGCGGACGGGCGCCGTCGCGGCCCGGGAGATCCAGTCCCCGGCACGGCATCGTGTCGATCAGCGCGCTCGCCAGTGCCTGTCCCGGATGAGGCGGGCCTTCCAGCCCGCCCACGAAGAACAGCGGCGGACGCCGGTCTGGCTGCCCGCTCAAGCGGGCCCGACCCAGCCGTCCGGCAGCACGTCGTGGGCCGGGCTGTGCAGCAGGTCGGCCAGCTCCGGGTAACTGGCGCCGGGAACAGCCGCGCGGGCCACGTCGAGCAGCGCGTGCGCGGCCAGCACCCATTCGGGGACACACCCGCCGGCGGTCACGCAGACGGCGGCCCACCGGTCGAGCAGGTGGGCGAGCTCGGCGGCCCGGTACGGCGGCATGCGCAGCACGACCGCCGGCAGGGTGGCCCCCGGCGGGTCTTCGACGACCATCCGCTGGGCGCGGTCGACGCGGATCTCGAGCTCGAGGTCGGCGACCCGGATGCCGGAGCTCATCGCTCAGCCCTCCGGGGACGGGCGGGTGCAGCGGCGCATGTCAGGTCCTCGTTGGCAGGGGTGGCGTCGGGAGAGGTGCCCGAGCCGCGCGCGCCTCCTCGGCGAGGGTCGCGTCGAGGGCATGGCGGACGAGTTCGATCAGGGCGGCTCGGGAGGTGAACCGGCTGCGGGCGTCGCAGGACAGCACGGGATGGTCGATGTCGAGGGCACTGCGGACGTCCCCGACGGGGTGCTCGATCGCGCCGTCGAACCGGTTGACGGCGACGACGAACGGCACCCGCCGGTCCTCGAAGAAGTCGATCGCCGTGAAGCTGTCCTCAAGCCGCCGGGTGTCGGCGAGCACGATCGCGCCGACGGCGCCGAGCGTCAGCTCGTCCCACATGAACCAGAAGCGGTCCTGGCCGGGAGTGCCGAACAGGTACAGCACCACATCCTGTTCGGGCAGGGTGATCCGGCCGAAGTCCATCGCCACGGTCGTCGTCGTCTTGCCCGCGACCTTGGAGGTGTCGTCGACGCCGAGCGCGGCCGCCGTCATGTGGGCCTCGGTGGTCAGCGGGGGGATCTCGCTGACCGCGCCGACGAAGGTTGTCTTCCCCACCCCGAAGCCGCCGGCGATAATGATCTTCAAGGGGGTCGTGGTCGGCTCCTGGACGGTGTCGGAGCCGAGCGGGCTTGAGCTGCCGAGGCGTCCAGGGCCGCCGAGGTGGCCGGGGCTAGAGCCGCTGAAGTCCATCGAGGACCTTTCGCAACAGGGCGGAGTCGGGGCGCCAGTCGGGGCGCTCGGGCCGGTGCACCGCGACCAGGCCGTCGGCGGCCATGTCGGCGACCAGCACCTGGGCGACGCCCAGGGGCAGGTCCAGATGCGCCGAGATCTCCGCGACCGACTGCAGGTGCCGGCACAGGAAGGCGATGTCGCGCTGCTCGGGGGGCATGCCGGGCGGCGGGTTGCGTGCGGTCATCACGCCGCGGCTGGTGGTGGCCACCAGAGCGACCAGCTCCAGCGGGGCGGTGGGCCGGGTCCGCCCGCCGGTGACGGCGTACGGGCGTACGACCGGGCCCGCCTCCTCGTCGGGCAGTTCCTCGTCCCGGGTCACCGCGGCCTCTAGGCGTGCGCGCGCATCGGCGGGGAGAGGACCTGCCCGGCGCGGGTCACGAGCCGGGCCATCTCGAACGCGATGACCCCCGGATCCGCGGCCGGGCTCGCGGCGACCGCGAGGCAGGAGCCGTCGCCGATCGCGGAGACGAACAGGTAGCCGCTGTCCATCTCGACGATCGTCTGGCGGACGTCGCCACCGTCCATATACCGCGACGCGCCGAGCGCCAGCGAGCGGAACCCGGAGGCGACGGCGGAGATGTGGTCGCCGCCCTCCCTGGTGAGCGCGGCCGAGCGGGCCAGCTGCAGGCCGTCGGCGGACAGCGCGACGGCCCAGTGGACGTCGACGATCCGGCGTTCCAGGTCGTTCAGCAGGAAGTCGAGGTTACCGGTGGGTGGCATCGCCGATCCTTTCGTCGTCGCGGGGCGACCTGGCAGGGAGCCCTTGTTGGAAGCCAGCGCGGAAGGCCGTGACGAGGCGGCGGGCCTTCTCCGGGTCGGGGCCGCCGGCCCTGGGTCCGCCCCCGGCGACACCGCTGGTGGCATACCGGCCGCCGCGCAGCTCGGCGTTCAGGCTCTCGCCCCGGCTCCGTCGCGGTAGGTGCCCGATCCTCGGCTCGTCTTCGGGCCAGTCGTCCGGCTCCGGCACCGGGGCGGCGGACCAGGCCGCCGGCCGTTCGGGCCGCGGCGACGCGACGGCGCGGGCCGGCAGCCCGGGCCGTCCCGGCTGCCAGGAGTGGGTGTCCGGGGCAGGGCCGGTGGCGCGGGCGTCGTCCCGGTCCGGGTGGCGGACCGGCGGGGGCAGGAAGAAGCTGTCCCGGACCGCCGCGGGGACCAGCGGCCCGGTCGCCCGACGGCGGCCGAGGCCGTCGCCGCCGGCACCGCCGGCACCGCCGGCACCGCCGTGGCCGCCGTCGTGGCCGCAGCCGCCGTCATCGCCGTGGCCGCCGGCACCGCCGAAGCCGGCGTCGTGGCCGTAGTCGTAGCCGGCGTCGTGGCCGTAGTCGTAGCCGGCGTCGTGGCCGTAGTCGTAGCCGGCGTCGTGGCCGTAGTCGCTGTCGTGGGTGTACCGGGCGTCGTGGCCGTAGCCGGCGAAGTCGACCTCACTGTCGAGATCATCGTGACCGCCGAGGTCAGCACGCGGGTCAGCGGGCGACCCGGCTGCGGCCGCGGCAGGTGCCGGCGTCTCGTCGTAGCCGGAGCCGACGACGTCGAGCCGGTCGAACGCGCCCATCCGGGCCAGCGCGGCCCGCAGCGGCTCGTCGTCGGGCGGCCCGGCCAGGACGGGGGCGTCGGCCTCGGCGAGGACACTCGCCGGAAGCACCACGACCGCGCTGACCCCGCCATAGGCACTGCGGGCGAGAGACACGTCGATCCCGTGCCGGCGGGCGAGGTTCGCGACCACCCAGAGCCCGAGCTTTTCCGCCTCCGACTCGGGGTGGAACGGCGGCGGGTCGGCCAGCCGCTGGTTGAGTCCGGCCAGCGCGGCCGGCTCGATGCCGATGCCGCGGTCGGAGACCTCGACCGCGATGCCCGCCCCGACCGGGTTGCCGGTGACGACGACCGGGGTCTGCTCGGGCGACATCTGGCACGCGTTCTCGATGAGCTCGGCGAGCAGGTGGATGACGTCGCCGACCACCGGGCCGGCGATCCAGGCGTCGACGGTCGCGCTCGCCTCGACCCGGGTGTAGGCCTCGACCTCCGCCACGGCGGCCCGCATCGTGTCGATCAGCTTGACCGGCTGGCGGAAGACCCGGCTCGGCTGGCCGCCGGACAGCGCGATCTGGCCCTCGACCTCCCGGCGCATCCTGGTGGCCAGGTGGTCGAGGCGGAAGAGCCGCTCCAGCATGTCGGGATCCTGCTGGTCGCGCTCCAGAACCGTGATCAGCTTGAGTTGGCGGTGGATCAGCGTCTGGCTGCGGCGGGCCAGGCTCTGCATCGACGACGACAGCGAGTTCTGCGCGGCCACCTCGGTCGCCGCCAGCACGGCGGCGGCGTAGACGGAGCGCAGCGCGCGGGAGACGTCACCGATCTCGTCCTCGGGAACCAGGCCGGCCCGCTCGTCCGGGTCGCCGGCCAGGCCGGCCGGGTCCACCGGGCGACGGTCCCGGATCGCGGCCGTGACCGAGGGAAGCCGCTGCTCGGCGACGGTCACCGCGTCGGCCCGCAGGGCGCGCAGCTGCCGGACGAGCCGCCGCGCGATCACCACGGACACGACGATCGCCAGCAGCATGACCGCGGCCGCCGCGCCACCGACGAGCGCGGCGCGCCCGCGGGCGGCGGAGACCAGCGAGCTGCTCTGGTCCGCCAGACTCAGGTTGATCTGAGCCTCGACGGCCCGCAGCTGGTCGATCTTCGAGTTGACGTTGCCGAGCCAGACGGCGGGCTGGACGTCGATGGGCCGCCCGGCCGCGGCCGCGGCCAGAACCTGGTCGCGCAGCGCGTTGACCGGGTCGATGGTCGGCCCGACGCGCTGGTCGTAGAGGCGGCGCTGGTCGTCACTGGCCGCGGCGTCGAACTCGGCCAGCCAGGCCGCCTCTGCGCCGGTCGCGGTCCGGATGCGCCCGACGTTGTCGGCGACCCGGTCGTGCAGGAACACGGTGAGCGAGACGTAGCCGCGCTGCTGGGCGGTCTGCTCCGTGACGGCGCTGATCGCGGCGAGCGCGGTGGCCGTCCGCACGAGCTGCGAGCTCGCGGTGCCGAGGCCGATCTGGGCCGAGGACACCCCGAGCCACGCGCCGACGATGTTGTCGTAGCCGTCCGAGACCGGGCTGATCGTGGCGGTACGGGCATCGACCTGGCTGCGCAGGCCGGGCAGCTGGCTCATCTGCTGCTGGGCCGCGGCCAGGGACGCGTGCAGCCGCGCGTCGTCGGGCGCGCCCGAGGCGGCGGCCGTGACCTGGCGGTAGGCCTCGTCAACCGGGCCGCGGGCCGCCGCGGTGTCGGCCTGCATCACGACATAGCCGGAGGCGACGAACGACGACGTGGCGTACCGCTCCTGGGCGAGCGCGCGGACCAGGACGTTCACCTTGATCGTGAGCTGGGCCGCGGTCCGGGTTCGCCCGGCGGCGTGCGCCGCCTGCAGCTGGCCGACCACGAGGGCCGCGCTCAGGCCGGCGACCGCCAGCAGCGGCACGACCAGCGCGGCCGCGAGTCGGTACCGAACCGGCCAGCGCTCCATCTTCAACTCCCGTTCGACGGCCCGCCGCCATTACGGCAAAGGCCGCAAAAGGGCAGAGGCGCGCCAGGCCGGACCAGGGACACGAGGGGTGGTCCCTTCCGTCAGGGTCAGTCGAGGGGGTCGCGGCGGCCGGCACCCATCCGTGGGGATTTCTACCGGGAGTGCCAGGCCCGTCCCGGCGCGTCGCAGAAAAGTAGCCCGGCCCTGCCCTTCAGGGGAAGGTTTTGGGCGTGGCCAGCTTTGGCCACCTGTCCACATGTGGCCAAGCCTCGGAAACCTGTTCGTAACAATTGCCCTGGCGCTGCGCAGTCAGGCCGAGAACGGTGTGCGCAATAGGCCTATTAGTGCTATTGATCGTCTTGGGTGGGACCAGATCGGGACAACTCCCCCTTCCCTGGATCACGCGCACGGGGCACGATTCCGCCACCCCTGTACTACGACGCCGGGTAGCTGACGAACCACGGAAGCCAACGAACCACGGAAGCCAACGAACGACGCGAAACACGGACGCCACGTTGACCAACCTCGATTTTCTGGGCCTGACCCCGTTCGGCCAACAGGTCTACGAACAGGTGGCCCTGCACCCATATGCCGACACCGACGGCATAGCGGGCTTCCTTGGCGCCGACGTCGCCGCCGTGGCCGCCGAACTGCGCGATCAGGCGAACCGCGGCCAGATCCGCTCGGTGGGAGGCGCCTGGCTGGCCGAGGACCTGACCCAGTGGCTGGACACCGAGCACGCCCGTCAGCAGGCAGAACAGGCGACCGCCGCGGCCGAACGGGCCCGGCAGCGTTCCCGACTGCTGCGCAGTCGTCTTCCGGCGGCACATCGGCAGGGCACCCGAAAACTCGTGGGCAACGACGGCACCGAGCTCGTCACCCACGGGGAGGTGAGCATCCGGATCGCGGAGCTCGCCGAACAGTCCACCGACACGCTGCGGTTCATGCTCAACGGCAACGCGGGATTCGGCCCCAACCCGCATGTCATCCGGGCCTTCGTCAGCGCGGCGAAGCGCGGGGTACGGCTGACCAGCGTCTGGACGCCCGAATGCATCGCCGCCGCGCGCGGAGCGCCGAACGGGCGGTTACCACCGCTGGGCCAGGTGCATGCCAGCCGTGACGTGCCCTACCGCGCCGTGGTCGCCGACGGGCGGGCGGTCCTCGTGCAGCGCGAGCCCGACGATCCGAGCCTGGGTGCCCTCGTCATCACGCACCATCCGACGGTGGCGCTGTACGCGCACCTCATCGACGCGCTGTTCCGGGCCGGGCAGCCGCTGTCACCGAACGTGCCCCCGCCGCCGGCGGAGCACACGTTCGACCCGCAGCGCGAGTCCCAGATCCTGCACCTGATCGCGACCGGTGCGACGAACGACCTCATCGGCAAGAATCTCGGCGTCTCGACCCGCACCGTCCAGCGCGAGGTGAGCCGCCTGATGGAGCGCTACCAGGCGCGCAACCGGATCGAGCTGATCAGCCTCACCACGGACCTGCCGGCCGACCAGCTCGGCGACGCCGTCGGCAACGGGAGCTGACCACCCGCCCCGCCGCCCGGCGCACCCGAGCGGGCCTGGCCTGCCGCGCCGTTACCGGCCGCGGGTGAGCGAGCGGGCCCGCTGGACGCGGGCCACGAAACGACCTTCGGGGCGGGCCGCCCGGATCGGATGCGCGAAACAGGCCGCGGACGAGGTCCACCCCGTCCGCGCGCAGCACCTCGGCGGCCGGCTCCGGCATCAGCCCGTCCCTCCCAATCGTGGTTCCCGTCGACCGGCCCTACTGGGCGGGGAGCCGGGCTCCGGGCCGCCGGCGCAGCCCAATCAGGCCTTGTGGTCGGGATCGCGCCCGGCGGTTCGTACGCTGGCCGCATGTATGTGCCCAGGGTGAACAGAGTCGAGGATGAGACTCTGGTCAGCGACTTCGTCGCCGCGTGCGGGGCCGCGACCCTCGTGACGGTCGGCCCGGACGGGGAGCCGGACGCGACCCTGCTGCCGGTGCTCTGGGAGTCCGGCGAGGTCGTCGGCCACCTGGCCCGCGCGGGCGAGCACTGGCGCCGGATCCGGGACGGCTCCCCCGGGCTGGCCGTGGTGACCGGGCCGCAGGCCTACGTCTCGCCGTCCTGGTACCCGAGCAAGGCGGAGCACGGCCGGGTGGTGCCGACGTGGAACTACTCGGCCGTCCAGCTGCGCGGCACGATCACGGTGCATGACGACCCGGAGTGGCTGCGCGGGGTCGTCACCCGGCTCACCGACCGCCACGAGGCCGGGCGGGCCGACCCGTGGGCGGTGACCGACGCGCCCGAGCGGTTCATCGACGGCCAGCTGCGTGCCATCGTCGGGGTGTGCCTGCGGGTCACGTCCCTCGACGCGAAGGCCAAGTGGAGCCAGAACCGGTCCGACGCCGACCGGGCCGGCGTTCTCGCGGGACTGGCCCACCCGGCGGCGCGGGCGCGGATGCGGTCCGCTTCCCTCTAGGCCCGGCCCCGCCGGCCCCCGCCGACGATAAAGACGAGAGCAAGTGCTTACTAAGTTCTCGTCACGAGCCTAGGGGCGGACCTGGTGTGTCCCGTGCCTCATCCGCCGCTCGGAGGCCTGGCTGGCTGGCTGAGGCGGCGTACACGCCGAGCGACGAGGGGACCCGCCATGATCGAGGACAAGGTCGTCACCGCGTTACAGCGGCACTGGGAGGACGGGCTTCGCGTCGGACCAGCGGCTGATGACGGCGATGTCGGCGACGAACCGGACCGCACTGCCGGCGGCCCAGTACGCGGCGGTCGCGTCGAGAGCCCGGTGTGTGGCGGCGGCGGCCACCTCGGCGGCCGGCTCGGGAACCTGGAGCAGCAGTTCGTCGTGCAGGCACAGGACGATCGCGGCGCCGAGCGGGATCAGCGCCTGGCGGACCGTCACGGCCCAGGCCTTGAACAGCTCCGCGGCAGCGCCCTGGACGACGGCGTTGCGGGCGAACCGGCCGTAGGCCGCCGCCGCGCGGCCGATGTCGCCGTCCGCGCCGGCCGGCAGCGCGCGCAGCGGGATTCGCCGTCCGCCGAACGTCCGCAGCGGCGCGGTGGGCGTGGCGCCGAGAGCGGCGGCGCGACCGGCGGCGTCCGCCGTGTCGAGGTAGGCCAGCGCGACAGGATAGGTCTCGCGCATCTGGCGCAACGCCTGACCGGCCGCGCCGGTGGTCTGGCCGTACATCGCGGCGAGGACCGCGACCTTGGCCGTCGGCCGGTCGACGCCGAGCCGGGTCGCGACCGGGGCGTACAGGTCGTCCTGCCTGGTCGCCCTGGTCAGCTCCGGGTCACCGGAGACGACGGCGAGCACCCGCGGCTCGATCTGGCCCAGGTCGGCGCGCACGAACCGGTGGCCGGGCTCGGCCACGACGGCGACCCGCATCTCGGCGGGCAGGTTGTGCAGCCCGGCGTCGGCCGTCATCCGGCCGGCCGCGCCGTCGCTGCCATGCCACCGGCCGCGCAGCCGGCCGTCGGCGCCCACGTGGGCCGCGAGCCACCGGTGCCCGTAGGTCGTCGCGATCCGCTCCGCCTTGCGCCAGGCGAGCAGCTCGTCGATCACCGGATGGGCGGCGCTCAGGGCACGCAGCCGCCCGGACCTCGTGTCCGGCACGTCGATCCCGACCGAGGCGAGCCCGGCTCGGACCGACGCCGGGCTGCGCAGGTCGACTGATGAGCTCAGGTGGCGCAGCACCGGGGCGTCCCGCGCCCGTCTGGCCGCGGCCTCGCCCGCGTCGCCGACGGGCGGCGGGCCGATGATCTCGCTGATCGTCGCCGTCGCGGCCTGCCGGTCGACCGGCAGGCCGTGGCGTTCCAGCTCGCGGGCCAGCACCTCGGCCGCGGACTCGGCGCGCGCGGTCAGCAGCGCCAGCGGCAGCCGCCCGGGCCGCTGGCGCGGGTCCGGCAGCGCGCTCAACGCCTGCTCCTGCGCCGCCATCACGACGAGGGCGAGCCGGGCGAACCGTGCCGCCCGGGCCAGCAGGGCGCCCGGCGCACCGGGCGCGCCGGCGCGCAGCGTCTCATCGACCCAGCCGGGCCGCAGCTGCCCGTCGGGCCCGACCGGGCCGTCCGCGTCGACGTCGTCATCGTCTGGCTGTTCGACCATCGCCAGCAGGTCCAGCTGGCCATCTCCGCGGGCACGTCGAGGCGGCGGCGGCGCCGGGAGGCCACGCGCGGCCGCCCAGACCGCGCCCGGGTCGTCACGGTGGCCGCCGCGCAGGATCCGGTGCACCGCGGCGAGGTCCCAGCTCAGCGCCGGGCCGCGCTCCGTCGTCCGGCGCCATCCGCCGGCCAACGGCGACCCGGCGCCACCCGCCGACCACCACACCCACCGCGGGCCGATCGCCCCCTCCACGTCGGCCAGCACCACCTGCGGGTCCGCGGGGCCGGCCCAGCCGCCGTCCCCAAATGCCAGCGCCACGCCGACGCCGGGCACGGCGACCACCGCGACCGCGGTCCCGGCACCGACGCCGCCGGCCCGCAGCGCCAGTACCGTCGTGGCCACCCGGCCCGCCGGCTGCTGAGCCGGACCATCAGCCGTCCTGGACGAGACCACGCTGCCATGCTGCCCCACGCCACCGACACTTCGGGGCGTGCCGGCCCGCACCGGGGCGCTGCCGCCGTGACCTCAGGCCCGTTTCCCGGCAGCCGACAAGTTTGGGCTTGTTGACAAAATTTCTTGTCGGTCCGACGATGGCTCCATGCTCGACGTAGCGGTCATCGATAGTCCGGGCGCGGCCGAGGCCTCGCTCGACCCGGTCCGGGCGCGGCTGTTGGCCGCGCTCGCGGAGCCGGGCTCCGCGACGAGCGTCGCCGCCAGGACCGGGCTGACCAGGCAGAAGGTGAACTATCACCTGCACGCGCTGGAGCAGCACGGGCTGCTGGAGCTGGTCGAGGAGCGGCGCAAGGGGAACTGCACCGAACGGGTCCTTCAGGCGACCGCCAGCTCGTACGTGATCTCACCGGCCGCGCTGGCCGACGTCGCCCCGGATCCCGACCGAGCGCGCGACGAGGGCTCGGCGCGCTGGATGCTTGCCCTTGCCGCGCGGCTCATCCACGAGGTGGGGCAGTTGCTCGCCGGCGCGACGGCCGCCCGCAAGCGGCTGGCCACCTTCGCGGTCGACAGCGAGATCCGTTTCGCCACCGCCGCGGACCGGGCGGCGTTCGCGGCGGAGCTGTCCGACACGGTCACGGCGCTGGTCTCGAGGTATCACGACGAGACGGCCGCCGGCGGCAGGCCGCACCGGCTCGTGATCGCTCTGCATCCCAGCCTCAGGCCCCCGAACGTCGCCACCGATGCGCATCCCGATCCAGACCCGGCCGAGCCCGGCCGCACCGAGGAGAGCTGACATGCCGAACGAGCCGACCAACGACGCGCCAGACGACAAGCCCGCCGCCGGCGGGCGGGAGTTCGCGATCGAGCGCGAGGTCGAGCTGCGGACCACACCCGAGGACTACTGGGACGCGGTCACCACCGGCAACGCGGCCTGGCTCTGGCCGATGGAGGCTCCTGAGCCGCGGGTCGGCGGCGCCGCCGCGTTCGGCGGCACCGTGCTGGCCTGGGAGCCGCCGCATCACCTGATCATGCGCAGCGAGGGCCCGGACGGCTGGTTCAACCAGCTCGAGCACCTGATCGAGGCCCGGGACGGTGGCACCACCTGGGTCCGGTACGTACACAGCGGCGTGCTCGTCGACGACTGGGACAACCAGTACGACGGCGCGGGCAAGCACACCGACTTCTACCTGCACACCCTGGGCCGGTACCTGCGCTACTACAACGGCCGGCCGGCCAGGTACGTCAGCGTCGACGCCCCGGCGGCGTCGGTCACGCCCGACGGCTTCGACGCGCTGCGCCGCGCCGCCGGCCTCGCGGACGCCACGGTCGGCGACCGGGTTCAGCTAACGATTCCGGGCCTTCCCACGCTGGACGCGGCCGTCGACTACCTGACTCCGCATTTCCTCGGGTTCCACACCGAGGACGCGATGTACCGGGTCTTCGGTCGCAACGCGTTCGGCGCCCCGGTGGCGGTCGCCGTCCACCTGTTCAGCCCGGACGCGGACGAGCCCATCGTCGACAAGGCCCTGCGCGCCTGGCTCGACGGCGTCTACGCCTGACGTCCCACGCCTGACCCGGCGCTCGACGGGCGGGACCGGCACCTGGTGCCGGTCCCGCCCGTCCGTCCGTCGTCTCGGCCCGACGCTGGCCCACGTTCGAGGGCGCCGGTTGGCTCGCGACGGCCACCTGCCTCCAGACGGGCCCCACGGGCGGACCCGTGCGTTGGAGTGGCAGGCCCGCCGCGGGGCTGTTTCGACCGGGTCCGGCGGGTTCGACGATGATCGCCCGTCGGGCAGAAATGGCATGTCTACCAGCGGTTTCCCGCCGCCGAGTCGCGCCGGTCGGCTACCGGAGCGCCCGTTGGCGCGACGCCCGCCACGGCTTTGGGCCGCCGGAGCAGCGGTTGCGGGCGCCGATGAGGAGGCCCGGCCCGCGCTATTCTCTGATCGGACGCAGATCTGCCGACATCTTGTCGGGCCCATTTCGTCAACCGGTGCCGGGTTTCCGGCCACGGCGGGGGTGCTAGGTCGTCTATGAAGTGCATGAAGGCTGGGCCGTGATGGCCAGCGTATTCGGGCTCGACAGGAAAGCAGCGATCGCGCTGTCGGGCGAGCTGACCTCCATTCGAGCGTCATTGGCGTCGCTCGGCTCCGATATCGACGAGGCGCGCAGCAATACCGGCGCACCCGAGGTTGAGGGCGCGTTGGTAAGGTTCGTGCACGGTTCCGCGGACAGCCGGGGAAATCTCGACCAGTTGCTGGCCAGGGCAATCGGGCTCGTGAACGGGCTGATCGACGGCACCGGCGCCGTCGACGCGGGTCTTGCGCGGGCGCTGGGCCCGGCCGGCGCACCCCTGTCCGCCGCGCCAGATCTCGCGGGCGGGCTGGGCGGCGCCCTCGGCCTGGCGGCGGCGGGTGCGCCGTGACCACGATGGCGACCGGGCAGCGCGGGTTCAGCCTGCGGGTTCCGGACTCCTGGTTCGCGTTCGACGTGCGCCGCGCGACGCGGACCGGGGATCTGGCCCGGCTGGTAGACGCGCGCACGGCGGCCCAGCCACGCCTGCGCCCGTATCGTTCCGCGCTGCTCAAGCTCCTGCGCGAGGCCGCCGACCGGGCCGAACGTCGCGGCGCGGTGTACTGCGCGGCGGCGCCAGGGGACGACCCGGGCGGCGGCGCGATCGCCACGCTGCTGGTGTTCCAGACCGTCGGCGCCGACGGTCCAGCGGGCAACACCGTCGGCGCGATCGCCGGGGCACTGGTCGCCCGCGCGCCGTCCCGGCCGGGTGGCCCGTGGCGCACCGTCGAGATCGCCACCACCCCGGCCGGCGAGGCGGTCCGGGTCCGCGCCGTCGAGCCCGCCGCGCTCGACGGCGGCGCGACGGTCGACACCGTCACGATGCAGACCCTCATTCCAGTGCCTGCCACCGATCACGAGGAATTGCGAGCCGGCGTGCTGAACGTCGTTCTGACCAGCCCACACGTTGGTCTCGCCGACCCGTTGCTCGACCTGTTCGAGGCCATCAGCGACACGCTTCAGTGGTCCACCAGCGATCTACCGGTCTAGTACCCCCTTTCTGGCATCTTTCCCGACCGCCGACGACGCGCCGGGCGCCGTCTGCCTGTCCGACACCTCCAGCCTTTACGGCCGTCCCTACCCTCTCCTGCCCTTTTCCGTGCCGATGGGAGATCTCCGGTGCCAAACATCCAGGTTGACTACGAGGCCATCCGGTCAACGGCGACCGCGCTGTCTCGCGCGCAGACCGATATGGAAAACCAGCTGACCACCCTCAAAGGCCTGATCGACAACCTGGTGACCAGCGGTTTCAGTACCGAACTGGCATCTGGTCGTTTCCATGAGTCATACGGCAGCTGGGACACCGGAACCCGCCAGGCCATCACCGGGCTCGCGGGGATGAGCCGGTTCCTCACCGACGCCATCGCCCAGCACCAGCAGCTCGACACGGCCCTCGGCCAGGCCGCCGGCGGATAGCCCGCACACCCGCACGAGGGGAGCACCCGATGAGCAGCGACTGGCAGGTGCTGGGGCTCGACGCCGATCCCACACCCGGAGATCCGGCGGCGGTACAGGCCCTCGCCACCCGGTTGGGGCGCGACGCGACGACGGCGGACGACGGGACCCGCCGTCTGCGCTCCGTCGCCGCCGGGGGCGGCGACCTGGCGATGCGCGGTGACTACGCGGCCAGCTACGCCGGAGCGTTCGACGACCTACCGGGCCAGCTGGCCAAGCTCGCCCGGGCCTACCGCGGCTGCGGCACGGCGCTGTCCGCCTACGGCACCACGCTCGGCCGCGCGAAGGCCCAGGCCGGTGCCGCGCTGCGCCAGGGGCTCGACGCCCATACCCGCTACCAGGGCGCGCTGGCTCGCGTCGAGTCGATGCTGCCGGCCGAGCGGGCGCTGCTGCTGTGGCCCAACGACGAGCTCAGTCCAGGCTCGATCGCGGCGGCGACCGCGGAGCTGGCCGTCCCCGGCGTCGCCGACCAGGTCCGGGCGGTCGCCAGGCAGGGTGAGGACGCCCGGCACGACCGTGATCTCGCGGCCCGGCTGGCCCGGGACGCCGCCAGCCTCCGCGACGGCGCGGCGAGAACCTGCGCCGACGGCATCGACACCGCGCTGCGGGACAGCGGGATCAAGAACCGGCCCTGGTACCTCAAGGCCTGGGACAGCACCCGCCACGTCGTCACCGAGCCGTTCACGTCCTGGCACAACTTCGTCGGGTTCTGCGCGGACGTCGCGCTTGTCGCCGGCCTCGCCGTCCTGGTCGTCTCCGGCCCGGCCGGCTGGGCCCTGGGCGCCGTCGTCCTGGGCGCGGGCGCCGTCGTCCTGACGGACGCGCTGCGCCGCTATGGCCGCGGCCAGGCGTCACTCGGCGAGGTGCTGATCGACGCGGTCGGCGTCATCCCCGGTGGCCGGGGCGCGGCCGGAGGCGCGCGTGGGCTGGGCGAGGCCGCGCGGGCCGTCCGCGCCGGCCGCGGCGGGTCACGGGTCGTTACCACGGCCCTGCGCCTCGGCCGGCGGCTGGGTCCGCTCAGCCGGCGGCTCGGGACCGCCACGCCCCGCGGCATCGAGGAGGGAAGCCGGATCCGCGGCCCGCTGCGGCGCGCGGAGGTGTACGCGAAGGCGGCGTGGTGCCGGGTCACCGGCCGCGACCCCATCGACCTGGCCAGCGGCCAGATGATTCTCGACCAGGAGGACGTCGAGCTGCCCGGCGTCCTGCGGTGGGCGTTGCGGCGCACCTACCAGTCGGGCTACACCGCCGGCCGCTGGTTCGGCGCCGGCTGGAGCTCGACGGTGGACCTGCGCCTGGAGGTCGACGACGAAGGCGTCTGCTTCGCGGCGGCGGACGGGATGGCGCTCGCGTTCCCGCATCCGGCACCCGGCGGCCCGCCCGTGCTGCCCGCGGCGGGGCCAGGACTGGAGCTGACGCTCGACGAGGCCGGCCAGTACACGGTGCTGGACGCGGCGGCCGGGCACAGTTACCGGTTCGCCGTTCCCGCCGACGGCCAGCGCGGGGTCGCGTTACCGCTGGCCGCGATGGACGACCGCAACGGCAACCGAGTCGAGCTCGGCTACGACGCCGACGGTGACCTCGCCCAGATCAGCCACTCCGGTGGTTACCAGCTCACCGTGCGCACCGACGGCCAGCGGATCGTGGCCGTCGGCGCGGTCACGGCCGAGGGCGAGCAGACCGTGGTCCGCTACGGCTACGACGCGACCGGCCAGCTCACGCACGTCATCAACTCGTCCGGCCGGGCGCTGCGGTTCGACTACGACCCCGACGGACGGATCGTCCGCTGGCTTGACCGCAATGGCACCGAGTACCGGTACACCTACGACGCCACCGGCCGGGTCGTGCGCACCGCCGGCTCGAACGGCTTCCTCGCCGGAACACTCGCCTACGACGACGAACACCACGTCACGACGGAGACAGACTCCCTCGGGCACGTCACCACGCACCACTTCACCGACCGGCTGCGCCCCGGGCGCCGAGTCGACCCCCTCGGGCGAACAACCACCTTCACCTGGGACCGCTTCGACAACCGGACCGCGGTCACCGATCCCCTTGGCCGCACAGTCCGCTACCACTACGACGACGTTGGCAACCTCGTCGCGGTGGAACGACCGGATGGCAGCCGAACCAGCACGGTCTGGAACTCGCAGCGCCTGCCGCTGGCATCCGTCGACGCCGACGGCACCCGCTGGGAACGCGAGTACGACACCCGCGGCAACCTGGTCGCCGTCGTCGACCCGGCCGGCGGCCGCACCGAGCTCGTCCACGACGACCACGGCCGGCTGGTCGCCGTCACCGATGCCCTCGGCCAGCTGACCCAGCTCGAGACCGATGGCGCGGGCCTGCCGATCGCCGTGACCGACCCCACCGGCGCGGTCACCTCCTGGGACCGGGATGCCCTCGGCCGCGTGGTCGCGACGACCGGCCCGCTCGGCGACGTCACCCGTCTGTCCTGGACACCTGAGGGCCAGCTGGCGGCCCGCATCCACCCCGACGGCGCCACCGACGCCTACCGGTACGACGCGGAGGGGAACCTCGTCGAACAGGTCGACCCGGCCGGCTTCGTCGCCAGCACCGAGTACACCCACTTCGACCTGCCGGCCGCGCGCACGAGTCCTGACGGCACCCGGATGGCCTTCGGCTACGACACCGAACTCCGGTTGACCAGCGTCACCAGCCCGCAGGGGCTGGTCTGGCGCTACGAGTACGACGCCGCCGGCCAGCTCGTCGCCGAAAGCGACTTCGACGGCCGGACGGTCCGCTACGGCTACGACGCCGCCGGTCACCTGGTGGAGCGCACCAACGGCGCGGGCGAGACCGTCACCTACACCCGGGACCCGCTCGGCCGCGTCGTCGGCAAATCCGGTCCGAGCGGCCTCACAACGTTCGCCTATGACGCCCGCGGCCGAGTTGTACGTGCCACCAGCCCCGACGCCGAGGTCGTCCTCGAACGCGACCTTCTCGGTCGGGTCACGGCGGAGACCTGCGACGGGCGCCGCCTGACGTCGCGGTATGACCCGCTCGGCCGCCGGACCCGGCGGGTCACCCCGTCGGGCGTCCAGAGCGCCTGGGAGTACGACCCGGCTGGCCGGCCGCTGACGCTGCGCACCGCCGGCCAGGTACTGACCTTCACCCACGACGCCGCCGGGCGGGAGCTCGAACGCCTCCTCGCCCGCGACGCCCCGGGCGGCGCCGAGGTCCTGCTCACCCAGCGTTGGGACACCCGGGACCGGCTGCGCTCCCAGACGCTCGTCGCCGGCTCGTCCCGGCGCCCGGCCGTCGGTCAGCCAGGCGGCGCCGCCACGCTTCTGCAGCGCCGCGACTTCGCCTACACCTCGGACGGCTACCTCGCCGAGATCGACGATCTCGGCGCCGGCTTCCACCGCTTCGAGCTCGACGCGATGCGCCGCGTCACCGGCGTCCAGGGCGCGGCCTGGGCCGAGCGTTACGCCTATGACCCGGCCGGCAACCTCGTCGGCGCCTCATGGCCGGCGTCCCTCGGCCCCGGCACCGCCGACGAGCAGGGCGCGCGCGAGCACTCCGGCACGCTGATCCGCCAGGCCGGCGCGACCCGGTACGAGCACGACGCCCAAAGCCGGGTCATTCTTCGCCAGCAGTCCTACGACAGCGAGGAGACCGGCACCTGGCGATACAGCTGGGATGCCGACGATCACCTGACCGGCGTCACCACGGCGGACGGCACCCGCTGGCGCTACCGGTATGACGCCTTCGGTCGGCGCGTCGCCAAACAACGACTCAACGGCGCCGACGACATCGTCGAACAGACCGCGTTCGTCTGGGACGGCCTCGTCCTCGCCGAGCAGCACCACACGGTCCACGCCAAGTCGGACGGCACCGGTGACCCGGCCACGACGGTCACCACCTGGGACTGGGAACCGAACACCTTCCGCCCCCTCACCCAGTCGGAACGCCACCCCATCGACCACCAGACGCTGTCCCTGGACTGTGGGCCAGACGATCCCGGTCAGGCCTGGTACGACGCCCAGTTCCACGCCATCATCACCGACCTGATCGGTACCCCCACCGAACTGGTCAACCCCGACGGCCACCTGGCCTGGCACTCCCGCACAACCCTCTGGGGCGTCTCCCCACCACCGGCCCCCGCCACGACCGACTGCCCGCTACGCTTTCCCGGCCAGTACCACGACCCCGAAACCGGCCTGAACTACAACTTCCACCGCTATTACGATCCGTTCACCGCCGGCTATCAGACCCCGGACCCGCTCGGCCTGGCGGCGGCCCCGAACCCGCGAAGCTACGTCAGGAACCCGCTGTCCTGGCTCGACCCGTACGGCCTTGCCCCCTGCAGCCTGAACCCCAACACCATTCGCTTCAGCCAGTCATCCGTCAACGATGCCCGAGAAATCATCGACAGCATGAGGACTGTCGGCTGGGTCGGCGGCGCGATAGACGCCGTCCGCATGCCGGACGGCGTCCTGACAAGCGTCGACAACACCAGAGTTCTCGCCGCGCGCCACGCAGGCATCGACGTCCAGGCCGAGATTCACGAATTCAACGAGACACTTCCGGTGGACAATATCCGACGATTCAGGTTCCCGAGAGGATCGGCTCCGAACTGGGGAGACGCGATCCTCGCCAGGATCGGGCGCCAGCGGGAGGGCTTTCGAGATACAAACCCCTACGGGACGTTCGACATGCCCAGATGGAACGGAAGCTAGTGCGATGGCCGAACTCATCGACGAGAGCACGCTACCCACAGGATTCTCCTACCCACGGGAGTTTATTGCCATCCTGAATATTGGGATGACCGATCTAACTCCGTGGTGGATTCCGACCGGAGAAATGCTGCAAGACCGCTACAGCGGGCTGCGGGAGCGATTCACGGGGCGAGACCTGGTGCCCTTCGCCGAGCGACAGGACAATGACGACGTTGCCTGCTGGGATGTACAGTCGGAGAGGGTCGTCATCGTTCACGACTTCGGCGATCCCAGGGCGCCGGACCGTGCCACGTTTGACAATTTCTTCGGCTGGCTCCGCCAGGCGGTCGAGGACCTCATTGAATGGCATTCGTAGGAGGCCCCTCGAGAGTCCGCCTTCGTGATCGGGTTGATTCACGGCCCGCACGCGGCCCGTTGATTCGCTGGTCGTGCGGGTGCGGACATGAGGTGCGGCCGTCAGGTTGCCAGCTGGATCAGGGTTGTGGCTCCCCGGATGGTGAGGTAGCCGCGGCCGGGTGGGGTGGCGAAGAGTTGGTCGGGTTCCAGGCGGAGGTTGTGGTCGCGGGCGGTGTGCGGCGAAGTCGGAGTTAGCAGGAGGACGCCGCCGGAGGTCCTGATCTCGTTGGTCACCTTGAGCAGGGCGCGGCGCTGGCCGTTGAGGATGGGAACGGCGTCGCCGCAGAGAACGAGGGCTTGGTGTCCGGCGGCGGCTGGGCTGGCGGCTTCTTCCAGCAACGTGCGCGCGTCGGCGAAGTTGACGACCGTGGGCTCGATGGTGAGGTGGTCGCAGTCGTCGACGATGACGGCGAACCGGCCACCGTCGAAGGCCGCGGCGGCTTCGCGGAGCCAGGTGTCCTTCACGTCGCCGGCGCGGACGAGGCGGATGCCCTGATCACCGTCGCCGAGCAGGGCGGGCAGTGGCGATCTCGGCGGCGCGACGACCAGCGCGCCGACGCCGGCGCGCCGAAGGACCCTGATGATGGTCGCGGCCGCGGTGGTCCGGCCCGATCCGGGCGAGCCTGACACGAGCAGCGCGTGCGGGCCCGGACCGAACAGGTCGACACCGACGGCCGTCACCTCCTTGCCTCCGACACCGAGCGGCAGCCAGGTCGCGGAAGGCGCAGGATGCGGCGGCGGTAGCTCGTCGGCTCGCACGCGGATCGGCATCGACGGGAACGCGCGCGGCAGTCCAACGGCCAACGGAACGACCGCCGCCGGTGGCAGGAATGCGTTGCGGTGGGTGCCCGATCCGGCCCCGGCCGGGGGTCGGCCGTTGGCGGCAGGGTTGCTCCGGGATGGACGATCCGTCCTGGCCGGCTTTCCGGTACCGGACCGGCCAGGCGCCGGTCGTAGCCCCGATGCGCGGGCATCGCGAGGTGCGGGGCCGAGCTGGAGCTGGGTGACGTACTCGGTCAGGCGGCCCGCCGAGAGGTGGGAGCGGGCCAGGTGGACGTGCGTGCCGGTCGCGGCGTCGACGGCCCGGCCGGGCAGGTCGGGTGGGCTGGCGGTGCCGGTCGGATAGTGCAGCCGGCGGAGTTCCTCCTTTCCGAACGGCAGCAGGAGCCGGCGGGTGTACAGGGCCGCGGTTCGGCTGCCGGCGAGGTCCTGGCCGCCGAGCAGGACGACATGGATGCCGACGGGTGGACCGGCCGCGATCACCTCCCGTAGCTCCTGCAGCGGGGTCGTCTCGACGAAGTTCGGGTCGGCCCGATTCTCGAAGTGCTCCCAGCCGTCAACGATCAGGAGGATCCACGGCCACCGCGAACTCGCACCTGGCCGCCCGGTCAGGGGCGCCTGGCCTGCGTCGGCGAGACCAGCCGGGCCAACCCGGGCGGTCCGGCGGATGCTCACCTCTTCGTGCAGCCAGGCGGCCAGCCGGCGCACGCGGTCGGGTTCCGCGATGGAGACGACGGCGCCGCAGTGCGGCAGGGCCGCATAGGCGTCTAGTCCGGCCGGTTGGCGCTCGATCACGTAGATATGAGCCTCGTCGGGCCGAAATCGGGAGGCAACGCCCGCGACGAGGGCGCCGGCCAGCGTGGTGCGGCCGCTTTGCGGTCCCCCGGCGACGAGGAGTCGATCCGTGCCGGCAAGGTCGAAGACCAGCGGCGGTTGCGCCTGGGCGGCCGGTTCGTCGGCCAGCCCGAGCGGGATCTCGGTGGCGCCCACCGGTGTCGTCGCGGCGGCGGCCAGATCGGCGATCGTCAGGTCGGCGGGCAACGGCGGCAGCAGGGGCCGAAACGGCGCCGGTAGGGCTGCGTGGACGGCCGCTTCCTCGATGGCGCGGATGGTCAGGGTCTGATCGGTGGCGGCACCACGGTGGTCGATCTTCGCCTCCGGCCGCGGGAGGCCGAGCGCGCCCCAGTCGACGACGCGGACTCGGGCCGGCGGCGCGCCGTCGGCGGGGGGCGGGTCGCCGAGGTAGCCGGACTGGAACGGCCGCGGCGCGCGGGTCTCGTCCTTGGTGAAAAGGATCAAGCCGCGGCCACGCAGCCGGCCAGGGATGGCCGCCGCGTCGGGGACGCCGAGGACCTCGACGCTGTCGGCCGGCTCGTTCTGCCGGAGGGTGATCCGCAGGTCGATGTTGTTCTTCAGCTCGGCGGACAGCTTTCCCTGCAGCGACTGGGTGGCCAGTACGAGGTGCATTCCGAGCGACCGGCCCTTGGCGGCGACGTTGACCAGCTCACTCAGGAAGTCCGGGGACGTCTCCAGCACCCGGGCGAACTCGTCGAACACAAGGACGAGCCGCGGTAGGGGCGTCGACGGGCCTCCGACGCGGAGGGCGCGCCAGTACTCGTCGATCTCGCCGCCGTACCGGGCGAGCAGCCGTTCCCGCCGGTGGACCTCGGCTCGGACCGAGGCGAGCACGCGCCGGGCGGCCGCCTCGTCGAACACCTCGGCAGCCGTCTCCCCGGTCGAGCGCAGCAACGCGACCACATGGGGACAGTTCTCGAACGGAAGGAACGCGCTGCCGCCTTTGAAGTCGATGAGCACCAGATTCAGCTCGTCTGGCGTGTTCGCCAGCAACAGGGAGGTCACCAGCGTCTGCAGCAGGATGCTCTTGCCCGTGCCGGTCGCGCCGGCGAGCATGGCGTGCGGTCCCTGCGCGGCGAGGTCGACGGTGACGGGTCCGTCGGCGCCCGCGCCGAGCACGACGCGGGTGGCCGGTCCCGGGCACGTGGCCCACAGCTCGGCGACGGCACGGGCGGTCGGCCGTTGGATGCCGAGCAGGTCGAGAAGCCGGACCTCCCGGGGAATGCTCGCCGAGGTGCCACCCAGGCTCAGCCGGTCCCGCATCGGCGCGACGGCGCGGGCGAGCTCCGCTGCCAGGTCGGCGCCGAGGCCCTCCGCGCGGCCACGGATCGGCGGCTCGCCGCGCCCGCGGGTGAGCTCCAGGGCGAGCTGGTCGTCGACGACGCAGGTGCCGCGGCATTCGTTCGGCGCGGTCCGGTCGACCGCGAGGACGTAGACCCCGGCCTCGGGACCGTCGCGAAGGATCGCCTTCATGCCAGGCAGGTTGCGCAAGGCGAGAGCGCCGTCCAGCAGGACGACGACGTCCTCCTGGTAGCGGACCTGGGTGTTCCCGCGTCTTTCGGCCAGCCGGATCGAGATCAGCTCGCGGAGCTCGCGGACCCGGTCGGCCCGGGTCGTGGCCGTGTTCCCCAGCCAGCAGGGGAGATCGCCGGCCTCGCCGTCGCCTGCGTGCGGTAGCCAGGTCGCCCAGGCGAGGTCGGCGTCGTCGTTCGAGGTGATGAGCACGAGGCGCAGGTCATCGGGGCTGCGCAGCGTGCCGAGCTGGATCAGCAGCCATCGGGCGAGCGAGGCCGCCTCAGCCGTCGACCCGACGATTCCAAACACTCCGACGGTACGCAGGTCCACCGTCAGGGGGATCCCGCGTAGCGCGGGCTCCCGGAAGCCGGCCCAGCGCTCGCCCCGGATCGCGAACGAAGGCGTGGCGGTGCCGACACCGAGCCGTAAGCACAACCCATCCGGCGAGTCCGCGTTGCGCGGCCACAGCTGCCGGCTGGCGCCCGTCGCCGCAAGTGTGAGGTCGACCAGATCGGGTGCCTGCGCCCGGCGGACCCTCTCCTCGTCGGCGAGCCGCACGGCGAGATCACGGGCCACGGCGGCCGTGGCTTCGTCATAACGCTCGCGGTCGAGCCGGCGTTGGCGCCGGTCGCTGAACTGGGTGCCGATCACCCCGATCGGCCCCAGCAGGCACATCAGCAGGACCAGCGTCCGGTGCGTGACCACCGCGAGCACCAGGCCCATCGCCACCGGCAGCAGCGCCGAGAGCCACGTACCCAGCCGTGAGGTGGCCGGCCGGGTCGGTGGCGTCGGCAGCACGATCTCGGCTGGCTGGACGGCCGGTGGGGAGACGAACGTCCGGTCGAAGTCAAGCCGGCCGTCACCACCCGGCTTCGTGACCAGGCCGGCGGCCGGAAGCGGAACCCATTCCATCCGGTCGGAGCCGACCGTGAGTAACGCGCCGGCCGGCAGTGACGCAGGCTCGGTCAGCCGCTCGCCGCCGAGGAAGGTGCCGTTGAAGGACCCGGCGTCGACGGCTGCCGCTCGGCCGAGGACGTCGATCTCGATCTCGACGTGCTCGCGGGACGCCTGTTCGCAGTGCAGGACGAGGTCGGCGTCACCGGCGCGGGCCGCCGTGCGCCGGCCGGGCGCGAGCCAGGCGACGAGCCCCGCGTCATGGCCGTCGACGACCCTCAGCGCACCGACTGCTCCCGGCTCCGTCGCTCGCTGACGCGGGCCGGGCGCGCCGATGCTGACCGTCGCGCCCTGGAGCAGCGGGCTCTCCCCCACAGTGGCCGCCGGGTCGAGCAGCTGCTCACCGACGTAGCACGGACGGCCGGCGGCCGGCAGCGGCAACGCGGCCAGGATGGACGCGACGGGCGTGGCGGGCTCCACGGTGATCTCGACGTCACGGCTCGCCCCGGTGGTCGCGTGTCGCACCGTCACCCTGATGATCACACCGGGCTCGCCTCCGGGACGCGCGGTCGCCGCCGTGTCTATGATCTTCTGTGCGCTGTCAGACTAGCCGGAAATCGCGCCGCTCCGGGCGGGGTTGAACCTCTCCGCACGCGCCCGGCCGCCGGCCCGATACGGGTCGGCGGCCGCGCTGAGACGTTCCGTTCCCGCTGTCCTGCAGCGGTTAAGAGCCGGTGACGGTGGCCGTGGACGCGGCCGGCCAGTCCGGCGCCGGGGGTGTGGACGTGGGCGAGGGGTCCGGGCCGCCCTGGTCGAGCCGGAACGGCGGGTAGACGTCGGTCAGCAGGGCCGCGTAGGCGATGACCCTGGCGGTCCACCGATCCAGGCCGATGATCAGGTCGTACAGCGGCCGCGGGTAGCGGCCCCTGAACAGCAGAAGCACGGCGGCGACCGCGATCAGGAGGCCGAGCAGCCCCGGCGACCCGCCGAGCCCGTGGTCACCGTGCAGGATCCGGTGGCCGCCGCCCCAGCCGCCGGTCCCGGTGAGCGCCGCGAGCACGAGGTACTGCGGGATCGCGAACAGCCACCACTTCACCAGGACGAGGCGGCGCGAAAGGCGCTCCGGATACGCGACGTCGAAACGGGCCGGATAGTCCGGCACGTCACCGAGCGTGAACGGCGGATACCGGTCGGTTCCCAGGGCGCCATACGCGTAGTACCGGACCCGCCAGGTCCAGCGCAGGACACCGACATTGAACCGGAAGATTCCGCGTGGGTAGCGGCCGGTGAACAGGATCGCGAAGAAGGCGAAGACCGTGAGCAGGACGAACGCGATCCAGAGAAACACCAGGATGATCGAGTGCGGGATGATGAGGAACCATTTGACCAGCCACAGCCAGCGCGAAAGCCGCTCGTCGGGCTCGGGCTCGGCGTCGAGACGGACGGGGTGGCCGGCGTAGGCAGGCAAAGGGGCGGACATGGGCGGGGAGTCCGGGTAGGGCTCGGTTGGCATCGACATTCGCTTTCCTTGTGCACCGGGTGACGTTCTGACTCCAAGATCCCCGCTTTGGGCGCGTTTGGGGTCCCTGCCGTTAGCCCCCAGCTGTCCCGCGCCGGGTCCACCGAAAGAACGACCGGTGGATCGGCCGGATGGTAGAAATCAGCCGAAAGAACGACCGCCGGACCAGCCAGGCGGCCCACCTCGGGCGGCGGGCGGATGGGCTGCGGCGCCACCGGCGACAATCACGACCTGTGGCAGGCCGGATGAGACGGCGGAAACGTCAGCGGTCGCGCCGTTCCGGCTCAGCCACCCCGCGGGCGGCTGCCGGCGCGAGCCACTCCGATGCGAGGGCGTCGGAGGGACGCTGGTTGCGACGGATCATGTCGACGACCTCGGTCACCGGGCCGACGACCAGCAGTTCGTCGCCCGCCCGCAGCCGCGTGTGGCGGCTGGGCCGCAGGTTGGGGCGGCCTGGTTCGGTGCCATTCACCGCCCGGCCGGGAGTCTTCCCGTTGGAGCCGGTCTTGCCCGGTTCCGCCACGGACGCGGCGGTGACGGCGAGGATGCGGGCTCCGGTGGCCAGCTCCGCGAGGGTCGGGCCGACCAGGGCGGCACCCCGCCGGACGACCATGCGAGCTACCAGGAACGGGGTGCGTTCGAGGTAGAAGGTGCTGATGACGTCGTAACCGAGCGCTGCCCCGACGAAGTAGGGCGACGCGAGCGCCGCGGCGCTGCGCACGGTGTGGATGTCGAAGCGACGTTCGACCTCGGAAGTCATCGACGAGTCGGCGACGCGCAGCACCACCCGCAGTGCGGGCTCGTCGTGGGCGGCATCCGGCGCCGGGCCGGCCCCGCCGCGGGCATGCCGCTGGTAGGACCGGCCGCCCGCCTTGCTGGCCGCGTGGCGGGCCGCCACCCGCTCGTAGCGGGCCTGGGCGAGCTCTTCGTAGGCGTCACGGGCGGACAGCGCAGTCTCCAGGTTGGCGACGCCGTCGCTGGTCAGAGCCGCGATCGCGGTCGCGCGACCGAGCCCGGCCTGCAGCAGGGTCGTCCGCACCGTCGCGTCGCCGATCACCACCGGGACGCCACGCTCACGGGCAACCGGCAGGAACCGGTTGTGTTCCTCTCGCTCGATCACCACGACGTCACGGCCGGCCCGCAGCAGCCCCTCCATGGTCGCCGTACCGATCTTGCCAAGCCCGCAGAGCACCACATGGCCGCGCAGCGCCCCGGCCTGGCCGCGACCGAGCGCCTTCTCCAGCCTCCGGCTGATGATGACGTTGGTGATGAAGGCATAGATGACGGCGATCGACAGCGCCCCGACCAGCATCAAGAAGATGCCGAACACCTGGAGCGCATGGCTCGCCGCCCCGAAGTTGAAGTCGCCATAGCCGACCGTCGTCATCGTCTCGACCGTCAGGTAGAGCGCGTCGAAAGCGTCGAAGTCGCGGGGCGCCGCCGGATCGTTGGCGGCGTAGGTCAGCCGCAGGACGACGGTGCTGAGGACCACGATCGTGAACACGGTGCCGAGCGCCCAGCGGAACGGCCCGTCGAACTCGCCGCGCACGGTCGAGACCAGCGCCCGGAACCGGCCATGCGACCCCTGGCCCACGTCGCTCTGCTGGAGGGTGACGGTGCCGGACCGTTCCTGGCGCCTGCGCGCAACAGCGGCGATCTCAGCGAACGTGCGGGCGTCGTGCATACCGGCAACCGTCAGCCCGCGGGCGTCGAACTCGGCGAGACGCCCCAGCATCGTCAGCTGGTCCCCCGGCGCCAGCGGAATGTCTCTCGGTGGGCAGAGCACTGGGTCCCGGTCGGCCTGCCGACGCAGCGCGATCGGGGTGAGGTCGCCATAGCGGGCCCGGAACGCGTCGGCTTCGTCGACGGTGGCGTCAACGACCGCGAAGACCTCGGATGCCTGCTCCTCACGGCTGATCGCGGAGTCCGTGAACGCGGAGTCCGTGAACAAGGTGAAGGCGTGCACCACGTCGGACCGGATGCAGGCCTCGACGAAGCTCGGCCCGACCCGGTCCGCCATGTTGATCACGGTCGCGGCCGGGATCGCGGCGGAGAGCTGGTCCCCGAGCTGCGCGTTGTCGATGCTCACGACCAGCCGCGTGTCCGGGGCGACCTCGGCGGCGGCGATCGCGGTCTGCAGGTTGTCCAGATCCAGGTCCCCGCAGGCCGCGACGGCCAGAGCGGTGTCGATGTCCGCCTCGCGCAGCGCCTCTGGGCTGTGCGCGCTCTCCGGGACGACCCGGACGCCGCTGCGTTCCAGCCGCCGCCGCGACCCCGTCGGGTCGCGGTCGTCGACGACCACGACCTCGACTCCAGACGCCACCAGCTGCTCGGCCACCCGTGAACCCAGGGCGCTCAGCCCGCAGACGATGACGTGCCCCGTCACCTTCGCCACGCCGTTCGTGCCTCCTCCGCCCAGGAGAGCGAACCACGACCGTCTGTCCACGGTGGAACGGGTCCGTTTCTCCGTTGGAACAGGCCCGCGGGACGAGCGGGACCCAGCCGACCCGACCGGAGCCCTATCTCGATATATCGGGATATGCTCGAAACGGTCATCGAGGGTCGAGGAGCAACCATGACGACACCATCTACTCGGGGCACCGCCGGCCGCCGCGGCCATCGTCCGCCGCCGCGCCAGGTCGAGGTCGTCGGGGTCGAACGACTGACCCCGCGCCTGACCGCCGTCCACTTCGGTGGGACCGGACTCGCGGGCTTCCCCACGCCAGCGCCAACCGCCCACATCAAGGTCTTCCTTCCCGACGAGAACGGCGCACTCGCGCTGCCGCAGGCCGGTCCCGACGGTCTGGTCATGCCGCCCGGGAAGCGGCCGACGATGCGCACCTACACGCCACGTCGTTACGACCCGGCCACCAACACCCTTGAGGTCCAGTTCGTGCTGCATGGCGCGGGCCCGGCGTCGACCTGGGCGCAACGGGCGGCGGTCGGCGACCAGGTGGCCGTCGCCGGTCCCGGCGGCCGGTTCTCGCTCGACGAGAGCGTGCCGCACTGGTGGATCGGCGCGGACGAGAGCGCGATCCCGGCCGTGGCGACCCTGCTGGAGGCACTTCCCGACACCGCGACCGCCGAGGTCCATCTGGAGGTGGCCGGCGCCGAGGACGAGCTTGCGCTGCCCGCCCCGGCCGGTGCCACGATCACCTGGCACCATCGCCGCGTCGCCGACGCCTGGGGCGCCGATCTCGCCGCGGCGGCACGGTCCGCGGCACCGCCGCCGGGCACGCACGTCTGGGTCGCCTGCGAGGCAGGTGCCGTCCGCCAGCTGCGGACGCATTTCCTGACGGAGCGAGAGTGGCCCCGCACCGCCCTCACATCCAGGGGCTACTGGCGCCTCGGCGCGGCCGACCATCCGGACCACGACTACGGCGAGGACTAGCCAACCCGCGCACCAGTGACGAACTCAGCGTCGGCGCTGATCCGTTCCCAACCTCGCGACGGCGGGTCCCGGCCGTTCCCCGGGGCCAACGGCAGGGTTGAGTCGAACTGAGACGTGTTACATGATCCGTCTCATGCCGCGGGCAGTGATCGCGACGGACCCGGCCACCAGGAACGCGGTGCTGTCGGCGGCGGCGGAATGCTTCGTCCGGCATGACGTCACCCGGACGACCGCCGCCGACATCGCCCGTGGCGCCGGCATCTCCCGGGTCGTTGAAGTCGAGCGAACCCGCCCCGACCCGGATGCGTACCTCGCCGGGCCCGGGCACGGGTAACTCGAGGCGCCACCCGGGCTCGACGACGCCGATGCGCGGCCTTCCTGCTGCCGTTCCACACCGGCGCACTCGCGGTGCTGCACCGGGCCCAGCTGACGCCCGCCGAGACGTTGCTGGTTCATGCCGGTGCCAGCGGGCTCGGGACCGCAGCGATCCAGCTCGGGCGGGGCCTATCCAGATGCGCGGGTGATCTGGACCCATCGTGACCCGGCGCCCGTGTTCGCCGCGCTGGCCAGCCTCAACAACGCCGCTCAGCGCCCGCTGACCAGCCGCGCTGACCCGCGTCCGACGGCCGAGGAATGGAAGGGCAAGGCTCGCCGGGCAATCAGCGCGGCGATGGCGTTCGACGCCGCCAGCCCGCCCGGCTGGTGTGTCCACGTCCGTTCCGACCAGCTCATGGCCGACCCGGTCGGCGCCGTCACCAGTCTCTACGAACATTTCGGCCTGACCGTCTGGGACCTGCATTCCGGCCGCATGCGCGCCTGGCTCGCCCAGGTCCCCCAGGACGCCCACGGCCGCCACCGGTACACGCCGACCGACTTCGACTGGACCTACCCGCAGCTCACCGCCGAGTTCGCCGGCTACACCAGTCGCTACGCCGTCCCGACCGAAACCTGACCGACGCTCGGCGCGAGCCCCGCGTCACGCTGGCCGGCCGGCTACCTGTGGCCTCAGCCTGCTGGTTCGCGCTCGGTGCTCCACTCGGGGTCGACAAGGTCCGCGAAGTCGGGGTGCTTGCCGATCCAGGCGTTGATGAAGAGGCAACGCGGCCAGACCTTCAGGTGGCGGGCACGCGCCTCGTCGAGCACACCGCGGGCGAGGTCACCTCCGACGCCCTGACCAGCGAACTCCGGAAGTGTCTCCGTGTGGTTGAAAGCGATGATCCCTGCGTGCAGCGAGTAGGTGACGAACCCGGCCAGAGCGCCATCGATGTCCAGCTCGAACCGGTGCCGCGCGGTCACATCGGTCAACCTGCGCTTACCAGGCATGGCTGCCCCTCCTCGGTAACGGGTCCGGCAGCCCCACGGTCCCATGCCCAGGCCCGTTCGTGACGTCCGGTCGAGCACCGATCGCTCGGGCCGGGTGGGCGCCAGCCGGTCAGGGCTCGTCGCGGGCTCGAGTAGCGGAGTTGCGGGGAAGGCGCTGGCGGGCGCTGAGGCCCGCCCAGCCCTCAGCCCAGTCGGACAGCGGTTCGAGCAGGCCCTGCAGCCGGCGGCCGTTCGAGGTGAGCCGGTAGTCGCCGGCCTCGTCAACCTCGAGCAGCCCCGCCTCCCGTAGCTCCCGGGTCCGCTGGGTGAGCTGCGCCGACGGAGCGTCGAGCAGCGATTCGAGCGCCCGGAACGACCGCGGCGCCGTCCGCAGGGTCCAGAAGATCATCAGACTGTGCCGTCGGCCGAGCAGGTCGAGCAGCACGGCCAAGGGCAGATCGGAACTGCCCGTCGACCGGTTCTCCGGCGCCGGGCGCGAAGTGGATCGACTCACCAGCCGCTCACGCGCCGCCCGGGTGGCTGCCGATCAGCGTTCTCGCCCGCCGATAGGCGCCACCCGCCTGCGCGGAGACGATGCCAGCGACGCTCTGCACCTCCGGGCGATCCCACACGAGGCGGGCCTGCCGGGTGATCTCGTCATAGCTCTCGCGGCCCGCGCGCGTGCCGAGCACGTAGCCGAGCCCGAACGCGACGGCAACCGTGGGGCGGATCCGCATGCTGCCTCCCGAGGACTGGGCCGAGCAAGGTAGGCGACGCTGAGCTCGGTGGAGCCCTGTGACGTCGACCGGGTCAGCTGGCCTGCGTACAACCTCCACCCGGACGGGACGGGTCGAGCCTGCGCGCGGCCCACCCCGACCACAACGGACCTTACCCACCTGCACCGACAACTCCAGGCCCGATCGTCGGCCCCCGTCGAGGACACCGGCCACCGACAGCCCGGCAACGAGCCGTCAACGCGCACCTACCCCACCACCGAACCGCCCGAACCTCCGGTAAGCTGACTGACGTCGACCCAGGCCGAAGCAAGATCCCTCCGCAAGATCCTCCCGGAGGCGGACGCATCGGTAGAATCGACGCGAACGGTCCTGCGTAGCTCAATTGGCAGAGCAGCCGGCTGTTAACCGGCAGGTTATAGGTTCGAGTCCTATCGCAGGAGCCTGACCAGCACGTTTGTATGATTCTTTGAGTCATTGATCATGCGGGTACCGCTTTGTTCGTCGGCCAGCACCCGTCGTCGGCACCTTTCACGATCTTGCGCGAGCACCACCGCTGCGCCCTTTGTGGCACGCGCCGCATTATCTGATCATGGGCCGGGAGGCGCCGCGGACAGGTCCCCGCGAGCCGTCGGCGACGTCGCGAAGGGCGCACCGGACGGGCGCGACGCGAGTGGCGCCCATGGACGTGGTGTACGGATTGCGATCGCCCGCTGGCCTGCTGGAGTGGCGGTCCGTGAACTGAAACGGCCACCAGGCCCTGGTGTGGATCAGGCCGCCGCGCTGGCGTCCACGTAGCGCGGAAGTACCCCGACGCCACCGGCCAGTGTTACGACGTCGGGCGGTGCGGCCACCAGTTCGGCGCCAGTCCCTACGGTCGCGCGGATGAGCGCCGCGTCGGCTGGTTCCTCGCGGGGATGGCCCACCCCGATGGACCGCAGGTCCTGCGCCGTGAGGGCAAGGTGCGTCGGCTCCGGTCCTACCCACAGCGGCCGGGTGAACGCTGCGGGAGGGTTGACCAGCAGTGCCTGTGCCTGGCCGCGCCGCAGTGCGGCGACGGTCGCGGCCATGCCCTCGACGGCCTGGGGATGTCGCGCCCGCTGCGCCAGAAAAACGTTGACCATCGTCCGGTCTCGATGGCCCAGGCGGCCGTGGAACACGTCCCGGAGGGTGTCCTCCAGCAGCGCCCGGCCGCCCGCGGTTCCCGCGAACTCGGCGTCGGCCTCGACCGTCGCGGCGCGCAACACTCTCGGTAGCTGGTGAAGCAGGTCGCGACGTGCCCACATGTCCCCGGCCAGGACGATCATTTCGCTGCCGTGGGCACCGGCCAGGTCCTCGAGCTGGGCAACGACCTCGGCGGCCCGGGAGCGCCATTGGGCGGCCTGTAGCTGCCAGCGGCAGCGTAGGCCTGGCGAGGCCGCGCTCGTGGGCCAGCGACCGGTCTCGACTTCCACGTCGATGCAGGTCTCTGCCTGCCTGGTCGCGCCCCGTTGGCTGCGGATGACCAGGACGGCCACGTAGGGGATGTCCGGGGCATGTGCGATCGCGAGCCGCATCATGTCTGGAAGAGGACCGTACCGGGCGCTGTCCCGCGCCGGCGGTTCGGCTAGCTCCTCGACCAGCGCGAGCCGGTCCTGCGCCGCGACGATCGCCTGGCCGTGCCGGCCGGATACTTCCAGGTCGCAGCCGACCGCCGCCGCGGCGGCGGTGATCGCTGCCGGGTCGGCGCCCTGGCTCCGCAGGTCGTCGCGCAGGTGCCGCCAGCGCAGCTCCACGGCCTTGCGCGGGTCGTCGACGTCAGTGGAGGTGTCCAGGTAGGCACAGGCGTAGGGGCCGGGTCGTGCGTAGACCGGGTCGAGGAAGGACAGTTTCACGGCGGCTCCTTCGTCAGCACGCAGCACTCGCCATCAAGGACTTCGCGCCTGGCCGCCGCTACCGGCCGCCTCCCGGACGCCCCATCAGCCGGGAAGATTCCCATGTGGCCCAGAGGCACCTCAACCAGCCGCTCCCGCAGCGGCGGGACCAGCGGTAGCCGCTCGGCGACATGATCCAACAGCCATCCGACGGTGAGCTCGCTGCCTGCCCCGCTGGGGTCGTACAGGGCCAGGCCTGCGACGTCGCCGAAGGTGCGTCCGTTCTCCCACGCGAGGAACTGAGCGCCGAGCGGGGTCATCTGCCGCATGGCTGCCTCACCTGAGTCAGTAACGCCGGGTAGCCGTCAGGGGTACCTGGAACCATGCCCTCATCCGTGGCGCGGTGAACCCGGCCAGCCGTGGCCGAGGCGCGGATAACGGGTTGACGACGATCCGCGGGTGGTCAGCCGCCGCGATGGGCCCCGACGAGGCCGAGGTGGTGGATGAACCAGTCGCGGGCGAGGTCGGCTACGGTCTCCAGCGCGCCCGGCTCGGAGAACAGGTGGGTGGCCTCCGGGACGACGGCGACCCTGCTTTCGCACTGCAGTACCGCCTGGGCCTGGTTGTTGAGCTCGAGGACGAGGTCGTCGTCGCCACCGACGATGAGCAGGGTCGGGGCGCGGACGGCCGCCAGTCGCGAGACGGCAAGATCGGGCCGGCCGCCCCGGGAGACGACGGCAGCGATATCGGAGCCGGGCTCGGCGGCAGCCCACAGCGCAGCGGCGGCGCCGGTGCTGGCCCCGAAGTAGCCGACCGGCAGACCGCCGACGTCGGGCTGGCCGCGCAGCCAGCCGGTCACGTCGACGAGCCGGTGAGCGAGCAGGCGGATGTCGAACACGTTGGCCCGGTCAACCTCTTCGGCCGGGGTGAGCAGGTCGAACAACAGCGTCGCGAACCCGGCGGCGGCCAGTACGTCGGCGACGTAGCGGTTACGGGGGCTGTGCCGGCTGCTGCCGCTGCCATGCGCGAACACAACCGCGCCGCGGGCTCCGCCGGGAACGGTGAGCCGGCCAGCCAGGCGGACCGGGACAGCCGGGATGTCGACCTCGACGTTCCGGACGGGCGAACGGGTCACGGTGGCAGGAGCAGGAGGGTCAGGGGCCGTAGCCGCAGCGGCCATGGGAGCGGGTGGTGCCGTCGCTGCGGCCAGGTCCAGGAGGTGTACCACTTCGTCGTCGGGGGTCTGGGAGAAGTCGTCATAGAACTGGCCGATCCCGAAGAACGCCTCCGGGGTGTACAGGCAGACGACCTCGTCCGCGTCCCGGCGCAGCTGGCCGATCCGGTCCGGTGGCGCGACCGGAGCCGCGAGCACGACCCGGGCCGCACCGACGGCACGGACAATTTGACAGGCCGCGGACGCGGTCGACCCGGTGGCGATCCCGTCGTCGACCACGATCACGACGCGGCCGGCCAGCGGCACACGCGGACGGGAGCCGCGGAACCGGCGGGCTCGGCGGTCCAGTTCCTCCCGCTCACGCGCCTCAATGGCGGAGAACTCCTGCGAGGTGATGTCCGCCAGCCGCACGACCTGGTCGTTGACCACCCGGATGCCGCCCTCGGCGATGGCGCCCATCGCGAGCTCGGGTTGGAAGGGTACGCCGAGCTTACGCACCAGGATGACGTCCAGCGGGGCACCCAGAGCCCGCGCGACCTGGTAGGCGACAGGGACGCCACCACGAGGCAGCCCGACAACAACGACATCCTGCCCCTGCAGATACGCCAGCCTCCGGCCGAGCTGCCGACCGGCGTCCACGCGGTCACGGAAAGTCATGCTCCACGCCTCTCACCGCCGAATGTTCTGCCACCAGGTACCGGCCGCTTCCCCGGCCGCCGCAGGTCGTATGACCTGCCCGCGACCGTGGACGGGTCGGCAGTCAGGACGTTTCTGACCTGCCCATGCCGGCCAGACACCCCTCAGGTGGTCGTCCCCAGTTCCCGGGCGCCGACACTCGCGGCGATCAGATCTGCGCCGCGCGACCCGGGGCTGGCGGGGCAACGCCTGTCGAGCTCCAGCGTCAACGTGGCCGCCGGCCGTGGTGCGGCGCCGGCCATGCGCTGTCCGCGGGCCTCGGGTGACGTGCAGGACGTCAGCTACGGCGGGCCGGTAGTCACCCCTGGAGGGATGTGTCGCGCGGTTCCTTCACCTATCGTCTGGTCCCGTGAGGCATCAGGTTGTAGACGCCCGGGGGACGCGGATCCACTGTGTCGAGGAGGGGTCCGGGCCGTTAGTGCTGTTCGTCCACGGGTTCCCCGAGTCGTGGTACTCGTGGCGTCACCAGCTGCCGGCGGTCGCCGCGGCCGGCTTTCGCGCTGTGGCGATCGACGTCCGAGGGTACGGAAGGTCCTCCGCCCCCCTTGAGATCGGGGCGTACGGAATGCTCCAGCACGTCAACGACAACCTCGGGGTCGTGGAGCGGCTCACCGGCCGGGGCTCACCGGCGATCATCGTCGGCCACGACTGGGGGGCGCCCATCGCCGCCCACTCGGCCCTGTTGCGGCCGGACATCTTCACGGCGGTAGCGCTGCTCAGCGTCCCCTACAGCCCGCCGGGCGGTCGTCGGCCCACCGATGCCTTCGCCGAGATAGGGAGGCTGGCCGGCCCGGACGAGGAGTTCTACATCAACTACTTCCAGGAGCCGGGACGGGCCGAGCGCGAGATCGAGATCGACGTCCGGTCCTGGCTGCTCGGCTGCTACATCGCGTCGTCAGCTGACGGGGAGGCATCGACGCCGGCCGAAAAGACCGCCATCACCGTGGCGCGCGGAAAAATGATGCGGGACCGCTTTCCCACCCCCGACCGCCTCCCTGCCTGGCTCACCGAGAACGACCTGGATTTCTATGTCGAGGAGTTCGAACGGACCGGGTTCCGGGGAGCCCTCAACCGCTACCGCAACGTTGACCGGGACTGGCAGGACCTCCAGCCCTGGAGAGGCGCACCCCTCCGGGTTCCCTCCCTCTTCATCGCCGGCGAGCAGGACAGTCCGACCCAGTGGGGAGGCCGAGCCATCGCCCGCTTCCCCGACACCCTGCCAGGCCTGCGCGGCAGCCACATCCTCCCCGGTTGCGGCCACTGGGTTCAGCAGGAACGAGCCGATGAGGCCAACCGCCTCCTCGTGAACTGGCTGAAAACCCTGTAGGCGTGCCGCTGAAGACGCGGCTCAGAACTGACCGGCCCTGCGGCGCGCCTTGCGTTCGGCTGCTCGCGGGTCAGGGCTATCTCCTTGATCGTCGGACGATCACAGACCGCCTCGCTGCGCCGACCCCGGTCCCAGATCAGCGCGCACGACGCCCAGGATCGGAAACGCGGCGTTCCTCGGGTTCCACCGAAACGATCCCGACATCGACTGAGTGCGTCGGTAGCGTCTCCGCAGCCAAACTCCGCCGGTCCACCGGAGAGCAGCAGGACGACGTCCGCTGGCGCCGCCGCCGTCCCTGGCTCCCGCGATTCGCCAAGAACTCCGTCGGAGGACGCGAACAGCATGAGCGGTCCCAGGTTCGACGAGCCAGGTCCAGGCACCGACTACCGCAGCCCGCAGCCGTTTCGGGCTTCCGTCGACCGTCGCCGGTTCCTCCAGCTTGGCGGGGCCGTCGCCGGCACGGCCGCCCTCGCCAGCACGGGCGGACTGGCCAGCACGGGCGGACTGGCCAGCACGGGCGGACTGGCCAACACGGGCGGACTGGCCAGCGCCACGCCGGCCGTGGCCGCCACCCGCGCGGCCAGTTCCACCGGGACGATCGCGGGCCTCAAGCACGTCGTGATCCTCATGCAGGAGAACCGCAGCTTCGACCACTACTACGGCAGCCTGCAGGGCGTCCGCGGCTTCGGCGACAAGCAGGCGCTCCAGTGGCAGAGCGGTAACACGGTCTTCCAGCAGCCGGACACGGGCCGCAAGGACCTCTGCTACCTGCTGCCGTGGCGGATGAACTCCACGACGATGAACGCGATGAACGCGATGAACGCCGGCGACCTGGACCACTCCTGGTCCGGCGACCACAGCGCCCGCAACAGTGGCCCGTGGAACAACTGGGTCAAGGCCAAGGGCGAGCAGTCGATGGGCTGTTTCACCCGCGCCGACCTGCCGTTCAACTATGCGCTCGCGGACGCCTTCACCATCTGCGACGGCTACCACCAGCCTTCTCGATCTACGGCCCCGACGGGTTCGTCCGGTCGTTCGCCGGCACGGTCGTGAAGGCCGGCGTGACCACCGGCGCCATCCCGCAGGCCTCGGCGACCCCGGTCACCTCGGCCACGTCCGGCGGCGCCGCGTCCCTGAACATCTCACTCGGCAACGCCGGCCAGACAGCGCTCATCTACACCATCACCCCGAACGACTACGCCGGCAGCACCGAGACCGTCCCGATCGCCTACAACGGCCCGGACGACGATCACCTGGCCCGTCGACGCCGACGGCTACTACGACGTGATCTTCACGGCCAACACCACCGACGGCTTCACCCGTCGCTCCGCGGGACGCGTCCAGTAACAGCCCGCCGGACTGGGACCGGGTCCCGCCGCCCGTCACGGTGGGACCCTGTCGCCTCGCGGGATCACACCGACGCCGTCATCGGACGGCTGACCTGCTACCGGCCGCTAGACTCGGCCGCGATGCGCCTCATGCTGCTCCGCCACGGCCAGACTCCTCACAACGTCGCCGGCGCCCTGGACACCGGGCGTCCGGGAGCAGGGCTGACCGCCCTCGGGCACGCACAGGCACGGGCACTGCCCGCGGCCTTCGGCGGCCAGAAGATCTCGGCGATGTACGCCTCGGTCCTGGTCCGCAGCCAGCTCACCGCGGCTCCCCTCGCCGAGGCCCGTGGGCTGACGGTCGGCGTGGAGGAGGGCATCGAGGAGATCGTCGCGGGCGACCTTGAGCTGCACAGCGGCAAGGAATCCATCTCGGCCTACCTAGACGTCGTCAGCAGCTGGATCCGCGGCGATCTGGGCCGCGCGATGCCCGGCGGCCAGACCGGCCGCGTCTTCGTCGACCGGTATGACGCCGCCATCGCGAACGTCGCCGCCGCGCACGCCGACCAGGACGCCGTCCTGGTCGTCAGTCACGGCGCCGCGATCCGGGCCTGGGTCGGCATTCGGGTCCGTGGCGTCGGGTCCGTCGAGGATCTCTGGCTCGCGAACACCGGAATGGTCCTGCTGGAGGGCGGCCTGTCGACCGGCTGGGACCTCGTGCGGTGGCAGTCCGAGCCGATGGGCGCGGCCGCGCTGCCCGATGTCGTCGCGCACGATGTCACCGGCGCCCCGGTCCTCGAGGCCGTTTCGGAGACTCGCGAGGCCGGGTAGCCGCCGTCCCGACCAGTTCGACGGGAGCCGTTCTAGCGCAGGCTGCCGAAGAACTCGCGGAGATCCTCGACGACGAGGTCCGGGTCGGTCGTGTAGGCGGCCAGGCCTGGAACCACATCGACGCGGTGACCGCCTACCTCGCCGACCGCTTCGCCGGCAAGCCCGTCACTCCCTCGTGCCCTTGACGAACGGGTGAGGGCCCCGTCCGCCAGGCCGGTGCCTGATAGCCCGAGCGCACGCCGATACCCGGACTCGAAATCCGGTGGGAGCTCTCTGAGGGCAAGAAGGCAGGCAAGCGCGCTCGGTTGCCGAAAGCCGCGAGGAGGCGCCCGGGCTACCGGGCAGGTTGCCAACGCTGACGTAACTGCCAGAGTCACCCCGTCGTCGAATTCGACGACGGGGTGACTCTGCCAGCTGGCCGCTTCCGCGTCCTTGAGGTTGCCCGGCCCAGCCCCCCGTTGGCTGGGCCGGGCCACAACGTAGCCGGGGCGGGGGCGCCCGTCGCCACCGTTCACCGGCCTGATCGGTACCGGATGTCCTGTCCTGTCCCGCCGGGACGGCCGAAACGGCAAGAATTGCCGCCGTAATGAAGTGGACGGACAACGCCGCGGGAAGGCCGCGGCGGAACCGGGGGGAACGGAAGCAATGTCGCACACGGGGGAAACATCGCCGGAGGACCCGACCCGGGTCTCCAGCTACCAGGACCTGCACAAAACGATCACCGACCTGTGGGGACGGTCCAACGACCGGTCGGTCGAGTCACGGACTGGCCTGTCCAAGACCACCATCAACGACCTGCGGAACGGGCGCCGTCGGCTGACCGAACACTCGGTGACCCGGATCGTCGAGGCCTTCGACCCTGCCCGCCGCACAGCCTGGTTGGCCGCCTGGGACCGAGTGCAGCGCACGGCCGGGCTGGGACCGGAAGCCGGCCCGGCCGCAGCCGGAACGGGAACCGCACCCGAGGCCGGCGGCCGCACCAACGAGACGCCGGCGACGGTCGCCGGCGACCCGCCGCCCACCGATCCGGCCGAGTCCCGCCCGGCACGGCCGGCCGAGAGGCGGCCGGCGCCATCGGCCCGGGTGCTGGTCGGCGCGGCGACCGGTCTTCTCGGGGTTGGCCTCGGCGCCGGCATCGGCCTGGGCGCGCTGCTGTTCGGCGGCGGCACCACCCCCACCGCCACGCAGGCCCCACGCACCGGGTCTGGCCCACACGGCTGCTACAACCTGCCGCTCAGGGCGACGGCGACCGCGGTCGAACAGCGGGGCGCCGACCAGTACGGCGTCCGCGTCGCCCAGGCCTCCTACACCTACTACGCCTCCTGGAACCCGTCGTTGGAGGTGGGCGGCCGGCTGTCGGCCCCGGTACCGGCCGGCAAGGAACTCGTCGGCGCCAGCTGGGCCGATCCCGGCACGACCGACTCGACGCCCCGGCACAACCCGGGCAACGGCCGCTACTACCCGGGGGACGTGCTCACGGTCTCCGACCAGCTCTGCTTTCGCGGGCCGCGCGCCGTCATGGGCTACCCCGGCTACCCCGGGATCACGACCCGGATCTACATGATGCTGGTCGACAAGGGCGGGGCGACGGTACTGGCCCGCGACGCCGAACGGCTCGACGGGTTCACCGACCGCGACCTGGCTATCCGCGGAGCCGACATCATCGGCTATTTCGACGTCCCGTCGGCGACGATGACACCGCCGCCGGGCAGCTGACCTGCTGGCCCGCTGTGGCCCGGCCACCGGCCCGCGGCACCTGGATCGCCAGGTCAGCTCGGAAGGGCTCTGGGGACATAGCGGAAGGGTGCGTGGGCGGGGTTGAGGACAAGCTCGGTGCCGGGCTCGCCGGTGCGGAGGAGGTCGACGATGGCGGCGGCGACCTCGTCGGCGGTGAGCATGGGGACTCCCGCGGCCCGGAAGTGATCGCGGGCTCCCGCGGTCAGCGGGGTGTCGACGAGCCCGGGACAGACGGCGCTTGCCGGCGCGTGACCGGCAGTGCGGCGCGCAGGCCATAGACGACGGAGTGCTGGCTGACCCCGACGACGGCCTGGTAGCGGTCGAGGTCGAGAGTGGCGGGGTCCTTGCCGACGGAGTTGATCCCGGCATTGAGGACGAGCAGATCTACCCGGTCTCCCGCGACGGCCACCATCCGCGCGGAGGTTCCGGGGTCGGTCAGGTCGCCGATCAGGGCTTCGGCGCCGATCGAGGCGGCGGCCTGCGCGGGCAACTGTCACCGCGAGATGTGATGATGGTCACATCTCGCTTCACTGCTGGCGGAACACCCGGCCGGGGCCACAATGTCACCCAGAACCGCAATGATCCGGCTTGCTCCCAAACAACGAATACGCGCTCTTGCTTCCGCCTACGCGTGCCGTTGTCCGGGGTGCGGCGGTTCCGGTCGCAGCAGTACTCACGGGGGAAATCAATGCCTACGCCACTGCCATCTGGGCTGAGTTTCGTTATGTCACCGCGCCTGGTACGCCCCCGCGAGGATGGGCGAGTGGGCCGCATGGCACCAGCGACGAGACTGGGCGGAATCAAGCGGTCATGGCGACACATGACTTTCCAGCAGCTCGGTAAAGACCTCGAGCGGCGTCGCCCATTTGAGCGTCTGCCGTGGCCGCCCATTCAGCTGCGTGGCCACCATATCAAGTTCTTCCTGTGTGTGCAAGGACAGGTCTGTGCCCTTCGGGAAGTACTGGCGCAGCAACCCGTTGGTGTTCTCGTTCGAGCCGCGCTGCCACGGTGAGTGCGGGTCGCAGAAATACACGGGAATACCGGTGCGGACGGTGAAATCGGCGTGCCGGGCCATCTCCTTTCCCTGGTCCCAGGTCACCGAGTTCCGCATGAACTCGGGCAGGGTCTCCATCTTCTTGCCCAGCAGGTAGGCGACCTTGTCGGCGTTACGGTCGTACGGTATTCGCACCAACATCACGAACCGGGTCGTGCGCTCGACCAGCGTGGCGATCTGCGACTTGTTGCCCTTCCCGATGATCAGGTCGCCCTCCCAGAAACCGGGGACGGCGCGGTCCTCGGCCTCCTTCGGCCGCTCGCTGATGTTGACCATGCCGACGATCCCGCCCCTGGTCAGGGTGCTGCGCGACCGGTTGACCCGCCTGGCCCGGCCCTTACGCAGCGCGATCTTCAGTTCCGTCCGCAGCTCGCCGCGCGCCTGGAGGTAGAGGCACTCGTAGATTGTTTCGTGGCTCACGCGCATGCTCTCGTCGTCGGGAAAGTCCGTGCGCAGTCTCTCGCTGATCTGCTTCGGCGACCACTTCTCGACCAGGCCGGTGTTCACCGCGTCGTGCAGCTCCTTCGACGCGACGAGTTTCCGTTCCTTCGGGCGGGCGCACATCAGATCACACCGTGCCTGCGCATCCACCGCCCGATACGCCGCGGCACCGCCGTTACGCTCGATCTCCCGGGAGATCCCCGAATGATGACGACCGAGCACAGCGGCGATATACCGAGCCGAACGCTCCTGACTCAACTCCCGCGAGATGACCTCGCGGTCCTCCACCGTCAACCGCTCCCGTACGCCCATCCACCATCCAGCCCCTCGACACCATCGCGATCATCCTATCGGGGCGTCGCTACGACCGTTTGATGCCGCCCTGCTTGCGCTAGTCGCCCTCACCGCCGTTGTCGTCACCGGCACGACGGCCTGCGGGCCGGCCAAGGCGCCAAATCGGCCGGCGCCTGTGACGGTACCGGATCTCGTCGGCTCTGTCGCCGGCACAGCCGAGCAGCTCCTCACGCTCCGCGGGCTGAAAGTGGACAGGGCAGCCGACAAGACATGCACGACGACGCCGGTCGGATCAGTCTCTGCCCAACAGCCGCCGGTGGGCACTGAGGTCGCGCCGGGTGCGACCGTCAAGCTCTCGGTCGTCGATCCAGCCGTCGAGGCGCCGGCATCGGTTGGCGAGCCCGCCAACCACGCGGCCGATGACCTGAGCGCATGCGGTTTCCAGATCCAGGTAATCAAGCAGCACAACGGAGACTATTCGGCGGGCGACATCTTCCAGTCGGATCTGGTTGCGCTCAACGGAGCAGCCACCCGCAACAGCACGGTCACACTGCACGTCTCGGACGGCCCGGAACCTTCCTGGTGGCACAGGGCGTGGTCGGGCCTGTCGGGCCTGTGGTCGAATATCGTTGCGAACGTCATATATGACGCCATCAAGACCGCCGGCAAATGGGTCCTCGAAAAATCAAGAAAGTAGTAGGCCGGCGCGTTGAGGCTTATCGCCCCAAAGGTGGCCTGCGGGCCACCGCTTGTCGCGGAACGCGTGAAGCAGCCACGTGAAGGCGGAGGTACGGCGGAGTGCGCGCAGCCCGCGGCGAGCAGCCCGCCCTGCAAGGCTGCGCGGCCATCAGCGGTGTCGGCGGCCAGGCACAGACTCCATGCCGGCACGCCGAGCTTGTCCGTCATGCCGCCGCGGATGTCGGCGGCGGACACCGGGTACGAAACCTGTTCGTCGGTCCACGCACCTCTGCTCGCCGTCCGTGCCGATCCGGCCCGGGCGCGCGGGCCACCGCGGCACCGCCGGCCGGCGCCGGTGGCAGGTCGTGGGCCCGCTCGTCGCAGTGGGCGTGACCGCCGGCTTCGGGTACCACGTCGCAACCGCCGGAGTCATCGGCGCCAATATCGGGTTCGGGCTCGCCGTCCTGTTCGGCGCACCCCTGGTGGCCGTCCTGCTCGTGGTGGCGGCGGCCCGAGGATGGGCCCTGCGTGCCCAAGGAAATCTTCGCCGACGTCGCCGCCGCCGTGCGCAGGGCCGCGGCGGACATCGACGCGGCGGTCGGGCATCTCGCTTAGATCCAGGAGTTTTCGCGCCGGTAAACACCTTCGGCGGGCCGTTGACCACCGGGAGGCCGCCGCCTGATCCTGTTGCGGCAGGGGCAGCAAGTTGTGCTATCCGCAACAGCAGGGACGGACGGGGCTGCTGATGGAGACGCGCGGCGGGTACGACGTGGTGATCGTCGGCGGCGGGACGGCCGGCGCCGTGGTCGCCGCCCGGCTGGTGGAGCGGGGCGCGACGGTGTGCCTCGTCGAGGCCGGGCCGAGCGACGTCGGAGACGAGCGCGTGCTGCGGCTGCGCAACTGGATCAACCTGCTCGAGTCCGAGCTGGACTACGACTACCCGATCACCGAGCAGCCGCGGGGCAACAGCCGGATCCGGCATTCCCGGGCGAAGGTGCTGGGCGGCTGCTCGTCACACAACACGATGATCAGCTTCCTGCCGCCGCCGGCCGACTTCGCGGACTGGGTCGCCGCCGGAGCGGCGGGCTGGACGTATGACTCGCTGTTCCCGCTCTTCCAGCGGCTGCGGACCAACATCGTGCCGGTGGCGCCGCGGCACCGCAACGCGCTGACGGAGGCCTTCGTCGCGGCGTCCGCCGAGGCACTGGGCGTGCCGGTGGTCGAGGACTTCAACGCGAAGCCGTTCGCCGACGGCGCGGGGTTCGCCCCGGTCGGCTACTACCCGGAGACCGGGGTGCGCAGCTCGTCCTCCGTGGCGTACCTGCACCCGATCCTCGACCATCCGAACCTCACGCTGCTGACGGGCACCTGGGCGTACGACATCGAGGTCGACGGCGGCCGGGCCGTCTCGGTCGCCACCAGCCGCGGCGAGATCCGCGGCGACCAGTTCGTGCTCTGCGCTGGAGCGATCGACACCCCGAGGCTGCTGCTGCTCGCCGGCATCGGGCCGGCCGCGGACCTGGGCGGGCGGACCACGATCGATCTCCCGGGCATCGGGGCGAACCTGCTCGACCACCCCGAGTCGATCATCATGTGGGAGGCGACGCGGCCGCTGCCGGACGAGGCGGCGATGGACGCCGACGCCGTGCTGTTCGTCCGGCGGGACACCGCGCAGGACCGGCCCGACCTGATGTTCCACATCTACCAGCTGCCGTTCACGGTCAACACCGAGCCGCTCGGCTACCCGGTCGTCGACAACTGCTTCGGGCTGACGCCGAACGTGCCCCGGCCGCGCAGCCGCGGGCGGCTCACCCTGGCCGACGACCGGCCCGACACCAAGCCGCTGCTCGACTTCCGGTACTTCACCGACCCCGAGGGCTACGACGAGCGGACCGTCGTCGAGGGCCTGCGGATCGCCCGCGAGGTGGCGCGCGCCGCGCCGCTGCGGGACTGGATCGCCCGCGAGATCGCGCCGGGCCCGGCGCTGACGACCGACGAGGAGCTGTCGACGTACGGCCGGGCCGCCCACCACACCGTCTACCACCCGGCCGGCACCTGCCGGATCGGCGCTCCCGGCGACCCGCTGGCGGTGGTCGACCCGCAGCTGCGGCTGCGCGGGCTCGCGAACGTGCGGATCGCCGACGCGTCCGTCTTCCCGACGCTCCCCTCGGTAAACCCGATGGTCACGGTGCTGCTGGTCGCCGAGCGCTGCGCCGACCTGATGACGGCCGGCCCGGCGACAGCCGACCTGGTGACATGAGCCCGCGGGTCGTGATCGTCGGAGCCGGCATCGTCGGGTGCGCGCTCGCCGACGAGCTGACGATGCGCGGCTGGACGGACGTCACGGTGCTCGACCGCGGCCCGCTGTTCCGCACCGGCGGCTCGACGTCACACGCGCCGGGGCTCGTGTTCCAGGTGAACCCGTCGCGGGCCATGGCCGGCTTCGCCCGGTACACCTGTTCGACCCCGCGCGCGCCGCCCTGACCGCACCCCGATGACGACCCCGGCCGGTCCGAGCCTGCTGCCCACCCTGCCCGGCGCCGCGTACACCTCGGCGGAGGTCTTCGGCCGCGAGCAGGAACGCATCTTCGAGCGGCTGTGGACGTGCGCGGTCCACGGCTCGGACATCGCCGAGCCCGGCCAGTTCCGCACCGTGCCGATCGGCCGGGAGAACGTGCTGATCACCCGTGCGCTCGACGGGTCCGTGCACGCGTTCCTCAACGTGTGCCAGCATCGGGGCGCGCGGCTGTGCGCCGAGGCCCGGCCATCCATCCGGAGCTGGTGCGCGTGCTGCCGGAGTTCGCGCGGGGATTCGCCGCGCAGTACTACGTCGGGCACGGCGCCGAGTTCGGCCCGGATGTGGCTGGCTTCACCGTCGACGGGTCAGCCGGCGTCGAACGCCTGCCCGGCCTGGCTTCGGCCCAGGACCGCCGCTACTACGCGATCACGATCCGCCCGCAGGTCTTCGTCGATCTGGTCCCCGACCACGTCATCCTGCACCGCATGTTCCCGGTCGCGGCCGACCGGACGCTCGTCGAGTGCGACTGGCTGTTCCTGCCGGAGGTGGTGGCGGCGGGCACCGGTCTCGACCGCTCGGTCGAGCTGTTCGACCGGGTCAACCGGCAGGATTTCGACGCCTGCGAACGCTGCCAGCCGGCCATGGCCTCGCGGGCGTACTCCGCGGGCGGCGTGCTGGTGCCCAGCGAGCACCACCTGCGCGCGTTCCACGACTGGGTCCAGCGCCTACAGGCCTGACCCGAGGCGCTCGGCCCGCTCGATGATCGTGGCGGCGACGGCATCGCCGGCGAGGGCCAGCAGAGCCGGGTCGACAGTGGCCAGGTCCGCGGTCGTGGCCGCCAGCCCGAGCTCGCCGGCGAGATCTCCACCGGCCCCGGTGAGCCCGGACCGTCCGGGCGCCCCGTTTGCCGGATCGGCAACGGGATTGGCGATATTGGCGCCCGATAGGCAACGATAGCCAGGTGATCGACGACATCGCGCCAGGACCGCCCGCACCCGACGCCGCCGCGTCTGCCGACGGCTACGTGGGAGATCGCACGGTCGCGGCCAGGTGGGACGAGCGTTACGCCGACCGCGAGCAGCTGTGGAGCGGCCAGCCCAACGGCGCGCTCGTGGCCGAGGTCGCCGGGCTCACGCCCGGCCGTGTCCTCGACGTCGGCTGCGGCGAGGGGGCGGACGCCGTCTGGCTCGCGAGCCACGGCTGGGACGTGACCGCGCTCGAGGTCTCGGGCGTGGCACTCGAACGCGCGGCCCGGCACGCGGATGACGCCGGCGTCACCGTGCGCTGGGTACATGCCGAGCTCACGCACGCGAAGCTCGCGCCGGCGTCCTTCGACCTCGTCTCCGCCCAGTACCCCGCTCTGCTGCGCACCCCGGACGCCGCGGCCGAGCACGCGCTCCTCGCCGCGGTCGCGCCCGGCGGCCTGCTACTGGTGGTGCATCACGCGGGAATGGACACCCATCAGCCGCCCGACGGCGCCTTCGATCCAGCCGACTACGTCTGGCCCACCATGGTCGCCGCGCTCCTCACCGACGGCTGGAAGGTGGAGCTGCACGAGGAGCGCCCGCGCGTCGCACCCGACGGCGGCGCCGGCGCCCATCACGCCGACGACCTGGTCCTGCGCGCCCGCCGGCTGCACTGAGCTTTTCCCGCCGGCCGGTTCGCGGGCCCGTCGCAGGCTCGACCGGGACAGGCCGGCGGCCGAGCAGCCGTCCGCACCAAAAGGGTTGACTTGGTGGAAACGGGGGAAATTGTCGATCATCGCCGCCAAAGCCCGGCGCGTGTTCCGCGGAACACCTCACTGACAGTTCTGGAGCACTGACATGGGCCTGCGCTATACCCGTCGCCCCCGGATCGGCCCTTTTCACCTGAACGTGAGCGAGCACGGAGTCTCCTCGGTCACGCTCAAGCTCGGCCGCGTCTCCTGGCGTGTCTGGTCCAAGCAACGCACCAGCGGTCTTTCCAGCGTCGACCTTCCCGGTCCGTTCTCGTACCGGCGCGAGGGCCGCTCCCGCCGGTAGCGGCCGGCACCAGGGCTGCGGCGAGATCGCTCTCGGTAGCGTATGGCAACTCAAGGTAGTCGGATTCGGTCGGCACGGATAGGCCGGCAGCGACGTGAACCGCCTGTGGTTACTGGGTTTCCGGATCAACTCAAAGTACTTCTCCAGGCCCGACCAGACTGGAAGCGTAGTTTGATCAATCCGGACTGTTATCTTGCCGCAGCCCTGGGCCGGCACCGGCGGCCGGTCGAACCGGGTGGCAGCGATGAACAGTGGGCGTAGATTGCTGCCATGACGGGCGGTTCGCCGCTACCGGCCGCCGGAACGCGGGACGCGGGGGTCGGCGACGGGCTTGCGCCGGCCGGCGCGGGCCGAACGAGGAGCGCGCGGGCCGGCCTCACCACCGAGCGCCAGATCGCCTACTGGCGGCGGTCGGGGCTGTTGCGCCCGGGCGTGAACGACCTGGCCCAGGCGCGGACGATCGCGGCGCTGCGGCGAGCGGGCATCAGCGTGGCCCGAATCCGGGCCGCGGCGGACCGGCTGCGGGCGAGCTGGCCGGCCAGCGGCGGCGAGCCGGGATTCGAGCCGCTCTCCGGTGGGTTCGGGCCGCCCGACGGCCCGTCGTCCCAGGAAGCGCGGTTCGCCGTCGTGGCCGGTGAGCTCTTCATCCGCCATCCGGACGGCGGCTGGGAAGGCGACCGTCGGCCCGGCCAGCTCGTCCTCGACGGGACAGTCCCCCTGTCCGGTTCCCCCGATGCCGGAATGCCCGCGCCGCGGTCGCCGGTCTCGGGGCGGCGTCCGCACGCGGCCCCGGACCGCGAGGCCATCCTCCGGTTCGTCAGCCGCGAGGACGCCCGGCCCCGGCCGGGGCCCTCCGATCGCGGTCCGGGCCTTCACCGACGACCGGCCGCCGCCCATGAGTGACGATCGCCGGCCGGGTTTTCGCCTCCCCGCCTGAGTCCGGAAATCGGCCCCGGGCCGGGATGCGAGACGCGCGGGGTGTCGCGGACGGGTGTCAGCGTGCGGCGCGGCGGCGCCTGAACACGACCGCGGACGGCGGCCCGAGGAGACCGACACCGGCCAGGATGACGGCCAGCGTGTCGAGGGCGACGATCGAAGCCCCGTCGGAGGACGAGATCAGTTGGCTGTGGACGACCGCCGGCTGCCCGGAGCCGGCCGGGGCGGCGGTGGGCCCGGGTGTCGGCACAGCCTGCGTCGCCTGGCCGGCAGTGAGCGGGGACTCGGTGGGCTCGACGGTCGGCGGGGCCGCCGACGCGTCGCCGAGGCCCGCGCCCGGCGCCGGGGTCGCCGACGCGGCGGGATGCGTGGCAGTACCGCCGCCCTGCGCGGGACCGGAGCCGCCGCGAGAACCCGGCCCGGGCCCGGCACGGCCGGCCGGATGGCCGGGAGGACTGGTCGGCACGCCGCCGCTGGCGAGCAGTCCGCCGATTCCCCGGCTGATCTCACCGAAGACGCCGCCGAGGTCGGCCGGAGGCTGCGGGGCCGCCGACGGCCCGATGTTGACGTGGATGTCGAGCGGATGGTCGAAAAGCGGCCGGGTCATCCCGGCCGCCTCGGCCGGGCTGGCGGTCAGGACCGCGACGGGCGGGACGAGCAGAGCGCCGGCCACGAGGCCCCCGAGCACGGCCCGGCCGGTGCCCGTCCCGCGTGGCCCCGTCCTGCCGGCGCCTCCGGAGGCGGCACGCGAGCGGCCGGGCCGAAAATTAGCACGTCGCTGCGCAGCCATCGCCAGATCCTTCCCCCACCGTCAGTAGAGCAATTGTGCGAACAACTTGCGTTAAAGACACCGGTTCGCGCAGTCAATCCAACGACAGGGCGTGTCGACACCGGTCCAGTCGCATTTCTGACATGTACCGGAGGTTGTGTGGCCGCGGGCTTTCCAGGTCCGAAACCGAACATTCAGCGCCCATTTCTGTCACATCCGCGGGCCGGGCCGGCTCCGACGGGATCGGTGTAGAGGGTGTCGCTCGTATCTCTGAGCGTTGATCACCGAAGCCTGTGGGTTGGCTGCGCGACCGTTATCGGGTCGACGCCGGGGTGTTCTCCCTGGCCAGGTGGGGTGTGGAGAGCGCATCGGGCGGGCTGGCGAGCGGGGCGGGTCCACGGACCGGTGATCGCGGATGGTCCGGTTGCCGGAAGTCCGTTTTAAGGACTTCGGGGGCTCTGCGTTGGTACGCCCGTTAGTTTGGGCGCCGACCCGCGGCTGCGGGTGCTGTGGATCGCCGACCAGCAGGAACTGGTGGAACAGGCCGCGCGGACGTTCGTCGACCTCGCCACCACCCTTCCTGTGACGTTCGAACGCAAGCTGCGCCGCATCCACTCGATGGCGAGCGCGTCGACGACCCTCGTCGACGCCGACAACGACATCGTGGTCGTCACCCGGGCCAGCGTGACCGGCGGAAAGGCGGCGGCGGCCGCGCGGAAACGACTCGGCCGGTTCCTCACCGGGCGGCCCTGCGTGATCGTCATCGACGAGGCCCACCACGCGGTCGCTCCCAGCTACGAAGCCCTGCTCGACCACGTCTTCACGGTCGCGGACCCGGTGGTCGTCGGCCTGACCGCGACGCCCTGGCCGGCCCGGGACGGCAGCACGGCCATGAGGTGCGCGGTCAGCAGCGGCTCGGTGTCGAGTCCGCTCAGGTCATCGGCCAGGCGGTAGAGCAAGGCGGTGTCGGCGACGGCGGACGCCGCCGAGTGCGCCGCCAATGCCCTCGGCTGATCCCCGTCCGCCGCGGGCGTGGAGACGACGGCGCAAGGACAGAATGGACATCACCGGCGCCCGCTGGGAATGGATCGCGTCGAAACCTGGGTCAGGCGAAGACGTCGGCAGCGGTAACGCGCAGGACGTCGCTCGGAAGGTCGCCGGTCACTAATTCCCGTGCCGCGATCACGTACAGGGGTTCCGGGTCCGTTGGGCGTACGAGATGGGAGGCGTGCGCCTTCCGGACAAGCGTGCGCAGGACGCGGCTTCCTTCTTCGTGCCGGGCCCACTTCACCTCGGCGGCGAGGCTGAGTCGCCCTCCCGGCTCGCTGAGCATGGCGACGTCGATCTCCGCCGGGTCGGGCCGGTGCTGGTGCCAGAAGCGGCCAACCTCGACCACGGGCGCGAGTCTGGGATCATCGGCCATGGTTCGCACGAGGTGCGCGCGTACCGCGTCCTCCCAGCGGTCTCCCATGAAATTGTCGAACTGACTCTCCATCACACCGACCACCGAAGTGCCCAGGCCCTGGATGATGCCGGCCCGACGAGGCTCCGCTATGGCAAGCCAGAACGCCAGGAAGTTGTCGGCGACCCGGTAGTACGCCCGTCGCGGGTCAGCGTTGCGCCCGACCGGAAGCACCCTCTGGATCAGACCGAGGTCGGCCAGCGCACCCAGCGCCCGGGTCGGATCGATGCCCAACGCGCCCTTGATTTCGCCGAACCTGGTGCGTCCGGCGGCGATCGCCCGAAGCACCTGCTCTGGGATACGTTCACGGCGCCCGCCAGCGAAGTCCTCGGTCGCGAGGATCAGCTGGCCCTCATTGAGCAGTAGCCCATGTTCGCTTGCGACCAGTCGCGCGAGGTTGTCCCGGAACGGCGCCGACTGGTCCCAGAGGTCCAGGTAGAAGGGTGTGCCACCGCAGACGCCCCAGGCCTTGGCGCGCTCGGCCGGTGCGAGGCCAGGCAACATCAACGCCGCCTCGCTCGGTAGGAACGGGCGGACCTGCAGACGCAGGGTGGCCCGGCCGTAGAGCGGGGCGCGTTCCTCCTGTAGGGCCTCCATAGTCCGTACCGCCGAGCCACACAGGACCAGGCGGACGGGATGGTCGCCCATACCCTCCCAGATCGCGCGCAGCGCGCTCTCGATGTTCGGCTCGCTCTGAACCAGCTCGGGGAACTCGTCAATGATCACGACCAGCGGTGCTCCTGCCGCCGTTCGCCTGAAGATCTCGAATGCCTCGTCCCAGTCCCGAAACGGGCGACTGACCAGGTCGCGATCCTTCAGCCCGAGCGCTGGCGCGGCAGCTGCCGAGAGCGCGGCGAGTTCCTGGGCCGGCGCCCGGTTGCGCGCGACGTGGTAGATGGCACGCTTGCCTGCCGCCCAATGGGCCAGCAAATGAGACTTCCCGACCCGCCGCCGCCCCCAGACAACGCCAAGCTGTGGTCCGGGCCGCTCGAACCATTCGTCGAGCAGGGACAGCTCCTTGACCCGGTTGACGAAACGCACTGCCCCACCCCTGGTAGTGAGTCTGTCACTCCATCCTACCTGTGACCATCGCAGGCTACGACCATCGCAGGCTACGACCATCGCAGGCTACGAGGCTGATCTCGCTCGGCACCTCCGTGGTGGCGGGGACCGTGACCACAGGCCGGGGGTCTGGGCATCGCCCGGTCAGGACGAGGCGCGATCGGCGGTCCAAGCGTCAACGTCTACTTCCAGGCCGACCTCGGCTCGGTCGTGCGCGGCCGGGAGTTCAACCTCTGTCAGATCGAACACCCCGACGCACCGGGCGGGCTCGCGTCGGTCGATGGTCGCCGGCGATGGGTGTTCATGAGCCACAGCGGGGACGCCCATCGCGACTGGCCCGGTCTGCTGCGCACCGCGCTCGGGGTACCCGCGCACCCGATCTGCAGATCTTGAGCGTCCTCCCGTGGCAGGCGGAGATGCTGGTCGCCGACCGGTACTCCGCCGGCAGGGTGCACCTGGCGGGCGATGCCGCACATGTCATGCCACCGTTCGCGGCGAGCGGAGCCAACACCGGCATCGCGGACGGCCACAACCTCGCCTGGAAACTCGCAGCCGTCCTGCGCGGACACGCCGGGCCCGCACTCCAGAACAGCTACGGCGCCCGGCCGGCTGGTTCACAGCCGACCAATCCGCCCAGCGGGCCGACACCTTCACACTCGGCACACCCGATCCGACGCTGGCTGTAGGTTCCCCGGTTGATCTTCCAATCGGTCGCGCAGGTAGGGCCCAGCCTCAGTGTCACTAGGCGCAGAGCTGACTTACCGGGTTCCGATGGCACTTCTGCACGATGTGTCCAGCGGGTGGTCAGCGAAGCTGGGCTTGGTCGATCAGATTCGTGACGCGGGCTGTCAGGTCGGCGAGGTCGACGGGCCGGGTTGTGTCGACCTCGATGCGGTGTCCGGCGCCCATGGGCCGGTCGTACTCGGCGAGCAGGTCCGCGGTGAGCGGGTGAGCGGGGTAGGACGTGTGCGCCCTGGCGGCGAAGCGGCGGCCAGTTCGTCGGCGGGGCAGACGCAGTGGATCTCGATTAGATGTGCCTGCAACTGCCGCAGCCGCGTCTGTTCGTAGTCGCTGTGCAGGCGGAAGTTGGCCCCGAGAACAGCGGCTGGGCAGCGCTGGGCCAGGCGCCAGAGCAGCTCCATCGCGGCTCCCCCGATGCGACGGGACCAGGACAGATCGTCGACTGGTCGGCCCAGGGCGTCGACCAGCGTCTCCTTGATGTCGTCCTTGCAGATCAAGGGAAGTTCGAGGGCGCGGGCAAGAGCGGTGGCCAGCGTGGTCTTCCCGGCAGCCGAGGGACCGGACACCAAAATGATCAGTTGGTTGGTCATGATCTCTGGATCCACGGCGACGTGAGCCCGTCTCGTCATCTGGCGGTTCCGACGCCACGATCGACGAGGCGGCCCTACACTCTCGTAGTGATCAACAACGGGCGTGGTGACGCCGATGACGTGCGTGCCCCAAGGGATGTCTCGATCGTCCATCTGACCGGCACGACGTTCGTAGCCTTGGCGAGGGGCGACCTCGCCGAGGCCAACCGCACGAGTCCGGTTCCCCTTTCCGCGTTTCTGGCCGGCCCGGAAAGCCAGGGGGTGTGGCGGCGACGCTCACGGCAGGCCGAGGAGGACCCGGAGAGCCCGGCCTGGGTCACCGGCGTGATCTGGGACAGGCGCGACGAACTGGCCGTCGGGCGGGCCGGCTATCACGGGCCGCCGGACGACCGGGGAACGGTCGAGGTCGGCTATGCCGTCGATCCGCGGCACCGCCGACGCGGTTATGCGCGGGCCGCGCTGGAGGTGCTGCTGGCCAGGGCCGCTTCCGAACCGCGCGTGTGCACGGTTCGCGCGAGCATCCGGCCCGACAACGCCCCGTCCTACCTGCTGGTCGCCCAGTACGGCTTCCGCAAGGTCGGCGAGCAGTGGGACGACGAGGACGGACTGGAGTTCGTCTACGAGGTCGCGGCGGGGCACGCTCACTGAGGTTGGAGAGCCAGGCCCCCCTGGACGCGGGGTCCTGCCCCGACGCCGGTCCGGCTCCGGGACCTGGCCGTCCTGCCCAGCCTTGGGGCGCTTGTCAGGTAGGGCCTCTGCTCGGCGCGTCAGTGCACCGCGGTCAGCTCCGAGTCCGTCACGCGTCTTCGATCTTGATCGACATTGTAGGAGGCCACGAGGACGCGGATAGTACTGGTTCGCCAACCAAGCGCTTGTTAGAGTGCTCCCGGCTCCCTCCTGGAGGTTGGATGATCACCACGGTGGTGGACGGCGGGATCGCCGAGATCGTCGTCGACTACCCGCCGGTGAACGCGCTCCCGGTAGCCGGCTGGTTCGCGCTCGCGGACGAGCTGCTGGCCGCCGGCGCCGACCCGGCCGTCCGGGTCGTCGTCCTGCGCGCCGAGGGGCGCGGGTTCAACGCGGGCGTCGACATCAAGGAGATCCAGCGCGACGAGGGCCATCGGGCGCTCATCGGCGCGAACCGCGGCTGCTTCGCCGCCTTCGCCGCGGTCTACGACTGCGCGGTGCCGGTGGTCGCCGCGGTGCATGGCTTCTGCCTGGGCGGCGGGATCGGGCTGGTCGGCAACGCCGACGTGATCGTCGCCAGCGAGGACGCCACCTTCGGCCTGCCCGAGGTCGACCGGGGCGCGCTCGGCGCGGCGACGCACCTGTCGCGGCTGGTCCCGCAGCTGAAGGCCAGGGCGATGATGTACACCTCGGCCACCGCGACCGCCGCCGAGTTGCACGCGTTCGGCTCGGTCCACACCGTGGTCCCCCGAGCCCGGCTGCGGGACGCCGCCCGGGCCGTCGCCGCTGAGATCGCCGCGAAGGACCCGCGGGTGATCAGGATGGCCAAGGAGGCGTTCAACGGGATCGACCCGTGGGACGTCAAGCGCAGCTACCGCTACGAGCAGGGGTTCACCTTCGAGCTCAACCTGGCCGGCATCGCCGACGAGGTCCGTTCCGGCTTCGGCGCCACCCCGAAGGCCGGCCCGGCCTCGAACGGGACCAGTCAGAAGGCCGACCAGGGCGACGGCTGATGGACCTGACCTGGTCGGACGAGGACGAGGCGTTCCGCGCCGAGGCGCGGGCGTGGCTGACGGCGAACGTGCCGGCGACGCCGCTGCCGTCCGGGGACACCCGAGCGGGATTCGCCGCCCATCTCGACTGGGAGCGACAGCTCTTCGAGGCTCGCTGGGCCGTCGTCTCCTGGCCGCGGCGCTACGGCGGCCGGGACGCGAGCCTCTGGCAGTGGCTGGTCTTCGAAGAGGAGTACGCCCGGGCCGGTGCCCCACAGCGGGTCACCCAGAACGGGATCTTCCTGCTCGCCCCGACCGTCTTCGAGTTCGGCACCCCCGAGCAGCAGGACCGGATCCTCCCCCGGATGGCCGCCGGCCTGGACACCTGGGCGCAGGGCTGGTCGGAGCCCGGCGCGGGCAGCGACCTCGCCGGCCTGCGCTCCACCGGCGTCTGGGATGCAGAACAGGGCGGCTGGCGCCTGTCCGGCCAGAAGACCTGGACGACGCGGGGCGCGTTCTGCACCCACATCTTCGGCCTGTTCCGCACTGGTACGACCACTGAGCCGGCTTCGGACGCGGAAGCCGGGTCACGTCCGGGCCGGCCCGCCGGCAGGCATCAGGGGCTGACCTACTTCCTGGTGCCGCTGGACGCACCGGGGGTGACGGTTCGCGGCTTCGAACGCCTCGACGGCGACGAGGGCTTTGCTGAGATCTTCTTCGACGACGTCTTCGTTCCCGCCGAGAACGTCCTCGGTGGAGTGGACAAAGGCTGGCAGGTCGCGATGGCGACCACCGGCTCGGAGCGCGGCCTCACCTTGCGCCCACCGGGCCGGTTCCTGGCGACGGCGAACAGGCTCGTCGAGCTGGCCCGGGCCGCTCCCGATGGGCTGCCCGCGGCGGCGCGCGACCGCGTGGTGCAGGCGCACATCGACGCGCAGGCCTACCAGCTCTTCACGCTGCACCAGGTCAGCGGCCTGCTCAACGGCCGCCAGCCGGGGCCGGCGTCGAGCCTGAACAAGCTCTTCTGGTCGGAGCTGGACGTCCGCATCCACGAGACCGCCCTGGACCTGCTGGGCACCGGCGCCGAGCTCGACGGCCCGTGGAGCAAGGGCTTCCTCTTCTCGCTGTCGGGCCCGATCTACGCCGGCACGAACGAGATCCAGCGCAACGTCGTCGCCGAACGTCTCCTCGGCCTGCCCAGAGCCTGACCCGGGGACCGCGAGAGGGAGACGGCATGGATTTTGAACTCGACCCTGACGCGGCCGCCCTCGTCGAGGCGGTCATGCCGGTACTCGACGCCGAGGCGACCACGGCCCTCATCCGCGCCGCCTGGCCGACCGGCACCGGAGCGGCTGGCCTGGAGCAGGTACGCAAGGTCTGGGCGACCCTCGCCGACGTCGGTCTCGCCGGTGCGCTGGTCCCGGAGAGTGCGGGTGGGCTGGGCCTGACCATCTCGGACGTCGTCCCGTTGCTGGAGCGCGTGGGACAGGCCGGCCTACCGGTGCCGGCCGTCGAGACGGTCACGTTCGCGGCGCCGCTGCTGGCCGCCGCCGGCCATCCGGCGCTGCCCGACGTCGTCGCCGGCCGCGCGCTCGTCGCGGTCGCCACCCGGACCCCGGCCGGCCAGATCGTCGTGCCACACGGTCAGCATGCCGACCTGGTCATCGTCCCGGTACCCGCGTGGCCCGGCCGGCCGGCGACGGACGCGTTCGACGCCCTGGCGACGGGCGCCGCCCTGCTGCGGATCCACGCCGCCGGCGAGCTGGAACTCGCCCCGGTCGGGACCGTCGACGGTGCCCGTGGGCTGGCCCGCCTGACCTCGTTCCCGGCGGCGGGGGCCGTCCTGACCAACGACCCGGACGCCGCCCGCCTGGCCTGGTGGCGGGCGGCGGTCGGCACGTCGGCAGTCCTCGTCGGCCTGGCCGCCCGCCTGCTCGCGATCACCGTCGACCACGTCAGGACCCGCCGTCAGTTCGGGGTCCCGGTCGGCAGCTTCCAGGCGGTCAAGCACGCGTGCGCGTCGGCGCACCTCGCGACCGAGTTCGCCCGCCCCGCGGTCCTCGCCGCCGGGTGGCGGCTGGCCTACTCCCCCGACGACGATCCGGCCGCCGCGAGGGACGCGGCGAGCGTCGCGAAGGTGCTGGCGGCGGACGCGGCCCGGCTCGCGGCCCGGGTGGCGATCCAGTGCCACGGCGCGATCGCCTACACCACCGAATACGACCTGCACCTGTTCGCCAAGCGGGCCTGGGCGCTCATTCCCGCCTTCGGCGACCCGCAGTACCACCGCGCCCGGCTCGCCGAGCGCCTGGGCCTGCGGCCAGCGCCATCGGATTCCGTTTCGGCGCGCCTGATACCGCCTCCCGGAAAGGAGACGTCGCGATGACCGAGCAGATCGCCCAGCCGGCGCCGACGGCCGATGACGCCGAGCCCGCGGTGGTGCTGTACGAGGTGACCGGGCCGGTCGCGCGAGTCACGATGAACCGGCCCGAGTTCCGCAACGCCCAGAACTCGAAGATGACCTACGCCCTCGACGACGCGTTCTACCGCGCCGCCGCCGACCCCGAGGTGAAGGTCATCGTGCTGGCCGGCGCGGGCCGGCACTTCAGCGCCGGCCACGACATCGGAACCCCGGGGCGGGACGTCGACCAGTCGTTCGACCGGCGCGCGGGACTGTGGTGGGACCACGTCGGCGCGTCTGGCGCGGAGAACAGGTTTGCCCGCGAGCAGGAGGTGTACCTGGGGATGTGCCGGCGGTGGCGGGAGCTGCCGAAGCCGATGATCGCCCAGGTCCACGGTGCCTGCATCGCCGGCGGCCTGATGCTCGCCTGGGTCTGCGACCTGATCATCGCTTCGGTCGACGCGTTCTTCGCCGACCCGGTCGTGCGGATGGGCATCCCGGGGGTCGAGTACTTCGCGCACCCGTGGGTGATGGGCCCGCGGGCGGCGAAGGAGTTCCTCTTCCTGGGCGAACGCGTCGCCGCCGGCCGCGCGCTGGAGCTGGGCATGGTCAACCGGGTGGTCCCCCGGGACAACCTGGCCGCCGAGGTGACCTCGGTCGCCGAACGGATCGCGACGATGCCCCGCCTCGGCCTCGCCCTCACCAAGAAGGCGGTGAACCAGGCCGAGGACCTGATGGGCCTGCAGGCCGGGATGGACTCGGTCTTCGGCCTGCACCACCTCGCCCACGCCCACAACGCCGAGGTCGGCGCGGACTCCCTGGCCGGCCAGGACGCCCGCTCCATGCGCGACGCCCGCCGCGCGGCCGAGTCCACCGGCTGACCAGTCCTACTCCGCGGTTCAGAGGCCGGGGAAGTCGCTCTTGCGGATCTTGCAGTGGACGCCCTTGACGTCGTCGACGACCTGGCTGACCGCGAAGTCGGCGGCGGCGGACAGGTAGGCGACGCGGCCGCGCGGCCCATCCCGACCCGGGTGGCCAGGAAGCTGGTCGCGGCGCGGGTCGCCCAGCGCATGGCCTCGTCGAGGTCACGGTCCATCCCGACCGGAATCCAGTACGTGTCGGTCTCGCCGAACGGTTCGCGCAACGCCCCGACCAGCCGGTCGGCGTCGGCCCCTGGAGCACGTCGAGCACGACCGTCGCCGTCAGCGGCGCCCAACCGGCCAACCGCCGCGAGGACGAGACGACGTCGGCCGCACACCCGACAGGCTCGGCGCGCCCGTTGCGGACGCGCCGAGCCTGCTGCTTACGGCGTAGGCGCCTGGTCAGCCGGTGACCTGCGCCGGGGCACCGCCGATCGGACTCGTGCCGGCCGGGCCGGCACCACCCGCCGGGCCGACACCACCCGCCGGGCCGACACCACCGGCCGGGCCACCCACCCCGCCGACACCGACGCCAGCCACGCCGACACCACCGACACCCGTTCCGCCTGGGCCGAATCCAGCGCCATTGATCGGCACCGGGAACGGCACCGGCACCGGCACGACGGCAACGCCGCGGCCCACGCCGCCCGCACCGGCCAGGTTGTGCCCGGGCGCCAGCGGCGCCGCCGACGAGCCCGGGGCGGGACCGGCCGGCGTCACCGCGCCGGGCGCGACCGCGCCGGGCGCCGCGTCGGACACGAAGCCAGGCGTGGCGGCCGGGGAGGCGTCGGGGGCCTGGTCGGAGACGAAGCCGGGGGTGGCGCTGGGTGTGCCGACCGGAGTGGCGGCTGCCTGCGCCGCCTTGTCGTCGGGAACGGTGAGGCTGGCCGGCTCCGAGGTGATCGTGCCTCCGTCGGAGGGCAGCTCGCCGCTGGCGGTCGCCAGGTCGGTGATGAAGCCCTGGTCGAAGTCGGCCTGGGTGGTCGTGTAGGTCGCGGTGCAGGTCTGCGACGCTCCGGGGTCGAGCACGGAGTTCGGGCAGCTGATGGCCGACAGGTCGCTCCGCGAGTCCTGGATGCCGACGTTATAGAGCGTGGCGGTCCCGCCGTTGCCGATGACGTAGCTGTACGTGAGCGTCTGCCCCGGGCCGGTGAACCGGCCAGGACTCGACGACGACGTCAGGCTGAGCGTGGACGACTGGGCCGCGCTGGCGGTCTGCGGGCCGAGCGCGACCGCGGCGGCCGTGCCGAGCGCGAGCGCGGCCGGCGCGGCGACCCGCGCACAAATGATCATTGACCGGGTTCTGGACCCGGCTCTCCCGGCGATGCGCACATAAGCTCCTCGAGCATTCCCCGCCCCCGTTACCCCGAGGGAGCCATCGTCGGGTCGCGCGGCGGGATGCGGTTAACACTGCCGAGCACCACCATAGTCACTTAGCGTAATCAGATGACTACATTGCACTACTCGGCGTGTCGAAGGCCGGGTGCCCGGCCCGCCCGAGCCGTCAGAGAACCGGGCTGCCCACGACCGAGATGGGCGTACCGGCCGGGACCTGGCGCAGCCGGGCCAGGTCGGCCAGGTGCAGCCGGACGCAGCCGTGCGAGACCGCCGCGCCGATGGTGCCGATCTGCGCGTCGGCACCGAGCGGTCCGTGGATGCCGACGATGGCGTCCCCGGAGTTGGCCCAGTCCGTGATCTTCGTCGAGTGCGCGGAGGTGACGAGGATGAAGTCGCCATACCCGGGCCCGGGCGGGGGCGCGAACAGCGCGAGGAAGAAGTCGCCCGTCGGCGTCGGGTCATCCGGGGTGCCGACGCCGGCCGGCGCGTCCAGCGCCAGCTTGCCGTTCTGGTAAAGCTGCAGATGACGGGTGCGGACCGAGACGACGATCCGGTAGGCGCTGCTCACGAGGCGCACGTCGGCCGTGCGGATCCACGCGGTCGAGAAGTTCGGGCGCTGCGCCAGCCGGACCCGCAGCCAGCCTGGCCGCAGGTCGATGACCGGCAGTGCCGTCGGTGCCCCGAGCCACGATCCGGGCACCACGCCTGCGGCCTTCTTCGGGTCCGGAGCGGCGTACCGCGGGACGTCGTGGGAAAGCTGCGCGATCAGGGTGACCCCCGGTGGCAGCCGGAGATTCGCCAGTCCGGTGGCAGCCGGCGGGCTCGGCGGGCTCGAGGCGGACGGCCCTCCCACAGCACCCACGACCATGACGACCGCCGTGACCAGGCCCGCGACCGCCGCGGCCGCGCCGACGACGCGCCCCCACCGCCGCGCCAGCCACCGGCCCAGGGCCAAGGCCACCCCACCCACGACCTTCTCCTTCTCCTACAAGCCGCGCCTCAGCGCGACGCGGGGCGGCCAGCCGGCGCGGCCGTCAGCTGAGCTGGACGTCGCGCAGCACGCAGCGCAGGGCGTCCCTGCTCCGCCCGGCGGCGCCGGCTACGGAGAACGGAGCCGTCGCGCCCGGCTCGACGGCGGGCACCTTGACGACCCGGGTGTCGACGATGGTGCTGCCCTTGTCGGTCACGAAGTCGACGACGACCGAGTACGACCGCTTGTTCTTGGCCGAGTTGCGCACGGTGCCCGCGAGGGACCAGCCACCGTCCTTGTCCGGGCCGCAGGTGCCGGCCCTGGCATCGGAGCCGGCGCCCTTCGCGGGGTCGTAGGTCGGCACGGAGACCGGCACCGACGGGCCCGCTGCCGCCGCCGGCCGCGCCGACCCTTCCCCGGAACAGGCAGCCAGACCGCCGGCCAGCGCGATCGCCAGGCCGGCGGAGGCCGCGGCCCGCGCCGGGCGCCGCCGCGTCGCCGGTCTCGGTCCCATCACCATGTCGCGACTCCTTCAGGCCCGCGTCCGCCAGCCGATAGCGCAAGTCTCACCTAGTCATCACCTGAACACTATTAGCGACACCCAAGGCCCCATCGCGACGTGGCCGGCGAGCCAGGTGGCCCGGCTGGCGAGGGACGGTGACCTGGCAGACGTCCCTGCCCGGGGCTAGAACGAGTAGTCAAGGGACGCGCGGCCGCCGCGCCGATGGCGAGAACCGATGGCGAGAACCCGGTGCGGCCACAGCACCGGCAGCGCGGAGGGAGAGACGCCGGTGACCACTGACCCGACGCGGACAGCCGCCGCTACGGCGGGGCCCGGCGACTCCGAGATCAGCCAGCCCCGCTGGACCCATATCGCGCTGCCGTCCGGCGACCTGGACGCCTCGATCGCGTTCTACACGTCGATGACCCCGCTGGTCGTCGTCGCGACCCGAGAGGACCCCGACGGCCGCAACGCCTGGCTGTCCAACCCAGGCCAGTGGGAGACGCCGTTCGTCCTGGTCCTGACCGCCTTCAACGCGGCGAAGGGCACCCAGCAGGGCATCATGCGGCCCTTCGCGCACATCGGCATCGAGGTCCCGCAGCGGGCGGACGTCGATGCGATCGCCGCGAAGGCCCGGGCGAACGGCAGCCTGTGGTGGGAGCCCCGGGACATGCCGGACCCGGTCGGCTATATCTGCGCGGTGCACGACCCGGACGGCAACGTCGTCGAGTTCAGCCACAACCAGAAGGTGTTCGCGACCGTCCGGGAGCTCTGGGGGCCGGACCGCCGAGGACCGGGGCCGACATCTGGACCGTAGCTCGGCGGCCCGCCCCGGCAGGCGCGGCGCGTTCCGCGGAACGCGCCGCCCCCAAAGGATCAGTCCTCGCCGGAGAAGCGCTCCCACGCGGCCTGTTTCGTCACACCGAGGGCCTCGCCGATGCGGGTCCAGCTGACACCTCGTCGGCGCAGCGCCTCCACCTGGTGGTGGACGGCGGCGTCGACCTGAGCGACCGCGGCCTGAATCCGGGCCAGGCTGGCTAGCAGCTCTTCGTCGGACTGCTCGTCCCACGAGCCGAGCTCAGGTGCCGGAAGCGGAATGATCTGGTTGCAGAGATCGACGCAGACGTTGCAGATGTAGACGCCCGGGCCGGCGACCAGCTTGGCGACCGCGTTCTGATCCTTGCCACAGAACGAGCAGCGCACGGCCGACGGCTGGCTGCTTGTCGCGGTCGATGAACCGGAGCCCGCCATGCCGTCAAGGTAACCCTGACGCGCATGCTCGTCAAGGAAGCCCTGACGAGATCCCGGCGGGACGCGCGATCGAGGGCGACACAGGGGCGATCCACCTCAGGTGCCGCGCGGGGCCGGCCGCGTCCCGCGGAACGCGAAGATCGCCAAGACCACGTCGAGTCGCGGCCGGCGGGACGGGCGCGCGGCAACGACGCAATGGCCGAGGTCCCAGGCGAGCAGCCGGCGTCAGGTGTTCTTGTTGGTGGCCACGTAGAAGCCGGGCAGCTCGCCGCCGCCGTGGACCTCCAGGTCGGCGCCGGTGACGTAGCCGGCGAGCGGTGAGGCCAGGTAGAGGCAGGCGGCGGCGACGTCGGCGGGCAGCGCGGCGCGGCCCATCGGGACGACGGCGTCGATCGCGGCGGTCGCCTCGCCGTAGAAGCCGCCAGCGTCGACGGCCGTGTTCGCGAGCCCGACCGTCACGTGGTTGACCCGGACCTTCGGTGCCCATTCGAGCGCGAGCGACGAGGTCAGCGCTACCAGACCCGCCTTGGCCGCGGCGTAGGCGGCCGAGCCGGGCGCCGGGCGGCGGCCGGAGACGCTGCCGATGTTCACGATCGCTCCGCCGCCGGGCTGGGTCTGCATGACCGCGTTGGCGGGCTGGCTGACGTAGAAGGCGGCGTGCAGGTTGAGCGCGACGACCCGCTCGAAGAACCGGGGCGAGGCCGTGGCCGCGTCGGCGACCGGGCCGCCACCGGCGTTGTTCACCAGGACGTCGAGCCGGCCGAACTGGTCCACCGCGGCGGTGACGAGAGCCTTCGCCGCGGCGGGGTCCCGGATGTCGGCGGCGACGAAGCTGGCCTCCCGGCCGGCGACGGTCGGGAGGGTCTCCGGCCGCGACCGGCCGCAGACGAGCACCTCGGCGCCGGCCGCGAGGAAAGCCAGGGCGATCGACCGGCCGATCCCCCGGGTCCCGCCCGTCACGATCACCGCCCGGCCGTCGTACCGGGGGGCGTTGCCGGCCACGGCGACCGCCGCCGCGGTCTCGCCCTGCGCCATCAGACCGACCCCGTTCCCGCGCCTCGTCGCCGGCTCAGCCCAGCCGTTCCAGGATGGTGACGTTTGCCTGGCCGCCGCCCTCGCACATGGTCTGCAGGCCGAACCGGCCGCCGGTGCGCTCCAGCTCGTGCAGCAGGGTGGTCATCAGGCGGGCCCCGGTGGCGCCGAGCGGGTGGCCCAGCGCGATCGCGCCGCCGTTGACGTTCACCTTGTCCAGGTCCGCGCCGGTCTCGGCGGCCCAGGCCAGCACGACGGAGGCGAAGGCCTCGTTGATCTCGACGAGGTCGATGTCGTCGAGCTTGCGGCCGGACCTGGCCAGCGCGTGAGCGGTGGCCGGGATCGGCGCGGTGAGCATCCAGACCGGGTCCGCGCCGCGGACGGAGATGTGGTCGATGCGGGCCCGCGGGGTCAGGCCATGGGTGCGCACCGCCGCCTCACCGGCGATCAGCAGCGCGGCCGAGGCGTCGGAGATCTGGCTCGCGGTGGCCGCCGTGACCCGGCCGCCCGGGGTCAACGTCGGCAGGGAGCGGATCTTCGCCCAGTCCGGCTCCCGTGGGCCCTCGTCCGCGGCGAGGCCGAACGCCGGCACGATCTCCCGGTCGAACCGGCCCTCGGCCCGGGCCGCGATCGCCCGCTTGTGCGAGCGGACCGCGAACTGCTCCATCACGTCCCGGCCCAGCGACCATTTCTCGGCGATCATCTCGGCCGAGCGGAACTGGGAGACCTCGCCGTCGCCGTAGCGCGCCCGCCAGCCCGGCGAGCCGGTGAACGGGTCGGCGAAGCCGAGCGCCTGCCCGGCGGTCATCGCGGAGGAGATCGGGATCGCGCTCATGTTCTGCACGCCACCGGCGACGACCAGGTCCGCGGTGCCGGACAGCACCGCCTGCGCGGCGAAGTGCACAGCCTGCTGGGACGAGCCGCACTGCCGGTCGACGGTGGCGCCCGGCACGTGCTCGGGCAGCCCGGCGACGAGCCAGCAGGTGCGGGCGATGTCGCCGGCCTGCGGGCCGACCGCGTCGACGCAGCCGAAGATCACGTCCTCGACCGCGGCCGGGTCGACGCCCGACCGGTCCATCAGGGCACTGAGCGCGGCCGCGCCCAGGTCGGCGGGGTGCACCCCCGACAGCGCGCCGCCGCGCCGACCAACGGGAGTCCGGACCGCTTCGACGATGTAGGCCGCTGGCACGGCTTGTGACGCTACCAAGCGTTTGCTTGGTACACCACCGATCGCACCCTGCCCGCCGCCCGGTGAGGCTGCCACTGCCGACCGTCCTGGGCTGCCCGCGGCCTCGATCAAGGGTGTCCGGAAGGCCACCGATGCCAGGCTTCTTCCTCGCGCGGACTAGCGATCAGCGCGCGGGGAACAGGAAGGGCAGGGGGGCGGAGTGCGTTGACGCGCGCGAGGGCTCGTCCTGGTGGGGCCGCTGGTCGCTGGCCTGCTGGTGGGGTGCGCCGCGGGTTCATCCCCCACGACGGCTGCCGTTCCCGCGCCGTCGGCGATCCGGGCCGTGGCCACCACAGCGGTGACCCTCACCGCCAAGGTCGCGCCCCTCGGGAACGGCCCGGTGCCGGCCGGCAGCGTGACCTCCGAGGCCCTCCTTGGCGGTACCAACCCGGTCAGGCTGGATGCCTCCGGCTCAGGTCGCGGGGAAGTAGCGGTGCTCGGGGCGTCCGGTCGCGCCGTAGCGCAGGTGCAGACGAAGCAGGCCGTGGTCGGCCAGGTAGCGCAGGTAGCGCTGCGCGGTGGCGCGGCTGATGCCGACCGCGGCGGCGACGTCGACCGCCGAGACCTCGCCGGGCGCAGCCGCGACGGCGTCGCGAACCAGCTCCAGGGTTGGCGCCGAATGCCCCTTCGCCGGTACCGGGATCTTCGTGACGGTCCGACGGCGCAGCATTCCGAACAGGTCGTCGACGTCCTCCTGCCTGGCATCCCCGGTCTCGAGGGTGGTGATCCGCCGACGCAGGTCCGCGTAGGAGAGCAGTCGGTCGCACAGGTCGGCGAAACGGAATGGCTTGACCAGATAGTGGACGGCACCGAGCTGCATGGCTGTACGCACGGTGCTCACGTCGCGGGCCGCGGTGATGGCGATGAAGTCGGGCGGATCGCCCCGCTCGACGAGGGCGCGCATGAGGGAAAGGCCGTCGCGGTCCGGCAGGTACACATCCAGCAGGATCACGTGGGGACGCAGCCGGCTGACCAGCTCCAGCGCGGTCGCGGCACTGTTCGCGGAGCCGACCGCGACAAAGCCGTCCACCTTGCCGACAAACGCGGCGTGAATCCCGGCAACGCGGTAGTCGTCGTCGACGATCAGCACCCGGATGGGACCGTCCGTCATGCCACGAGCACCCCTCCCGCAGGCATGGGCTCGCTGGACCTGGGGAGCCGGACCGTGAACGTCGCGCCAGGGCCGTCGGACACGTCGATCTGTCCACCGACGCGCTGGACGAGTCGGTGGACGAGCGCGAGCCCGAGGCCGCGGCGAAGGCTCCCCCGCGCGGGCTTGGTGGAGAAGCCGTCCAGGAAGACCGACCGGCCGACGCCCTCGGGTATCCCCGGCCCGTTGTCGACCACCCGTACCCGCACGTCGTCCTCGTCCTCGAACAGCTCCACCGTGACCCGTGGGCCGACCACCGGCGGGTCCGCGGTGGACAACGCCTCGAACGCGTTGTCGATCAGGTTTCCGATGATCGTGACCAGTGGGTCACCGAGGTCCGGCACCTCGCCGAGCCAGGTCTCCTCACCGATAGACAGGGTGATGCCTCGTTCGCTGGCCTCCGCGGCCTTGCCGACGAGCAGCCCGACGATCAGCGGTGAGGCGATGCGGGCCGCCAGGGCGTCCCCGAACCGGCCCTCGCGTGCGTGCAGCTCCGTGAGGTAGCCGAGCGCCTCGTCGGCATGCCCCAGCTCCAGCAGCCCGGCGAGGGTGTGCATCCGGTTGGAGAACTCGTGTTGCTGGGCGCGCAGCGACTCGGTCAGGCCACGGACGTTGTCGAGCTCCCGCAGCAGCCCCGCCATCTCGGTGCGGTCCCGCAGCGTGACGACCGCGCCGTGTGGCCGGCCGGAGAGGGTGACGGGCATCCGGTTGACCGTAAGGCAGTAGTCGTCGGTCAGCACCACCTCGTCGGGACCGGCGATCTGGCCGGTCAGCACGGCGGCCAACCGCCCGGGCTCGACCAGCTCGACGAGACGCCGGCCCACGCAGGCGGTCCCGATGCCGAGCAGCCGCCGCGCCTCGTCATTGATCATCGAGACCCGCCCACCCGGGTCGAGCGCGATCATGCCCTCCCGGATGCCGTGCAGGGCCGCCTCCCGCTCCTGGAGCAGTAGCGCGATCTCCTCCAGCTCCAGCCCGAACGTCTGACGCTTCAGACGCCGCGCCAGCAGCCACGAGGCGGCCGCGCCACACGCGAGCGCCACCGCGAACCAGAGCGCGTAGACCGGCAGCGACCGCCACAGCGCCAGCGAGACCGAGCTCTCGCGGATGCCGGCCGACACCTCGCCGACCAGCTGCCCCCGGCTGCCGGAGATCGGCGCCTTGCCGTTGGCGGAGCGCCCGGTGCTCCCGTTGTCGATGCCGGTGTGCGTCTGGCCGTCCGTCGTCGCGATCGGCTCGCTGACCTGCTGGCCGATCAGGGCGGCGATCGGGTGCGAATGCCGGACGCGGTTCATGTCGATGACGACGACGTACGAAGCCCCAGTCTCCCGACGGATCCGCTCCGCGATCATCTCCACCCGCGCCGAGCACGCCGGCTTCGGGGCCTCCAGGCACCCGATGACGTCGGGCACGCCCGCGGTGGTCTGCGCGATGGCCGCGGCGCGCTGCTCGTACTGCCCGTCCAGCTGGCGCCGCTCGACCCGAGCGGAAAGGACGAAACCGATGAGAACCGTCGCACCGAGAATCAGCAGCTGGCTGATCAGGATCCGGGTGGACAGCTTCCGGTTCGTCCCACGTGGCACGGACGCCATTGTGCAGTCGATCACAGGGTCCGGCAAGTTGACCGACGGACCATTCACGAGCAGAACGCGCAAAACCCCGACATGCGCGCGAAACCGTGACGTCATCGCCGGGTCACCTTACGTTCGGCCAACCACAGCTGCCGACCGTGTCCACGACACGGCGACCGAGGAGGTGAGCCGACACGATGGCCAGCAAACCCAACGCCACCGCGAGCGCCGCGCCCGCGGCCCTCGGAGGGGCCAGGATCGAACTCGACGGGGTGACCAAACGGTTCCTCGACCCCGCGGGACGCGCGTTCACCGCGATCAAGGGCGTGACGTTCCAGGTCGAGCCCGGACGTTTCTGCGCGGTCGTCGGACCCACCGGCTGCGGCAAGTCGACCACCCTCGGCCTGGTCAGCGGCCTGGAGAAGCCCAGCGAAGGCACGATCACGGTCGACGGCCGCCCGGTACGCGGGCTGACCGACGGCGTCAGCTTCATGTTCCAGGCGGACGCCCTCCTGCCGTGGAAGACCGTGCTTGGCAACGTCGCGCTCGGGCCGGTCCTCAACGGCCGCGGCCGGCGGCAGGCCGAGGCCACGGCGCGCGACTGGCTGCGCCGGGTCGGCCTGAGTGGCTTCGAGGACCACCACCCGCACCAGCTCTCGGGCGGCATGCGCAAGCGGGTCGCGATGGCCGCGGCGCTGATCAACGAGCCCCGCATCCTGCTGATGGACGAACCGTTCGGCGCGCTCGACGTCCAGACCAAGGCGATCATGCAGACCGAGCTGATCAGGCTGTGGGAGCAGCTGCGGCCCACCGTCGTGTTCATCACGCACGACCTGGACGAGGCAGTCGCCCTGGCCGACCAGGTCGTCGTCATGACGTCAGGCCCCGGCTCGGTCAAGACCTCATACGACGTCGGCCTGCCACGCCCGCGTGGCGCCGTCCAGGACCTCCGGTTCGACCGGCAGTTCCTCGAAGTCCAGCAGCAGATCTGGAGCTCGCTGCGTGACGAGGTCGAGGCCGCGTACGCGCGCACCGCGGCGGTGAGCGCATGAGCACCATCGCCACGCCCGCCGAGGCCGTCGCCGCCGACGCCACGGTGGACCGGGCCTCGGCCCTGGCCCGCCGGGCCCGTCGTCGCCGCCGGCTGGCCGTGTGGGGCGCGCGCCTGCTCTTCGCCGTGATCGTCCTCGGTGGCTGGCAGCTGTTCACCAGCCTGAAGATCGTTGACCCGTTCTTCTACGGCCAGCCGACCGGGATCTGGCGGCGGACTCTCGACCTGTTCGAGCACGGCACGGAGTTCGGGTCGTTCTGGACGGACATCGCCACCACGCTCAAGGAGGCCGTGTTCGGCTTCGTGATCGGCGCCCTCGCCGGGATCGTCCTCGGCGTCAGCCTGGGCCAGAACCATTTCCTGGCCGACGTCCTCGGGCCTTACATCAAGGTCGTCAACGCGATCCCGCGTATCGTCCTCGGCTCGATCTTCATCGTCGCGTTCGGTGTCGGGACGACCCCGAAGGTGCTGCTCGCGGCCGTGCTTGTCTTCTTCGTCGTCTTCTTCAACGCCTTCCAGGGCGTGCGCGAGGTCGACCGGACCATCCTGTCCAACGTCCGGGTGCTCGGCGCGTCGACATTGCAGATCGTCCGCCATGTGACGCTCCCGTCGGCGCTGACGTGGATCATCGCGAGCCTCCACACCGCCTTCGGCTTCGCGATCGTCGGCGCGCTCGTGGGCGAGGTGCTGGGCGCGCAGCACGGTGTCGGCCTGGTGATCCGCACCGCGCAGGGCAACCTCGACCCGAACGGCGTCTTCGCCGGAATGCTCGTCGTCGCCGTCATCACCCTGGCCGCCGAGTACCTGATCACCCTGCTGGAGCACCGGGTCCTGTCCTGGCGCCCGCCGAGCCCGACGGAGAGCGCGGCGGTCTGACCGCCGCCCATCCCGGTCGCTCCCCCACGTTCTCCCCACCCATTCCGCGAAAGGAAGCTGACTCACCATGCGCAGATCCGTGGCCGCCATCGCCGTCGTCGGTGCCCTCACCTTAGGAACCGTTGCCTGTTCGGGCGGCTCAGGTTCCTCCACAGCCGGCTCTGGAGCGAGCACCCCGACCGTGCGCCTCATGGTCGGTGGGATCGACAAGCAGATCTATCTGCCGTACAAGCTCGCCGACCAGCTGGGCTTCTACAAGAAGTACGGCGTGAACGTCGTGCTGAGCACCGAGTCCAACGGCGGCACCGGCGCCGAGGACGCGATGGCATCCGGCCAGGTCGACATGGCCGGGGCCTGGTACAACCACACGATCGACTTCCAGGTGAAGGGCAAGGCCGTCGAGGACGTCGTGCAGCTTTCAGGCGCACCCGGCGAACGCGAGATGTGCGGCACGAACAGCGGCGTGCACTCGGCGGCGGACTTCACCGGAAAGACGCTCGGAGTCACCGATCTCGGCTCCGGCACTGATTCGCTCACGAAGTTCCTGGCGGCGCAGAAGGGCATCAGGCCCACTGACTTCCACCGCCTCGCCGTGGGAGCCGGATCCACTGCTATCGCCGCGATCAAGGGTGGCTCGGCCGCCTGCGTCATGACCACCCAGCCGACGGTCACCGCCCTGCAGAAGCTGGGGATCGCCTACTCGGCGATCGACCTCGCGACGACCTCCGGCGCGACCACCTCGCTCGGTGGCGCCTGGCCCGCCGCGGGTGTCATCGCCCTCACCAGCTGGGTCAACGGCCACAAGGACGCGACGCAGCGGGTCGTCGACGCACTCGTGGCGACAATGCACTGGATCAACACCCACACCGCGACGGACATCGCCAACGCCCTGCCACAGGCCTACGTGCAGAACAGCGTCATCTCCAAGGCGGACTACATCAGCGCGCTGAACCAGGACAAGGGCCAGTTCCTGCCGGACGGCATCATGCCTGCGGGCGGCCCGAAGACGGTGCTCGCGATGGAGGAGCTGATCGGGTCGGCGACGTCGTCGGTCGACCTGTCGAAGACGTTCACCAACGACTTCGCGATCCAGGCGAACAAGGTGGGGGGCTTCAGCACGACCACCACGCCGGCGGGCGCGGCGGGCTGAGCCCGGCCCAGGGGACCCGCGGCGGCTCCGGACCAGATCCGGAGCCGCCGTGTGGCTGTGCGGTGCCACCCAACGATCGCGCGGCTACGGCTCGGTCCGCTCCCGCGGATGGCCCGTCGCCACGCGCAGGTCGGCGGCGACGGCCCGCAGGCAGTCGGCGAGGGCCAGCGCGGCGGGGGTGTGCTGGCGGCCGACCGGAATGGTGACGCCCACGGATGACCCGAGCGACGGCAGTGGGACCGGCAGGTGGGTCAGGCCCAGCTCGTCCCGGGTGACCAGCTCGGGCAGGGCCGCGATCGCGTCGGTGTGCAGCAGCAGGTGGCGGGTCGTCAGGATCGACATGCACTCGACCCGGTCGGCCGGCAGTGGCAGCGACTCGTGCAGGAACGCCGCCTCCAGCTCGCCGCGCAGCGCCGTCTCGGCGACCGGGACGACCCAGGGGTAGTCGACCAGGTCGGCGAGGCGCGCGGCGCCCGCGGCGCACGCCGGATGGCCCGAGCGCGCGACGAGGCGGATCGGCTCCCGGTAGAGCGTCTCCTGGTGCAGGCGGGCGGCGTCGCCGAGGGTCAGCCGGCCGACGACCAGGTCGAGGGTGCCGGCGAGCAGCTCGGCCGCCAGCGTCTCCGGGCTGGCCTCGCGCACGATGACCGTGATCCGCGGCCGGTCCGCCTTGAGCCCCTCGATCGCGAGCGGCAGCAGCAGGTTCGATCCGGCGAGGTAGGTGCCGACCGTGACCGTGCCGGTGTCGGCGCCGGCGAGATCGGCGAGATGGTCCGACGCCGAGCGCAGCTGGGCGAGCACGGCGCGGGCGTGGTCCAGGAACGCGGCGCCGAAGGCGGTCGGCGTCAGCCCGCGCGGGCCCCGGTCGTAGAGGCGCACCCCGAGGATGTCCTCGACCTCGTGCAACGCCCGGGTGACGACCGGCTGGGTGACGTGCAGGCGTTCCGCGGCGCGCACGACGCTGCCCGCCGACGCGATCGCGTCGAGGTAGACCAGATGACGGATCTTGAGGCGCCCGTCGAGCAGCTGGGGCCGGTCCACCGCGTCACGATATGCCTGACCGGGCATGCCTGGAGGCCCGCTCGGTATTTGCGGAACATATCGAGCCGCCCGACACTGGAGGGCATGGCATCCGCGACCGTCCCCGCCGGCCCGACGACGGCCGGGCGAGCCGCACCCCGGACCACCACCCCCACCACCACGGCAGGCGGCGCGGACCCGCCCGTCCTGCGTGCCGTCGTCGCCGGCCGCCCGGTCGACGCGGGCGCGAGCTGGGCCAACCTCGACCCGGTCGACGGCTCGGTCCGCTCCTGGGTGCAGGAGTCGGACCAGGCGCTCGTGGATCGCGCGGTGCGGGCCGCGCGGGCCGCGCTGGACGGGCCCTGGGGACGTCTGTCGGTGGCGCAGCGAACCGCGCTCCTGCGCCGGGTCGCGGACCGGGTCGAGGCCCGGTTCGAGGAGTTCGTGCTGGCCGAGAGCGGGGACACCGGCAAGCCGCTGGCGCAGGCCCGCGAGCTGGACGTGGCCCGCGCGGTCGCGAACTTCCGGGCGTTCGCGGACACCGTCGCCGCCGCCGGCCAGCCGAGCTTCCTGACCGATCTCGCGGGCGGGAAGCACGCGCTGAACTACGCGGTCCGCAAGCCGCTCGGGGTCGTCGCCGTGATCGTCCCATGGAACCTGCCGCTGCTGCTGCTGACCTGGAAGGCCGCGCCGGCACTGGCCTGCGGGAACGCCGTCGTGGTCAAGCCGAGCGAGTGGACGCCGACGACGGCGACGCTGCTGGCCGAGGTGCTCGCCGAGGCGGGCGTACCGGACGGCGTCTACAACGTGGTGCACGGCTTCGGGCCGGGGTCGGCGGGGCAGTTCCTCACCGAGCATCCCGGCGTCGACGGGGTGACGTTCACCGGCTCGTCGGCGACCGGGTCGGCGATCATGCGGGCGGTCGCGCCGCGGGTGCGGCCGGTGTCGTTCGAGCTGGGCGGCAAGAACGCGGCGATCGTCTTCGCGGACGCCGACCTGGAGCTGACCCTCGCCGGCCTGACCCGCTCGGTGTTCGCGAACACCGGCCAGGTCTGCCTGTGCACGGAGCGGGTCTACGTCGAGCGGCCGGTCTTCGACGAGGTCACGGCCGGGCTGGTCAAGCAGGCGGAGGCGCTGCGGCTCGGCCGGCCGGACGACCCCGCGACCACCACCGGCCCGTTGATCTCCGCCGAGCACCGCGACAAGGTGCTGGGCTACTACCGGCTAGCCGAGGAACAGGGCGCGCGGGTGCTGGTCGGCGGCGGGGTGCCGGCGCTGGGTGGCGGCCTCGACGGCGGCTCGTGGATCTCCCCGACGTTGTGGACCGGGCTGACGAACGAGGACGCGCCGCTGCGGGAGGAGATCTTCGGGCCGTGCGCGGCGCTCGTCCCGTTCGACACCGAGGACGAGGCCGTCCGGCTCGCGAACGACACCGACTACGGGCTGGCGTCAGCGGTCTGGACGACGAACCTGTCGCGCGGGCACCGGGTGGCGCAGCGGATGCGGGTCGGGCTGTCGTGGGTGAACACCTGGTTCCTGCGGGACCTGCGCTCGCCCTTCGGCGGCGTCGGCCTGTCCGGGATCGGCCGCGAGGGCGGCGAGCACTCGCTGGACTTCTACACGGAGCTGACCAACGTGTGCGTGGCGCTGTGAGCCGGACCTCCCAGACCGGCTCCGCAAGCTCCACCGATCCGGCAGGAACCCCGGGAGCGAGTCCGCGGAGTGGTCGTCCGAGGCGGACCTCCCAGATCGGCTCCGTCGATCTGGCAGGAACCCCGGAGGACGGCCGCGGAGCGGACTCACGACGGAGCGAACCAGAGACACAGAGCTCGCCGTTGGGTCACGAGCCAGTCGAGGAGACGGCCGACTATCTGGACCGCGCGCGGCTGCGGGTCACGGCGGTGCCCCAGCTGCCGGCCGGCCTGGAGCTGGCCGACGCCTACAGGATCCAGCGGGCCGTCGTCGGCCGGCGGCTGGCGCGCGGTGAGCGGCTGGTCGGCACGAAGCTCGGGATGACGAGCCGGGCGAAGATGGAGCAGATGGGGATCTCCGAGATCATCTGCGGCCAGCTCACCGACGCGATGACGGTGCCCGACGGCGGCTCGGTGGACCTGACCAAGCTGATCCATCCGCGGGTGGAGCCCGAGGTGGCCTTCCGGCTCGCCCGGGACGTCGACCTGAGCGACCCGGACGTGGACATCGTGGCCTGCACCGGCGGGGTCGCGGCGGCGCTGGAGATCATCGACTCGCGGTACGCGGACTTCCGGTTCAGCCTGCCGGACGTGGTCGCGGACAACACCTCGGCGGCGTTCTTCGTCGTCGGGGCGTGGTGCCCACCGATGCCGGAGTCGTGGCGGCAGACGCTCGGCGCGCTGCCGGTGCAGCTGTCCGCCGGCGGCGAGACCGTCGAGGCGGGGTCCACGAGCGAGATCCTCGGCCATCCGCTGAACGCGTTGCGGGCACTGGTCCCGCTCGCCCGCCAGTACGGGTTCCCGCTGAGCGCCGGGCAGGTGATCCTCGCCGGCGCGGCGACGGCGGCCGTGCCGCTGCGGCCCGGCCCGGTGCGCGTCGAGATCTTCGGCCTCGGCACCGCGAGCGTGCACGCCGAGGCCGGGGCCGGGGCTGGGGCCGGGGCTGGGGCCGGGGCCGGGGCCGGGGCCGATGGCTGAAACCTCCACCTCAGCCAGCGTGGTCCCCGGGAAGGCGACGCCACGGGGGCGGTTCCCGCAGGTGAAGCGAGCGGGCGACTTCGTCTACCTGTCCGGGACGTCCTCACGACGGCCCGACAACACGTTCGTCGGCGCGGCGGTCGACCCACTGGGAACGACGTCGCTGGACATCCGGGCCCAGACCAGAGCCGTGATCGAGAACCTGGGCGCGCTGCTCGCCGACGTGGGCGCCGGACTGACCGATCTCGTGGACGTCACGGCCTACCTGGTCAGCATGAACGACTTCGGCGGCTACAACGAGGTCTGGGCCGAGTTCTTCGACGAGACCGGGCCGACCCGGACGACCGTCGCCGTCCACCAGCTCCCGCACCCGCTGTTGCTGATCGAGATGCAGGCCGTCGCGTACGTCCCGAGAAAGGCCGAGCCATGAGCCTCTCCCAGCCGATCAACCTCGGCGCCTGGATCAAAGAGAACCAGCACCTGCTGAAGCCACCGGTAGGCAACAAGACGCTGGTGGTCGGGGACGACTACATCGTCCAGGTCGTCGGCGGCCCGAACGCCCGCACCGACTACCACGTCGACCCGTACGAGGAGTGGTTCCACCAGCTGCGGGGCTCGATGCACGTCAACGTCATCGACGAGGACGGCAGCCCGCGGCGGATCGACATCGGGGCGGGCGAGACCTGGCTGCTGCCCCGGGGAGTCCCGCACTCGCCGCAGCGGCCGGAGGCGGGCTCGGCCGGGCTGGTCGTCGAGCGGATCCGGGAGGAGGGGCTGCTGGAGAAGTTCCAGTGGTACTGCCCGGAATGCGCGGCGCTGGTGCACGAGACGGAGCTACAGGTGCGCGACATCGTCAAGGACCTCCCGCCGGTGTTCAGCGCCTTCTACGCCGACGAACAGGCCCGGACCTGCCCCAAGTGCGCCACCGTGCACCCGGGCAAGGGCTGACCGGGCCGCATGGGACCCGCCGAGCCCCCGAACCCTGGTGACAGTGCGCGCCGGGCCGATATCCACCGTCCGGACGTCATCGACGTCCATACCCACTACGTGCCGCACGGCTGGCCGGATCTCGGCCCGGACACACCGACCGCCCGGTTCGAGACCGAGACCGAGGTCATGATCATGCTGGCCGGCCGGGAGTTCCGCCGGGTCGCCGCGGACTGCTGGGACGCCGAGCTCCGGCTTGCCGACATGGACGCCGACGGCGTACACCAGCAGGCCGTCTCCCCCACCCCGGTCTTCTTCTCCTACGCCCACGACGTCGCCCAGGCCGCGAAGATCGCGTACATCCTCAACGACCTGGCGCTGGAGATCTGCGAGCCGGCGCCCGGGCGGCTGCTGCCGATGTGCCAGGTCCCGCTACAGGACCCGGACGCGGCCTGCGCCGAGCTGGAGCGCTGCCTGGCCGCCGGCCACGTCGGCGTCGAGATCGGCAACCACGTCGGCGACCACGACCTCGACAACGAGGGCGTCGTGACGTTCCTGCAGCATGCGGCGGCCCTCGGCGCGCCGGTCTTCGTGCACCCGTGGGACATGCCGACCTCACCGCGGCTCGACCGGTGGATGGCGCAGTGGTTGGTCGGGATGCCGTCCGAGACGCACCTGTCGATCCTGGCGATGATCCTCGGCGGGGTCTTCGACCGGGTCGAGGAGTCGCTGCGGATCTGCTTCGCCCACGGCGGCGGCTCGTTCGCCTTCTGGCTCGGCCGTCTCGCCAACGCCTGGCACCGGCGGGGCGACGTGATCGGCACGTCCGAGCTGCACCCCGAGCGGTACCTCGGCCGGTTCTACGTCGACTCGGTGGTCTTCGACGCCTGCGCGCTGCGGCTGCTGGTCGACACGATCGGCGCCGACCGGGTCGTCGTCGGCAGCGACTATCCCTACCCGCTCGGCGAGCGGCCGGCCGGCTCCGTCGTCAGGACGGCCGACTTCCTGGACGCCCCGACCCGCGCCCGGCTGCTCAACGGCAACGCGCGGGCCTTCCTCGGGCTCGCCACGCCCTCCGAAAGCGGCCCGGCCCCCACCCCCACCTCGGCCTCAGCCTCAGCCTCGGCGGATCGAGCCGCGCGGTGAGCCCGCTCGCGCTGCTCGACCAGGAGCGCCAGGCCCGGGAGCTGGATGCCCACGACCCGCTGCCGACCCGGCGAGACGAGTTCCACATCCCGCCGCACGGTTCCGGCGAGGCGGCCTACTTCGCCGGGAACTCGCTCGGGCTGCAGCCGAAGGCGCTGCAAGCCCGGCTCGGCGAGGAGCTGGACGACTGGGCCCGCCTCGGTGTCGAAGGGCATCTGGAGGCGCGCCGGCCGTGGCTGCCCTACCACGACCTGGCCAGGGAGCCGGCCGCACGCCTGGTCGGGGCGCTGCCGAGCGAGGTCGTCGTGATGAACTCCCTCACGGTCAACCTGCACCTACTGATGGTCAGCTTCTACCGGCCGACCCCGCAGCGGCACCGGATCGTCATCGAGGACAGCGCCTTCCCGTCGGACAGCTATGCGGTCCGGTCACAGGCCGCCTTCCACGGCTACGACCCGGACGACGCGGTGATCCGGCTGGCACCGCGCGCGGGCGAGGCCGCGCTGCGCTCGGAGGACGTCGTCGCCTACCTGGCCGCGCACGGCGCGGGCGTCGCGCTCGTGCTGCTCGGCGCGGTCAACTACTACAGCGGCGAGCTTCTCGACATCGCCGCCATCACCGCGGCCGCCCACGCGGCCGGCGCCGTCGCCGGCTGGGACCTGGCCCATGCCGCCGGCAACGTCGAGCTCCGGCTGCACGACGCGGGCGCGGACTGGGCCGCCTGGTGCTCGTACAAGTACCTGAACTCCGGTCCGGGCTCGCTCGCCGGCGCCTTCGTCCACGAGCGGCACCTGGCCGACCGGACGCTGCCGAGGCTCGCCGGCTGGTGGTCGACCGACCCCGCGAGCCGGTTCCAGATGGAACCGACGGTCACGCCGGTGGACTCGGCCGACGGGTGGCAGCTGTCCAACCCGCCGATCCTCGCGCTGGCCCCGGTGCTGCTCTCCTTGGAGATGTTCGACCAGACCGGCATGACGGCGCTGCGGGCCAGGAGCGTGCGGCTGACCGCCTACCTGGAGTCGCTGCTCGACGAGGTCTGCGCGGCGCGGGCCGCCGAGATCATCACCCCGCGCGAACCGGAGCGCCGGGGCGCCCAGCTCTCGGTCCGCGTCCGCGGCCGTGAGGCCGGCCCAGTGACCGAGCGGCTGCGGCACGCCCACGGCGTCGTCGCCGACGCCCGCCGCCCGGACGTCATCCGGCTGGCCCCCGCGCCGATGTACTGCACCTTCCACGACTGCTGGCGGGCCGCCGGCGCGCTCGCGGAGGTGCTCGATGCCTGAGTGGCCCACCGCCGACGAGCCGCGGGTCGTGATCATCGGAGCCGGGCTGGCCGGCTGCCTGCTGGCGACCCTGCTGGGCCGGCGCGGGATGCAGGTGAACGTCTACGAGCGGCGCGAGGATCCCCGCGCCGCGCCGCCGGAACGCGGGCGCTCGATCAACCTGGCCATCTCCGCGCGAGGGCTGGCCGCGCTCGACCACGTCGGGCTGCGGGAGCAGGCACTGTCCCGGGCGCTGCCGATGCACGGGCGGATGGTCCACGACCCGGCGGGCGGGCGCAGCTTCCGGCCGTACAGCGCCGACGGCCGCCGCGCGATCAACTCGATCAGCCGGTCCGAGCTGAACCTCGCGCTGCTCGACGTCGCCGTGAAGACCCCCGGGGTGAACGTGGCGTTCGGCTGCCGGCTCACCCACCTGGATCTGGACACCGGAGAGCTGCGGTTCGCCACCGACGAAGGGCCGCGGCTGGCCCAGGCCGACCTCGTGCTGGCCTGCGACGGCGCCTTCAGCGCGGCACGGCGCACGGTCACCTTCCGTACCGGTTTCACGTTCGGCCAGGACTACCTGGACCACCGGTACAAGGAGCTGACGATCCCGGCCAGGGACGGCGAGTTCGCGCTGGACCCGGACGCGCTGCACATCTGGCCACGCGGGGAGTCGATGATGATCGCCCTGCCCAACCTCGACCGGTCGTTCACCTGCACCCTCTTCTGGACGTCCGAGCAGTTCGCGGCGCTGCGGTCCCCGGCCCAGATCGCCGAGCATTTCCAGGCGCACTATCCCGACGTCGCCGAGCTGGCTCCGGACCTGGTCGAGGACTACCTGCACAACCCGCTCGGCTCCCTGGCGACGATCCGCGCCTGGCCGTGGGTGCACGGCGGCGCGGCGGCGACGCTCGCGCTCGTCGGCGACGCCGCGCACGCCATCGTGCCGTTCTTCGGCCAGGGCGCGAACTGCGCGTTCGAGGACTGCGTCGAGATCGACCGCTGCCTGGCCGAGAGCGGGAACGGCTGGCCGGGCGCGCTGGCCGCGTACGAACGCCGCCGCAAGGCGAACTGCGACGCGATCGCCGAGATGGCCCTGGACAACTTCGTCGAGATGCGCGACCGGGTGAGCTCGAAGGCGTTCCAGGCGAAGGCCGCCGCCGGGCACTGGCTGGAGCGCCGGCTGCCCGGCCGCTTCGTCTCCCGTTACGAGCTGGTCAGCTTCACCACGATGCCCTACGCCGAGATCCCGCCCCGGATGCGCCGGCAGGCCCGGCTCACGGCGCTGGCCGCGGCCGGGATCGCGGGCCTCGGGGCCGCCACCGTCGTCGGCGCCAGCCGCGGCGGGCGCCGATGACCGGGCCGGGCCACGACGAACTCACCTATGGCAGCTACCTGCACCTCGACGAGCTGCTCGCGGCCCAGCACCCGCGCACCGCCGAGCACGACGAGCTGCTGTTCGTGGTGATCCACCAGGTGTACGAGCTGTGGTTCAAGCAGATCCTGCACGAGCTGGCCCTGCTGCAGCGCCGTTTGGAAGCCGGGGACGGCGTCGGCTCCATGCACACCGCGGGGCGCGTCGCGAAGATCCTCAAGACGGTCGTCGGGCAGCTGGACGTCCTGGAGACGATGACCCCGCGCCAGTTCGCGGGCTTCCGCCCGGAGCTCGGCTCGTCCAGCGGGTTCCAGTCGTCCCAGTTCCGCTGGATCGAGGCGACGCTCGGCCGGCGCGACTTCCCACACCCCACCGGCGACGCGACGCTCGACGCGATCGTGGGCCGCCGGTCCGTCTTCGACTCGCTGCTGCGCTACCTGGCCACCGCCGGCTGGCAGCTCCCCGCCGAGATCCTGGACCGGGACCCAAGCGAGCCATGGCCGGGCGACGACGCGGTCCAGGCCGCGCTCGTGGAGGTCTACCAGGACGAACGGGCCGCCCCGGCCGGGGTCTGCGAGGGCCTCGTCGACATCGACGAGGGCATCCAGGAATGGCGCTACCGCCACCTCAAGATGGTCGAACGCATCATCGGCCCGCGCGCCGGCACCGGCGGCTCGGCCGGCAGCGCCTACCTGCGCTCGACCCTCTTTCGGCCCAGCTTCCCCGACCTCTGGCAGGTCCGGTCCCGGCCCTGACCGCTACGGCGTGCCGGTCCAGAAGGCGCGGACGGTGGAGGCGAGGTAGCGGCCCTGGCGGCGGCCGGCGCGGGCCGAGGCCGGGCGCACGCTCGGGTCCAGCGGGTTCACGCCGAAGGCGGACTGGGCCGCGTCGTCGGTCCCGATCACCATCACCCGGCTGCCGGCCGACTCCAACTCGTGGACCTCGTCGTCGAGGCCGAGGAACGGACCGCGGGCGGGCATCGTCATGGCCGCGACGATGAGCACCACGTCGTGGCCGGCGGCGAGGGTGGCGTTCGTCGGCGAGCCGGAGCCGCCGTCGATGTAGCGCCGGTCGCCGATCGTCACCGGCGGCCAGACCCCGGGCACGGCGCAGCTGGCCGTGACCGCGTCGACCAGGGGCACGCCCGCGTCCTTGTCGAACGCGAGCAGCGTGCCGCGCTCCGCGTCGATCGCGGTCACGAGCAGCCGGGCCGGCGGCCAGTCGTGGCTGGGCAGCCGGGACTCGATGACGCGGCGGCGCTCGGCCTCGGCGACGGTCGGGGTGGCCAGGGCCATCGCGCCGATCCGGGACAGCGCGGACTCCAGGTCACGGGCGCCGCTGACGGCCTCGCCGAACATGGTCCACAGCAGCTCCGGGTCGAGCTTGACCGACAGCTCGGTGCCCGCCTCGTGCGCCGCCAGCTGGAAGGCGAGCGAAGTCTGGAGGGTCGGCTCGGTCCGCAGCAGCGCGCCGGCCACCGAGCCGGCCGACGACCCGATCACCGTGTCGGCCGCGGCCAGGTCCGAGCCACCGCTGGTGAGCTCGGCGAGCAGCCCGATCTCCCAGGCCAGCCCGGCGAGCCCGCCGCCACCGAGCACCAGCGCCCGCGACATGCGCCCCAGCCTCCTACGCCGGCCTACCGGCCTCGCCGAACACTGCCATGCCTGCGTACCACGGGCTAGACGAGCTGGTCGCGCAGGGTGGCGGCCGCGGCGCGCACCTCGTCGTCGAACGCGTGCCGCAGCTGCTCGCGCCGCAGCCGGCGGGCCGCGGCGACGGTCTCGGCGGTCGGCGCGACGGCGCTGACGGCGGCCGGCTCAGGCGGGCGCGGGACGGCCGGCGGGTCGGCGAACTCGCGGTACAGCAGCCAGCAGCCGTGGATCCCGGCGAGCAGGTCCTCCAGCAGGTCGACGGCCGGGCGGCGCGGGTCCAGCGGGGTGAGCCGGTCCGGCAGCACGACGGTCTCGCCCAGCTCGTCGTCGTCCTCGTCGTCATCGTCGGCCAGGCCGAGCGGGTCGTCGGGGCGGTCGTCGTCCGAGCCGTCGTCAAGGCCGCCGCGGATCTGGATCGCGAGGCCGTCGACCGGCGTCGGCGGGCGGGTCAGCAGGCGCGGCAGCGGGCCGTCGTCCTCGCCGTCGGCGTCGTGCGGGCCGCCGTCCTCGACGATCTCGGCGACCCATTCGAAGATGTCGTCCAGGTCCGGGTTGCGCCCCTCGGCGACGACCATCGCGTGCGAGATCAGGTCGAGCACGGCCTCCCGCGGCGAGTCGCCCGCCTCGACCTGGTGCAATACCAGAGTCGGCGTCCGGTGCGGCAGCGGCTCGATCGCGTCCGCCTCGGCGACGACCTGGGTGACGTCGAGGTCGGCGTGCTGGGCCGCGACGATCGCCGCCGCGTGCAGCCAGTGCGCGGCCGCGATGGCGGCGGCGGTCGGCTCGACGTCGGTGAACAGCGCCCGGGAGCCCAGCGGGTCCCCGCGCAGCAGCATGTCGGCCGCGGCGATCTGCAGCGGCGAGGCGTCGGCCCGGCTCAGGGTCACCGCCTGCCGCGCCCGGCCGGACAGCTCACCCAGCTCGGCGCGCTCGACCGCGTCCAGCTCGGCGCGCACGTCGGCGGCGACCTGGATGGTCAGCTCGGGGTCGGCGATCGTGTGCAGAGCCCGGCCGACCCGGTGCGCGGCCTCCTCGACGACGACCACGGCCTGCTGGATCAGGCCGTCGCGCGGCAGGTGCGGGCTCTCGATCGCCGCGACCACCTTGCCGAAGACCTCCCGGCCGCGGCCGCTGAGGTTGTCGTCGCCGGTCGGCAACGCCTGCAGGGCGGCTTCTTCCGGATGGGTGTACGTGCGCCAGGCCGCGGCGGACAGGAACGTCAGCGTCCGCGCCAGCGAAAGGGCGTCCGACTCGTCCACCGTCGTCGGGAACTGGGCGATCCGCGCGGCCACGTCGCCCAGCCCGGTGTCCCAGGACACCACCAGCGCGTGGTCGTGGACGTCCACCGCATACCGGCTCATCGGCGACCACCTCCCCGTGCGCCCGGGCACGGCCTGAGGGCATGATGCCCTCCAGACGCGGACGGAAGCGTGATCACGCCGCCGTCCGATGGGGGCACCGCACGTCCCCCGTGATCAGGCTACGTCGAGTGGCGCCCGCCGGCAGGGCCAGTCGACGGCTGCGCGGAAATGTTCTCTCTGTACCGGCGGGAGTGGGCCGTGCGACCGACAGCGCACCGGTATGGCCGGGATGGCGACCAGTTCGGTGAGCTGTGGCTGCCGGCCGGCGGTCAGGCGGGCGCGCGAGCCACCGTCGTCCTGCTCCACGGCGGGTTCTGGCGCGCCCGGTACAGCGCGACGCTGGCCCGGCCGCTGGCCCGCGACCTGGCCGGGCGCGGCTACGCGGCCTGGAACCTGGAGTACCGGCGGGTCGGGCACGGCGGCGGCTGGCCGGCCACGTTCGCCGATGTCGCCGCCGGGATCGACCTGCTGGCGACGCTGCCGGTCGACACCTCCCGGCTCGTCGCCGTCGGGCACAGCGCGGGCGGCCACCTCGCCGTCTGGGCCGCCGGCCGGTCGAAGCTGCCCGCGGGCGCGCCGGGGGCCGGGCCGGGCGTCGAGCTGACGGCCGTCGTCTCCCAGGCCGGCGCCGTCTGCCTGGCGGACTGCGCGCGCGACGGCGTCGGCGGCACGGCGGCCGTCGACCTGATGGGCGGGACCCCGGCCGACCTTCCCGAGGCCTACCGGCTGGCGGATCCGGCCGCGGCGATCCCGCTCGGCGTTCCGGTGCTGTGCGCGCACGCCCGCGCCGACGACGAGGTGCCGTTCGCCCAGAGCGCCCGCTACGTCGAGGCCGCGACCGCCGCGGGCGCCCGAGCGCGGCTCCTGGAGACCCCGGGCGACCACTACACGCTGATCGACCCGGCCGGGCCCGACTGGGCCATGGTGGTCGACGCCCTCCCGGAGCTGCTCGGCTGACGCCCGCGCCGGTCACCAGGCCGGTCCGGCCACCAGGCCGGTCCGGCCACCACGCTCGGGCCCAGAATCACGATCAGCACGGACGCCGCGACGGCGAAGCCCGCCAGCTGCTCCCCGGAGATCATGGTCAGTCCCGCAGCGGGCGGCCCTGCTTGTCGCGGACGTTGCCCATCAACATCATGATGCCGTCGATCAGCGACCAGATGTGCAGGCCGCCGCAGGTGAGCAGCTGCGCGGTGGCGATGCCGTAGTCGCCCAGGTACCACCGGCCGGCGCCGCACCAGCCGAGGAAGATCTCCAGCAGGCCGGCGGTCAGCTTGTCCTTGTCGGAGAGGGGCTCGCCGGTCATGGGGTGCCGACCGTAGGGCGCCGCTGGGTCCGCTCCCCAGGCGCCGGGATGGCCGTAGCCGGGCTGCGGGTAGCCGAAGCCCGGGCCGCCTGGCGGCGGGGGGTAGCCCGGGCCGTAGCCGCCAGGCTGGCCGTAGGCCGCGTTCGGGTCGCCGGCCGGGTAGCCACCGCCCGGCGGGGTGCCGTAGGCGGAGTTCGGGTCGACCGGCGGGTAGCCGGCGGGCGGGTAGCCGTACCCGGCGTTCGGGTCACCGGGACTGGCCCCGTAGCCGCCGGCATACGGCGCGGTCGGGTCACCATAGGGCCCGGGCGCCGGCGGGTAGGCCGGCCCGCCGGCGGGGGCCTGCTCCGGCCCGGGCTTGGCGAACGGGTCCGGCGACTGGCCGGGAGCTGGGGTCGGCATGGCGGCACTCCCAAGGTCTGAATCGGGCCGGAACGTACCAGCAGCGATCCAGGAGGTAGGCGCGCGCGTCCCCGACCCGACACCGTGCTGCCGGCAGGCTAGCGGCATCTGCCGGGACACAGGAGGCCCACAGGTGCAACCGGCGCGCCTCGGTGTCGGAACGCGACTTGAAGTGACATCTTCACCACGAAGAGTCGGAGGGAGTCGCGGCACCGGCCGGCCCGACCAACAGCGGACTGGCCGGGGAGCTCACGCATGGACAACCTCTCGGTGGTGGCGCCGACGCGAGGCGACGTCAGGCCGCCGACGCCGGTCGATCCGACGCATCCCGAGCCACCGACGACGCCGACGGCCTCGGGGCCGCGCCCGACGGGCACGGCAGCCGCTGGCAGCCCCAGCGCCCCGACGGTGGCGCTCTACCGGGCGCCCGCACAGCGCTCCGGCCGGTTCGGGCGCCGCAGGACGCTCGGCCGCCGCGGGTTGCCCCGGGCCCGGCGGGCCGCGACCGCCACCGCCCGGGCGGCCCTGGCGTCGGTCCGGACCGCGCGGGTCGCGACGACGCCCAGCGGCCTGGGCCTGCGCTGGTCAGGGCGCCGCCTGGGCCGGCTGGCCGTCCGGGCGGCGGCCGGCGTCGGTGGCCCCGGCCGCCTGGCGCTGCGCCGCGCCCGGGTGACGCGGGCCGCGCTGGCCCGGCTTGGCCGCGGCATCGAACGCGTCCTCGACCAACGCCTCGGCGTGACGCTGCGTTCGCCCGGGCGCGGTGGCCGGATCTTCCTGACGACGACGGGCGGCGCCGTCCTGCTGATCGCCTTCGGGTCGGTGGTGCTCGGGCTGATGGGCGGCGGCCCGGCCGTGCTTCGCCCGCTGCTGCCCACCCCCAGCGCCCCGGCGGTCGTCGCGGCCCCTACGACGGCCCTCCCGCCCCCGGTCACCGAGCTGCCCGGCGTCCCGATCGCGGCGACCCGGACCTTCCTGCTGAGCGCGTACGCGGCCGGCAGCGGCCACCGCACGGCGGTCACCGCCGCCACGGACGGAGTTCCGGTCGGCCGGACGTACCGGCACGTGCCGCGCCGCGGCGACGACCATCTGCTCACCGGTGAGCTCGTCTTCCCGTTGCTGCCAGCGCCGCTGGCCTGCGTGGCCCAGGTCCAGCTTCGGCTGACCCTGCTGACGAGCGAGGGCACGGTCGGCGACGAGGGCTTCTACCCGCTCGGCGTCTATCCCTCGGCGCTGACCGGCCTGGCACGGGGGACGGTCCCGGCCACGGTGCCGGCCCTCGACCTGGTCGCGAACCGGCCTCGCGGCGACCTCGACTGGACGCCCTACAACCCGCCGAGCCCCGCCGCCGGCCAGCCCGGCGCCGACGGCCAGCCGGCCCCGCCCGCGGCCCAGCCCCGCGAGATCACCGCGGACGTCACCGATCTCTACACGCGCTGGGTCCAGGGCATGCCGACGGCGAAGGGCCAGTCCGGCATCCGGCCCGGCACCCCACTGGTGCTCGCCGTCCGCCCCCAGCAGACCAACGCGCTCGGCAGCTGGCAGCACACCTACGGCGGCAGCGGCAGCGCGACCCCGCCCGTCCTGCTGTGGACCCGGCGGGTGCACTGCCGCTGACCCCGCGGGCCGGTCAGTGGGCGAGGTCCGCCCGGGTGGGCAGCGCCTCGTAGGCGCCGGGACGGGTGACGGTCCGCGCGGCGGCGGCCTGGGCCCGGTCGACGGCCTCGGCCTGGTCCAGCCCGGCGAGGTGGCAGGCGGCGAAGACGGCGGTGAAGGCGTCGCTGGCGGCGGTCGTGTCGACGACCTCGGTGACGTGCGCCGGGTACGCGCGGGTGGTCGCGCCGTCGAAGACCACGCAGCCGCGTTCGGCCAGGGTGACGCAGACCAGTGGGACGCCGAGCGCCCGCCCGACGGCGTCGGCGAGACGCTCGGCGGCGCCGGTCCGGGCCGGATGGCCGGGGGGCAGCAGGGCACGCGCCTCGGACTCGTTGGGAACGAGGACGTCGACGAGGTCCCAGCGCACGGCGTCGAGCTCGCGCCGGTCCTCGGGGGCCGGCCCCGGGTTGACGATCACCAGCGTGCCCTGCGCCCGGGAGATCTCGACGACCCGCGCGAACGCCTCCGCCGCCTCGAACGTGAGCAGGACGGCGTCCGCGCCGGCAATCGCCTTCTTCGCGTGGCCGAGCACCTCAGGGGTGATCGCATACTCGTCGGGACGGCGCCACACGAAGGCCGTCCGGCCGTCAGGGGCGGTGAAGACGAGGCAGACGGGCGTCGCCGCAGCCGGCTGGCGCGCGATCGCCGTGACGTCGACGCCCTCGGTGACGAGCGTCGCGAGCAACGACGACCCGACGGCGTCGGTGCCGAGCACGCCAACGGCGGTCACCTGGGTGCCAGCCCGGGCGAGCGTCACCGCCAGGTTCAGGCCCTTGCCACCCGGGACCGTCCGGACCGACTCGGGCCGCAGGTCGTCACCCCAGTCCGGCAGACGCGGGGTACTCATCAGCAGGTCGGCGTGGTAGGAGCCGACCACGACCAGGCGCAGCCCGGAGATCGACCGCCGCGCCGAGGCGGGCTCGGCCCGGCTCACCGGCGGCCAGCCCGGGCCGTCCGGCCAGCCCGGACCATCTAGAGAAGCGGTGGCGTCGTGAGGAAGGCCCGCGCGTCTGGCAACGCCTCCTCGACCGTCACCCGCTTGAACTGCCCGGACCCGTCCCGGTAGACGAGCAGCGCGCCGGGCCGGGCGAACTCGGAGATCACCTGACGGCACCCGCCGCAGGGCGCGCACGGCCCGCCGCCCCCCTCGACCACGGCCACGGCCACGATCTCCAGGGCCGCCGCATCCTCGGTGACGGCCTTGGCGATCGCCGCCCGCTCGGCGCAGATCGACATCGGGTAGGACCGGTTCTCCACGTTGGCACCCGAGTAGTACCGGCCATCCCCGGTCAGGAGTGCCGCGCCGACCTGGAACTCGGAATAGGGCGCATACGCGAACTGGGTGGCCGCGGTCGCCAGCCGCACGAGCTCCTCGACGGTCTGGTCGTCGATCCGCGCGGTGCTCACCATGGCCTCCTGAACGGGACGACGAGTCGGGGACAGTCGGGCTGGGCCTGCCCGGCCAGGGTCAGTGCCCAGCTTCGGGGGGTCACTCCTCGCCACGCCGGAAGACGACGCCGTCCGCCTTCGGCGGCCGCAGCCGCTGTGAGGCGAAGGCCAACACCAGCAGGGTGGTCACGTACGGGGTAGCGGTGACGACCTGGCCGGGCAGCGAGTCGGTCCCCGCGTACCAGGCGGCCAGTGCACCGGTGGCCGCGAAGCAGGCGACGGCCGCCGCGATCCGCCGCCGGCCCTGCTGGCTGGCGGCCGTCCCGGCGACCGCGCCCGGGCCGCCGTCCTCGGCGCCGCGCCCACCGCCAGCTCGCCGGGCCGAGGACCACCGGGACAGCGTGACCAGCCCGACCGCGAACAGCAAGACGGCCGCGACCAGCAGCAACGCGTGCACGGCCGGGGCGTTGCGCAGCTGCAACGCGTCGGTGAAGCCGAAGAGCGCCGAGCCGGCGGCCAGCCCGCCCGGCCGCCAGTTGCCGAAGATCATCGATGCCAGGCCGATGTAGCCACGGCCGCCCGTCTGGCCCTCCCGGTAGATGTTCGCCGAGACCTCGGCGAGATAGGCGCCGCCGAAGCCGGCCAGCGCGCCGGAGACGACCACGGCCGCGTACTTGTAGGCGTAGACGTTGACGCCGAGCGTCTCCGCGGCGTGCGGCTCCTCGCCGCAGGAGCGCAGCCGCAGCCCGAACGGGGTCCGCCACAGGATGCCGGCGCTGAGCACCACCAGGCCCACCGCGATCAGCGTGAAGAGCGAGAGGTTGGTGAGCAGGCCGCGCAGCAGCCCGGCGAGGTCGGAGACGGCGAACCAGTGCCGGGCCTCCACCGGCCGCAGCACCGACTCGACGCCGGGCACCGAGATCCGCCCGACCGGGCTGATCGGTGGCGACTGGGACTGGCCGCCACCGGGGGTGCCGTCGAGCAGCTCGGCGGCCAGGTACTTCGTGACGCCCAGGCCGAGGATGTTGATGGCCACGCCGCTGACGATGTGGTCGACCCCGAACGTGACCGTGGCGACCGCATGCACGAGGCCGCCGACGGCGCCGAACATGACGGCCGCCGCCAGCCCCGCCCACGGGCCGTGCTGCCAGCCGATGCAGCCAGCGCCAAAGGTGCCCAGGATCATCATGCCCTCGAGGCCGATGTTGACCACGCCGGCCCGCTCGGCCCACATCCCGCCGAGCGCGGCCATCGCGATCGGAACCGTGGCGCCGAGCGCCGCTCGCACCGTGCCCGAGGAGGTCAGCTGGTCGGCCCCGGACACGGCCCGGGCGAACGCCATGACCAGCAGGATGCCCACCGCGATCCACAGCTGGCGCGGGCCCGGTAGCCGCAGCCACCCCAGGCCCACGGCCCCGGCCACGCCCGCCGACGGAGTGCTGGACGCCGGCGGCGGGGTCGGGCTCAGAACGGTGGTCACGCGCCCACCTCATGCGGCGTCGGAGGGACGGGCGGGAGTGGGGTCGTCGGCGGCGCCCCGGGACTTCCCGGCGCGCCGGGGCCGCCGGACGGCGGAGCGCCAGGGCCGCCGGACGGCGACGGCAACGTGCCGAGCCGCCGGCCCACGTCGCGCTGTTCGGCTCGGGTCCGCAGCCGGCGGACCAGCTCGTACGCGACGACGACCGACAGCACGATGACGCCCTGGGTGACCAGCACGATGTCCCGCGAGACCCCGTTGAGCTCCAGCGAGGTCGCCGCGTTGTCGAGGAACCCGAACAGCAGGGCGCCGATCGCGATGCCGACCGGATGGTTACGGCCGAGCAGGGCGATCGCGATGCCGGTGAAGCCGAGCCCGGCCGGGAAGTCGAGCGAGAACGTGTGCGCGTCGCCGAGCAGCTGCGGCATGCCGACCAGGCCGGCGACCGCGCCGGACAGCAGCATGCTGACGATGATCATGCGGCTGACCCGCACGCCGCTCGACCGCGCCGCGTCCTCGCTGGCACCCGCGGCCCGCAGGTCGAAGCCGAACCGGGTCCGGGACAGCAGGAACCAGTAGCCGGCCCCGATGGCGACCGCCAGGATCGCCAGGCCGTAGACCTTCAGCCGCGAGTCGGGGATGAGCGCGAGCCCGGGGACCTGCCCGGAGCCCGGGATGGTCGGGGTGCCGATGTTGTTCGAACCGACGGTCCGCACCGCGAGCCGCCCCGGCGTCAGCAGGTAGGCGATCAGCGCGGTGGCGATGAAGTTCAGCATGATCGTCGAGATGACCTCGCTGACCCCGCGGTAGACCTTCAGCAGGGCCGCGACCCCGGCCCAGAGCGCGCCCACGCCCATCGCGATCAGCAGCACGACCGCGACGTGCAGGACGTGGGGCAGGCTGATCTGGGCGGCGGCCGCGGCCGCGAGCAGGGCGGCCAGCCGGTACTGCCCGTCCACGCCGATGTTGAACAGGTTCATCCGGAACCCGATGGCGACGGCGACCGCCGAGAAGTAGTACGTGACGGCCGAGTTGACCATCAGCGTCTGGGACCGGGGCCGCTGGGCGTAGGTGACCATCGTGTCCAGGACGTCGAGCGGGTGGCCGCCCGTGCCGACCAGGACCAGGACGGTCACCGTCAGGGCGGTCACCAGTGCCAGCAGCGGCGCCACCAGCGCGGCGGCGGCGGCTCTCAGCAGCTGCGCGAGGCTGGGCCCGTTCATGCGTCCTCCCCAGGCAGTGCCGCCGCATCCCCGGCGCCGGGGACCGGTCCGGCCCCGGTCGCGCCGGCCGCCCCTGACATCGCGTAGCCCAGGTCCTGCGGGGTGACGCTGGCGGGATCGGCCACGGCGACCAGCCGGCCGCGCGAGATGACCCGCAGCGTGTCCGACAGGCCGATCAGCTCGTCCAGGTCGGCGCTGACCAGGAGCACCGCCAGCCCGTCCCGGCGCGCCGCGCGCAGCTGGTCCCAGATCGCGGCCTGCGCCCCGACGTCGACACCGCGGGTCGGATGGGCCGCGACCAGCAGCGTCGGGGCGCCGCTCATCTCCCGGCCGACGATCAGCTTCTGCTGGTTGCCACCGGAGAGCGCACCGGCGGCGACGCCCACCGAGGGCGTACGCACGTCGTACTCGGCGACGATCCGGCGCGCGTCGGTGCGCGCCGCCGACGTCGTCAGCAGGCCGCCCCGGGAGCAGGGTGGCTGGGTCTGGTGGCCGAGCATGCGGTTCTCCCACAGCGGGGAGTCGAGCAGGACACCGGAGCGGATCCGGTCCTCGGGCACGTACGCGACGCCGGCCTCCCGGCGCCGGCGCGTCTGCCAGGCGGTGACGTCGGTGCCGCCGAGCAGCACCCGGCCGGCCGCGGCGGCCCGGATACCCATCACCGCCTCGATCAGCTCGGCCTGGCCATTCCCCTCGACCCCGGCGATGCCGAGAATCTCCCCGCGCCGCACGGTGAAGCTGACGTCGGTCACGACCCGCCGGCCGTCCTCGGTCTCGACGGACAGGCCCTCGACGGTCAGCGCCACGTCGTCGGTGACGGTCGTCTCCGAGGTCTCGGGCGAGGGAAGCTCGCTGCCGACCATCAGCTCGGCCAGCTGCCGCGCGGTGACGTCCGCCGGCCGGACCGTCCCGACCGTGGTCCCGCGCCGGATCACCGTGATGTCGTCGGCGACGGTGAGCACCTCGTCGAGCTTGTGCGAGATGAAGATGATGGAGAGGCCCTCGTCGACGAGGTCGCGCAGCGCCCCGAAGAGCTCGTCGACTTCCTGCGGGACGAGCACCGCGGTCGGCTCGTCGAGAATGAGGGTGCGCGCGCCGCGGTAGAGGACCTTGAGGATCTCGACCCGCTGCCGTTCGCCGATGCCCAGGTCGCGGACGTAGGCGTCGGGCCGGATGTCCAGGCCGTAGCGGGTCGCGATCTCCTCGACGCGGTCCCGCGCCCCACGGTTGTCGAGCAGGATGCGGCGCCATCCGCGCTGGCGGGGCTCGGCGCCGAGGATGACGTTCTCCAGCACGGTGAGGTTCTCGGCGAGCTTGAAATGCTGGTGCACCATGCCGATGCCGCGGGCGATCGCGTCCGCCGGGCTGCGCAGCGTGGCCTCGGTGCCGTCGAGCAGGATCGTCCCCGAGTCGGGGCGGTGCATCCCGTACAGCGTCTTCATCAGGGTCGACTTGCCGGCGCCGTTCTCGCCGACCACCGCGTGCACCGACCCGCGCCGGACCCGGATCGAGACGTCCCGGTTGGCGACCACCCCGGGGAACGCCTTGGTGATGCCGCGAAGCTCGACCGCGAGGTCGGCCCCCTCGTCGGCTGACGCCGGCGTGCCCTCGATGCCGATGGCGGACGCTCCTCGTGGGATTGGGCGTGGCAGGGACCGTGCTCGGGGTGGCCGGGCCCCAGCGGGACCCGGCCACCCCGGACGGATCAGCTCGACGGCGTCGTCGGCACCTTGATCTCACCCGAGATGATCTTGGCCTTGAACTCGTCGACCTTGGCGGTGTACGGCCCGATGGCGCTGTTCGACGTCGCGTACGCGACGCCGCCGACCTTCAGGTCGTAGATCTTCTGACCGGTCAGCGGCTTGCCGTCGACAGCAGACTTGATCATGTCGTAGACGGCGACGTCCACGTGCTTGATCATCGAGGTCAGGATGACCGGCTGAACGTCCGCCGCGGCGCTGGTGTACTGGTCCGAGTCGACCCCGATCGCGAGCTTGCCCGCGGCCTTGGCCGCGGTGAAGACGCCACCGCCGGAACCGCCCGCCGCGTGGTAGACGACGTCGGCGCCGCTGTCGTACATGCCGGCGGCCGCGGTCTGGCCCTTGGCCGGGTCACTGAAGCCGCTGAAGTCCGGCGGCTGGGTCAGGTAGGTCACCTGGATCTTGATGTCCGGCTTGACGGCCTTAGCGCCCGCCTCGTAGCCGGCCTGGAACTTCTGGATCAGCGGGGTGTTGACACCGCCGACGAAGCCGATGTTCCCCGTCTTCGTCGCCTGCGCCGCGACCGCGCCGACCAGGAAGGAGCCCTGCTCCTCGGCGAAGGTCAGGCTGGCGACGTTCGGCACCTTGACAAGGGTGGCGTCGTCGATGATCGCGAAGTTGGTGTCCGGGTAGTCGGGAGCGACCTTGCCGAGCGCCGTCGCGTACGCGAAACCGACCGCGATGATCGGGTTGTTGCCCGCATCGGCGAGCTGGCGCAGCCGCTCCTCCTTCTGCGCGTCGGTCTCGCCGTCGGTCGCCTCCAGCTCGGACGGCTTGACGCCGAGTTCCTTGGTCGCCTTGTCGAGACCGGCCGCCGCCGAGTCGTTGAAGGACTTGTCACCACGGCCACCGATGTCGTACGCGAGGCCGACCTTGAGGGTCTTGCCAGCCGCGGAACCGCTGGCGGCCGGGGCCGTGCTGTTCCCGTCCGAGCCGCCGCACGCCCCGAGTGCGAGCACCATCGCGCTGGCAGCAGCGACCAGCCCCGTCGTCGTCCCCAAGCGGCCGAATCTCCGCACACGCCTGTCTGCGCGCAAGGAACCCGTCTCCCCTCCGTCTGCCGCGGGCAGGCCGCCCGGCGGCACAATGGCATCGCCTCCTGCCGGGATCGATCGGTCGATTTCTCCCGGTTCGGGCGTAGCCGTACGGAGGCTAGAAGCAGCAGGTTTCACTACCCACATGCTTGTAGTTTCAAGATTTAGCGCACTTGTAACGCTTGTGCTACCTGGCCCATAAAAGTGGGCCCATTCGGGGTTGATCCGGCAGCCGGACCCCACGCCCGCGCGAGATCAGATGATCTTCAGAACGACGGGCGGCTCGGCCGGGGCGGACTCGGACACCCGGAACGCGCCCCTGACCAGGTCCACGGGCGGCTCGACGCCGTCGCGGTGATGGATGACGGCCAGGGGCTCGCCCGCCGAGACCCGGTCCCCCACCCGGCGGCGCAGCACGACCCCGGCCGAGTGGTCGAGCGGCCCGCCCTTGACGAGCCGGCCCGCGCCGACGTTCATCGCCGCGGTGCCGATGGCCCGTGGGTCGACCTCGGACACATAGCCCTCGCGGTCGGCGACGACCCGCACCTGGTTGTCGGCGGTGGGCAGCCCGCCCGGCTCCTCCAGCACGCCGGGCTCGGCCCCCTGCGCGACGGCCCAGCGCAGGAACTGCTCGTACCCGGCGCCCGCGGCCAGGGCGTCGTCGACCTTCCGCTCGGCCTCGGCGGCCGAGAGGCCCGGGTCCGCGCTGCGGAGCATGAGGGCCGCGATCGTGCGGCACAGGCCGGTCAGGCCCGGGATCTCCCGGCCCCGCAGCGCGTCCAGCGCCTCGTGCACCTCCAGGGCGTTCCCGACCGCGTACCCGAGCGGCTGGCTCATGTCCGTGAGCACGGCCCGGCAGCGCAGACCGGCACCGGTGGCGACCCCGACCATCAGGTGCGCCAGCTCCAGCGCGCGGTCCTGGTCCGGGATCAGCGCGCCGGCGCCCGTCTTCACGTCGAACAGCACGCCATGCGCGCCCACGGCGATCTTCTTGCTGACGATGCTGGCCGCGATCAGCGGCAGGCTGTCCACCGTCCCGGTGACGTCCCGCAGCGCGTAGGTGGCCTTGTCTCCCGGCGTCAGGCTCGCGCTCTGCCCGGTGATCACCATGCCGACCTGGTCGACCATCCGGTAGACCTCGTCGGTGTCGAGCTCGAGGCGCAGCCCGCGGACGGACTCCATCTTGTCGATGGTGCCCCCGGTGAGCCCGAGGCCGCGGCCGCTCATCTTGGCCACCGCCACTCCGCACGCCGCGACCAGCGGCACGACGACGAGGCTCACCGTGTCCCCGACGCCGCCGGTGCTGTGCTTGTCGAGCACCACCCGCCCGGACGCGGCGAAGTCCAGCGTCTCGCCGCCGGTCACATAGGCCCTGGTCAGCGCGACCGTCTCCGCCCGCGACAGCCCCCGGCACGCCACCGTCGCGAGCCATGCGGACATCTGGTAGTCGGGAACCCGGCCGGCGACGAAGTCCGCGACGAGCAGCTCGATCTCCGCCGCGGCCAGCTCGGCCCCCGCCCTGGTGCGGGCGACGGCGTCGAGGGCGCGGGCGGAGGCGTCAGCAGTCATGCGCCAAGTCTTTACGCCGCCCGGCCCCCGGGAGCCAGACCCTGTGGTGCGCCTCCCAGTCCGGCTAGTCCGCCGTGACGGGATCGAGGCTCAGCGCGGCGACGCGGTCCAGGTGCTGGCCGGTGTCGCCGAAGGTGCCGACGAGGCGCTTGGCGCGCTTGTAGAAGAAGTGCGCCTCGTGCTCCCAGGTGAAGCCGATGCCGCCGTGGTACTGGATCATCGCACCGGTCGCCGCGGTGGCGGCCTCGTTCGCCTTGGCCTTGGCGACCGCGACGGCGAGCTCGGCGTCCGGCAGCGCCTCGTCGAGCGCGTGCGCGGCGTACAGCGCGGCGTGCTCGGCCATCAGGACGGCGACGTGCAGGTCGGCCAGGGTGTGCTTGATCGCCTGGAAGCTGCCGACCGGCTTGCCGAACTGGACCCGGGTCTTGTCGTACTCGACGGTCCGGGTCACGGCGGCGCGCGCCGACCCGACGAGGTCGGCCGCGGCGAGCACCGCGCCCCGGCGGTTCAGGTCGGCCAGCACGCCGGCGCTGGAGCCCTCCAGCCGCTCACCGGCGGCGGCGGCGAACGTGAGGCTCCCGAGCCGCGTCGTACCGTCGTAGCTGACGTGCTGAGCGACGGTGACCTCCGCCGCGGCCGGATCGACGAGGTAGAGGCCGGCTCCGCCGTCGGGCTCCGTGGCCGCGACGACCGCGAGGCGCGCGACCCCCGGGTACTCGACGGGCGATGCCGTCCCGGTCAGCCGCCCGTCGGCGTCGGCGGTGACTCCGACGCCGGACGCGTCGAACGCCCCGCCCGGCGCGCGCACCGCGACGGTCGCGACCAGCTCACCGGCGGCGAGCGGGCCGAGCACGGCCGCACGCTGCGCCGGCGAGCCGGCGAGCCGGACCGCCTCGCCGGCGAGGACGGTCGACAGCCACGGCCCGGGAACCGCGCCGGCACCCAGCGCGCGAGCGATCACCTGCGCGTCCAACAGGCCAAGCCCCAGCCCGTCGTTCTCCTCGGGCACGAGCACGGCGAGCCAGCCCTGCTCGCCGAACGCCTTCCACAGGTCGGCCGGGTGGCCGTCGCCGTCGGCGTCCTCGAAGACGGCCCGCACGGCTGTCAGGTCGAAGCGGTCCGCGAGGTAGTCGCGGACGGTCTCGGCGAGCGCCCGCTGCTCATCGGTCAGTGCGAAGAACACTGTGTTTCCTCCCCTTACCGCGGCAGGCCGAGCACGCGCTCGGCGACGATGTTGCGCTGCACCTGCGACGAGCCACCCCAGATCGTCACCGACCGGGTCCAGAACGCCTCGTGCTGCAGGGCGCTGAGGTCCAGGCCGGCGACCGGCGCGGTGAGGACCCCGTCGAGGCCGAGCAGATGGTCGAACGTCTCGAACAGCCTCTGGTAGGTCTCCGACCACTGCAGCTTCGTGATCGACGACTCGGAGCCGAGGTCACGGCCCTGCTCGACCTGGGTGAGCACGTGCATCGCGTGGTAGCGCAGGCACTCCAGCTCGACGAGCCGGCTGGCCAGCTCGCGGCGCAGCACCGGGTCGGTGTCCCGGCCGAGCGCGCGGGCAGCGGCGACGATCTCGTCGTAGCCGCGGCGGAACTGGGCGTACTGGGAGATGCCGGAGGCGCCGCGCTCGAAGGACAGCAGCAGCATCGCGGTCTTCCAGCCGTTGCCGACGCCGCCGACGCAGTCGGACACCTTGACCCGGGCGTCGGTGAAGAACACCTCACCGAACTCGGATGCGCCACTGATCTGCTTGAGCGGGCGAGCCTCGACGCCTTCCTGGTGCATGTCGACCAGCAGCATGGAGATGCCGCGATGGGACTGGCTACCGGGCTCGGTTCGCACCAGCGTGAACAGCTTGTCGCCGTGCATCGCGTTGGTGGTCCAGATCTTCTGGCCGTTGACGACGAACTCGTCGCCTTCCAGCCGCCCGGAGGTGCGCAGCGCCGCGAGGTCCGAGCCGGCGCCCGGTTCTGAGAAGCCCTGGCACCAGATCACCTCGTTGCGCAGCATCGGGCCGATGATGTCCCGCTTCTGCTCCTCGGTGCCGACCGCCATGACCGTCGGCGCGAGGAAGGTCAGGCCCAGTGCGTTGGCCGACTCCGGCGCGCTGGCGAGCGCCATCTCCTCGTCGTAGATCGCCTTCATCCCCGGCGTGCCACCGCGACCGCCGTACTCGGTCGGCCACGCGATGCCGGCGAACCCGGCCTCGGCCTTGCGCCGCTCCCAGTCGCGCCGCAGCTCGAAGCCCTTGTCCTCGGGGATGCGCTCCCAGAAGGCGGGCTCCTTCCACTCCGGGGGGATGTTGGCGTCGAGCCAGCCGCGCAGCTCCGAGCGGAACTGCTCCTCCTGCGGGGTGAACGTCAGATCCATGGGTACTCGCTCCCGGGTGCGCGGCACCGCCGGCGGGCGGTGCCGGGGCGTCGGCCGGCAGGTCATAGGTTACTCATTAGTAACAGATGGCGCGACGGCTCGCGGGCCGCCACGGCGATCATCTACCGGGAGGACGCGAAATGCATGCGCCGGCCGGGCTGGTTCGACCGCCTCGCCGCGTTGCCCCCATAGGCGGCGCTCGCCGCCGGCGACCAGCCCACCGGGTCCGCGGCCACCCGCGAGCCCGGTAACCACCGGTTACCGGCCGCCGGCCGGCAGCCCAACAGCGGCGTACATCGCCGGGTCCCAGGTCCGCCGGGGGGGCGGTTGTCGCACCCGCCCGGCACGATGGTGACGGGCGGGGACGCGCCCCAAGCCCGCTCACGGTCACTCAGGTATCCGTAGGAGGTACCCCCGATGCCCGGCACGGCCCTTTCGGACGGCACTGTCCCCGCCGCCGGCGTCTCCTCCGCCAACGGCATCTCCCCCGCCAACGGCGCCAGCCTCGGCCGGCTCGGCCCGGCCGAGCGCGCCGAGGCGCTGCGGCGGCTGGCGACCGAGACGTTCGACGTACTCGTCATCGGCGGCGGCGTCACCGGCGCCGGCACCGCGCTGGACGCGGCGGCCCGGGGCCTGTCGGTAGCCCTTGTCGAGGCCCGCGACCTCGCGGCGGGCACGTCCAGCCGGTCGAGCAAGCTGATCCACGGCGGGCTGCGCTACCTGGAGCAGCTCAACGGCGCGCTGGTCCGCGAGGCGCTGCGCGAGCGGACCCTGCTGCTGGAGACGCTGGCCCCGCACCTGGTCCGCCCGGTGCCGTTCCTGCTACCGCTGACCCACCACGGCTGGGAGCGGGCCTACATCGGCAGCGGCGTGCTGCTCTACGACACCCTCGGCCAGGGCCTGGCCCGGATCAGCCCCGCTCCGGGCACCCAGCGGGCGGCCCGCTCTGCCTCCCCGGCCGGCGACGGTCCCCCGTCCGGCGGCCTGCCGATGCACCGGCACCTGACCCGCAAGGCGGCGTTGCGCGAGTTCCCGGCGCTGCGGCCCGACGCCCTGGTCGGCGCGATCCAGTACTGGGACGGGCAGGTCGACGACGCCCGGCACACGATGTTCGTCGCCCGCACCGCGGCCAGATTCGGCGCCGCGGTCGCGACGTCCACGCCGGTCATCGGCCTGCTGCGCGAGGAGGACCGGGTCACCGGCGCGGTCGTGCGCGATCTCGAGTCGCCGGATGGCGCCGAGATCCGGGTCCGGGCCCGGCAGACGATCAGCGCGACCGGGGTGTGGACGGACGACCTGCACGCCATGCTCGGCGGCCGGGGCGGGCGGGGGACGGTCTCGGTGCGGGCGTCGAAGGGCGTGCACCTGGTGGTCCCGCGCGACCGGCTGCAGGGCACCACCGGGCTGATCCTGCGGACCGAGCGCAGCGTGCTGTTCGTCATCCCCTGGGGCAGCCACTGGATCATCGGCACCACCGACACCGACTGGGAGCTCGACCTCGCCCACCCGGCCGCCACCCGGTCCGACATCGACTACCTGCTCGACCAGCTCAACAAGGTGCTGCGCAGCCCGCTCACCTGGGACGACATCGTCGGCGTCTACGCCGGGCTGCGCCCGCTGCTGGCCGGCGAGTCCGAGGACACCGCGCAGCTGTCCCGCGAGCACGCCGTCGTCGCCGCCGCGCCCGGGCTGACCACGGTCGCCGGCGGGAAGTACACGACCTACCGAGTGATGGCCGAGGACGCGGTCGACGCGGCCGCTGCCGGGCTGACCCGGGTGGTGCCGCCGTCGTGCACGGAGAAGACTCCGCTGCTCGGCGCGGACGGGTACCAGGCCCTGTGGAACGCGCGCGAGCGGCTCGCCGACCGCGCCGGGCTGCACGTCGCCCGGATCGAGCACCTGCTGCGGCGGTACGGGACGCTGACCGAGGAGCTCGTCGACCTGGTCGTCGCCGAACCGAGCCTCGGCATCGCGCTGCCCGGGGCGGAGGCGTACCTCGCGGTCGAGGCGCTGTACGCGGCGACGCACGAGGGCGCGCGGCGGCTGGAGGACGTGCTGACCCGCCGCACCCGGATCTCGTTCGAGGCGCCGGACCGGGGCCTGGCCGCCGCCGGTCCGGTGGCCGAGCTGATCGCCCCGGTACTCGGCTGGGACGAGGCACGGACCCGCGCCGAGGTGGAGCTGTACGAGGCCCGCGTCGCCGCCGAGCGCGCGTCCCAGGAGACCACCGACGACGCCACGGCCGACGTCACCCGCCGCGCGGCGCCCGACGCCCGCGGGCTGCCGTCGGTACGCGCCACCGCCCGCCCGCAGCCGGCGACGCCGCCGCCCTCCGAGGTCGACCTGGACGAGGTGGCCCCGATCACCGGCGTCACCGTGGCCTCGGCCGCGACCTCGGCGGCGGCCACCGCCGCGGCGAGCCTGCGCGCCGCCCGCCGCGCCGTCGTCAGCTCGATCACCCGGTCCTCCGGCGCGGCGGGCGGGCCGCCCACCGACTCCGGCACCGGCCCCGGCAGCATGACGGACCTGGCCTCCTGACGGGACAGCCTTCAGGCGGGCCGCGCGACACGGCGCCGCCCAGAAGTGTTAACACTTTGCCGCGCACTACAGTGCGCTTGACAGTGAGCCTTTCCCTGCAACGACCCGTCACGCTAGGTAATCATCACGGGTCGTGATCGACGGCTGGGTCGCCGACGACGAAACGCGGGGCAACCGGTAGGAAGTAGTCCTCTCACAGATCACTTCCGCCGGAGCCCCGCGTCCTCATGAGTGTCACATACACGAGCGTCCTGCCCCTGAGCGATCACACGGTCGTCCGCCTTGCCACGCTCCTGATTGCGGAACGTAGGCGGACCGGTACGCGGAGCGGGACCCGCGCCCTGTCTCCATGGGAGCAGGCCGTGTTCGTCCTGCGCTGGTTCTGTGACGGAACCCCGGTCATCCGGCTGTGTCGGGACAACAACATCGGCAAGTCGGTGGGCTACCGCTACCTGCACGAGGGCCTCGCAGTCCTGGCCTGGCAGGCCCCTGACCTGCGCAACGCACTGATCGCCGCGAAGTTCGCCGGCTACGACCACGTGATCGTCGACGGGACGGTGATCGAGACCGACCGGGTGACCGTCCCCGGCCCGACGAAGGGCGTGGACCTGTGGTGGTCAGGAAAAATCAAGAACCACGGCGCGAACGTGCAAGTCGTCTCGGGTCCCGAGGACGGCTGGCCGCTGTGGGTGTCCGACGTCCGTCCCGGCCGGGAGCACGACACCACCGCCCTGCGCGCCTCCGGCGCCCCGGAGGTCTTCGAGGAGTGGTTCGCCGACGGCGGGCAGGTGCTCGGCGACGGCGGCTACGAAGCGTTCGGAACCCAGGAGGGGCAGTTCGCGGTCCCGTTCAAGAAGCCGAAGGGCGGGGAGCTGACCGCCGAACAGAAACTGCACAACCGCATCCACTACGCCCTGCGGGCGGTCGGGGAGCGCGCGAACGCGCTGCTCAAGGTCACCTTCCGCCTGCTCCGCAACGTCACGATCGACCCCTGGAAGATCGGGCTGGTCGCGAAAGCGTCCCTCGTCATCCTCCACACCGAGTACCAGAGGACCACCTGACGACCAACACACGATCACACTATTGATACTCACCCAGGGTGACGGTCGGTTGCAGGGAAAGGCTCAATGAGCGTCGGTAAGGATATCGTGTCCAGTCGCGAATGCCGATGACTTTGCTACGCTCCTACCTCGTCTCCCAGGGCCAAGGGAAGATCACTCCAGGTAGCGAACTATCGCTCTGAGTAATCGTCATGATCGAGCTCTCGGTCCAGGTTTCGACGGGTCTCGCGGGTGCAGTTCCTTCCGGCCGGAATCTCGCCGCCCGCGCTTCCGAGCTATCGGAAATGACGCCATCGGCAGCTACGAATGCCTACCCGAAAATCCGCTGCTGTGCGCCCAGTCGCCATGGCCGTTGAATTGACGAAAACAAGAGCCGCCGTTGCGAAACGACGGCCTCCTGATCGGGACAATGAGAGTGCGAACAAACAATCCCCCGAGACAGAAGGCCGCCAAGTGTCATCATGCCAGACCGGCGCCGCTTTGTCGAGCGGCCTTGACAACGCCGGCAAAGAAAAAATCGGTCGACTTCTTGCCATGCTGCGTCTTGTGAAGGATTTCCGCGACGCCCGGGGCCGGGTTTACGACCTCGAGTTCGTGCTTGCCACGGCGACCGTCGCGACGCTCGCTGGCGCCACGTGTTACCGCGAGATCGGAAGCGAGGCGGCCGACCTCTCCCAAGGGCTCCTCGCCGCACTCGGCGCGCCCTACGGCTATTTTCGGGGCTGCTACACCGTTCCCTGCGAATCCACCATCCGCGAGACCCTCAAAGGAGTCAACTCGCATGTGCTGGACCTGGTCGTCGGCACCTGGCTGCACGAACAAGCGACCCGCGATCACAACGGCGATCTGGTGATCGCCCTGGACGGTAAGGTCTTGCGCGGCGCTTGGAGCACGGAGAACCAGCAGTTCACGCTGTTCTCTGCCATGACTCACAACCAGGGGGTCGTCATCGCCCAGACCAAGGTCCCCGCGGATACCAACGAGATCACCCAGGTCGCGAACCTACTCAAAAACATCAAACACGAGCGCGGCCGAACCGTCATCACCGCAGACGCCGCGCACACGCAGGTCAAAACCGCGATCCTACTCTGGAAAAAACGAATCGACTACGTGTTCACTGTCAAGGGGAACCAGCCGAAGCTCTTCCAGCAAATATTCGATCGCCTCCTGCCGGTTATTCAGAAAACACCGGGGCATGAGGTCGAGGAATGCTCCCGCGGAAGTATCAAGCGCTGGACGACTTGGACGCGACCCGTGGATGACATCCGTTTCCCACGGGCCCGAACAATAGCCGTCATCTGCCGCGAAGAATTCGATCTCACCGGCGCCCGTCTCAGCAAGGAATACGCCTTCATTGTCACCAGCCTGCGCGGTGAGCGCGCCGCTCCGGACGCTATCCACACCCACGTCCGAATGCACTGGGGCATAGAGAACCGTGTCCATTACGTCCGCGACACCACCTGGCGGGAAGATGCCTGCCAAGCCCACCAAGAAAACGGCCCGCACAATCTCGCGA